>NZ_JBJGZJ010000016.1:0-108072 GCF_054050435.1 Geodermatophilus sp. SYSU D01036 | reverse complement strand
CGCGGCCGGGTGAGCCCGGGGGGGGGAGGCTGGCGCGGGTGGGGGGTGGGGGTGCCCACCACACGGCGCGCGGGGGCGGGGGGGGGGGGGGGGGGGGGGGGCCCCCCCCCCCCCCCGTCGGGGTGTTACTTGATGATCTTGGTGACGCGACCGGCGCCGACGGTGCGGCCACCCTCACGGATGGCGAACCGCAGGCCCTCCTCCATGGCGATCGGCTGGATCAGCTCGACCGTCATCTCGGTGTTGTCGCCCGGCATGACCATCTCGGTGCCGGCCGGCAGCGTCACGACGCCGGTGACGTCGGTCGTCCGGAAGTAGAACTGCGGACGGTAGTTGTTGAAGAACGGCGTGTGACGGCCACCCTCGTCCTTCGAGAGGATGTAGACCGAACCCTCGAAGTTGGTGTGCGGGGTGATCGAGCCGGGCTTCACGACGACCTGGCCGCGCTCCACGTCCTCGCGCTTGATGCCGCGCAGCAGCAGACCGACGTTGTCGCCGGCCTGGCCCTGGTCGAGCAGCTTGCGGAACATCTCGACGCCGGTGACGGTGGTCTTGGTCGACGACGGACGGATGCCGACGATCTCGACCTCCTCCGACACCTTGACGATGCCGCGCTCCACGCGACCGGTGACGACGGTGCCGCGACCGGTGATGGTGAAGACGTCCTCGACCGGCATGAGGAAGGGCTTGTCGACCTCACGCTGCGGCTCGGGGATCGCCGTGTCGACGGCGTCCATGAGCTCCATGAGCTTGTTGCCCCACTCGGCGTCGCCCTCGAGGGCCTTCAGCGCCGAGACGCGGACCACGGGGACGTCGTCGCCCGGGAACTCGTACTCGGACAGCAGCTCGCGGACCTCCAGCTCGACGAGCTCGAGGATCTCCTCGTCGTCGACCATGTCGGCCTTGTTCAGCGCCACGACGATGTAGGGGACGCCGACCTGGCGGGCCAGGAGGACGTGCTCCTTGGTCTGCGGCATCGGGCCGTCGGTCGCGGCGACCACCAGGATGGCGCCGTCCATCTGCGCCGCACCGGTGATCATGTTCTTGATGTAGTCGGCGTGCCCGGGGCAGTCGACGTGCGCGTAGTGACGGTTCTCCGTCTGGTACTCGACGTGGGCGATCGAGATCGTGATCCCGCGGGCCTTCTCCTCGGGCGCCTTGTCGATCTGGTCGAAGGCCGACGCCTCGTTGAGGTCCGGGTACTTGTCGTGCAGCACCTTGGTGATCGCCGCGGTCAGCGTGGTCTTGCCGTGGTCGATGTGCCCGATGGTGCCGATGTTGACGTGCGGCTTGGTCCGCTCGAACTTGGCCTTGGCCACTGGGTTCCTCTCCTCGTGGTCTCGCGTAGTGCGCGAACTCTGGGGTGGGCTTGCTGGGGGTGCCGGGCGGGGACGTGCCCCGCCCGGCGGGTCACTCGCCGGTGGCCTTGGCGATGATCTCCTTGGCCACGTTCTGCGGGACCTCGGCGTACGAGTCGAACACCATGGTGTAGCTCGCCCGCCCCTGGGTGCGGCTGCGCAGGTCGCCCACGTAGCCGAACATCTCCGAGAGCGGGACCAGGGCCCGGACGACGCGGGCGCCGGAGCGCTCCTCCATCGCCTGGATCATCCCGCGCCGGGAGTTCAGGTCGCCGATGACGTCACCCATGTAGTCCTCGGGCGTGACGACCTCGACGGCCATCATCGGCTCGAGCAGGGCCGGGCTGGCCTTGCGGGCGGCCTCCTTGAAGACCATCGAGCCGGCGATCTTGAAGGCCATCTCCGAGGAGTCGACCTCGTGGTACTGGCCGTCGACGAGGGTCGCCTTGACCCCGACCATCGGGTAGCCGGCGAGGATGCCGTACTGCATGGCGTCCTGCATGCCCTGGTCGACCGAGGGGATGTACTCCTTCGGGATGCGGCCACCGGTGACGGCGTTGACGAACTCGTAGGTCGGGCCGTCACCGCTGACCTCGAGCGGCTCGATGCTGACCTGCACCTTGGCGAACTGGCCGGACCCACCCGTCTGCTTCTTGTGGGTGTAGTCGACCTTCTCGACCGCCTTGCGGATGGTCTCGCGGTAGGCGACCTGCGGCTTGCCGACGTTGGCCTCGACGCGGAACTCGCGCCGCATGCGGTCGACCAGGATCTCCAGGTGGAGCTCGCCCATGCCGGAGATGACCGTCTGGCCGGTCTCCTCGTCGAGGCGGACCTGGAAGGTCGGGTCCTCCTCGGCCAGCTTCTGGATGGCGGTGCCGAGCTTCTCCTGGTCGCCCTTGGTCTTCGGCTCGATGGCGACCGAGATGACCGGGGCCGGGAAGGTCATCGACTCGAGGATCACCGGGTTCTGCGGGTCGCAGAGGGTGTCACCCGTGGTCGTCTGCTTCAGGCCGACGACGGCGACGATCTGGCCGGCGCCCACGCCCTCGCGCTCCTCGCGCTTGTTGGCGTGCATCTGGTAGATCTTGCCGATCCGCTCCTTGCGGTCCTTGGTGCTGTTGAGCACCGGGGACCCGGAGTTGAGCCGGCCCGAGTAGACCCGGACGTAGGTCAGCTTGCCGAGGTGCTGGTCGGTCTGGATCTTGAAGGCCAGCGCCGAGAACGGCTCGTCCTCGTCGGCGTGCCGCAGGACCTCGGTCTCGCCGTCGAGGGCGGTGCCCACGATGGCCTCGATGTCCAGCGGGCTGGGCAGGTAGTCGACGACCGCGTCGAGCAGGGGCTGCACGCCCTTGTTCTTGAACGCCGTGCCGGTGAGCACCGGGTTGATCTGCGCGGCGATGGTCGCCTTGCGGATGGAGGCCTTGAGCTGGTCGACGGGGATGTCCTCGCCGCCCAGGTAGGCCTCCATGATCGCGTCGTCGGTCTCGGCGATCGTCTCGAGCAGCTTGTCGCGGTACTCGGCGGCCTGGTCGGCGAGCTCGGCGGGGATCTCCTCGATGGCGTAGTCCTCGCCCATCTTGGTCTCACCGCGCCAGGTGAGCGCGCGCATCTGCACCAGGTCGACGACGCCGATGAAGTCGGCCTCGGCGCCGATGGGCAGCTGCAGCACGGCCGGGTTGGCGCCGAGCCGCTCGACCATCATGTCGACGCAGCGGAAGAAGTTCGCGCCGGTCCGGTCGAGCTTGTTGACGAAGCACATGCGCGGGACGCCGTACTTCTCCGCCTGCCGCCAGACCTGCTCGGTCTGCGGCTCCACGCCGGCGACACCGTCGTAGACGGCCACGGCACCGTCGAGCACGCGCAGGGACCGCTCCACCTCGACGGTGAAGTCGACGTGCCCCGGGGTGTCGATGATGTTGATGTCGTGGTCGTTCCAGGAGCACTTCGTCGCGGCGGACGTGATGGTGATGCCGCGCTCCTGCTCCTGCTCCATCCAGTCCATCGTGGCCGCGCCGTCGTGGACCTCACCGATCTTGTAGTTGATACCGGTGTAGAAGAGGATGCGCTCGGTCGTCGTGGTCTTGCCCGCGTCGATGTGCGCCATGATCCCGATGTTGCGGGTCCTGGCGAGCTGGGCCTTGGGGTCGGCCATTCCTCACTCCTCTTTGTCTCTGGTCCGCGTGCGGGGTCCGGGGGTGGCCCGGCGTTCCCGCCGGCGGGTGCTGGTGGACGGGGGTGTCACCAGCGGGGGTGCGACTACCAGCGGTAGTGCGCGAAGGCCTTGTTCGACTCGGCCATCTTGTGGGTGTCCTCGCGGCGCTTGACCGCGGCACCGAGGCCGTTGCTGGCGTCGAGCAGCTCGTTCATGAGGCGCTCGGTCATCGTCTTCTCACGGCGCGCCCGGCTGTACTGGATCAGCCAGCGCAGGCCGAGGGTGGTGCTGCGGGAGGCGCGGACCTCGACCGGGACCTGGTAGGTCGCGCCACCGACGCGGCGGCTGCGGACCTCGAGGGCCGGCTTGACGTTGTCCAGCGCGCGCTTGAGCGTGACCACCGGGTCGGTGTCGGTCTTGGCGCGGCAGCCCTCCAGGGCGCCGTAGACGATCGACTCGGCGACCGAGCGCTTGCCGTCGACGAGGACCTTGTTCACCAGCTGGGTGACCAGCGGCGACTGGTAGACCGGGTCGTTGACCAGCGGACGGCGCGGCGCGGGGCCCTTGCGCGGCATGTCAGCTCTTCTCCTTCTTCGCGCCGTACCGGCTGCGAGCCTGCTTGCGGTTGCGGACACCCTGGGTGTCGAGCGACCCGCGGATGATCTTGTAACGCACACCCGGGAGGTCCTTCACGCGGCCGCCGCGCACGAGCACCATCGAGTGCTCCTGCAGGTTGTGGCCGACGCCCGGGATGTAGGCGGTCACCTCGATGCCACTGGTGAGGCGGACGCGAGCGACCTTGCGGAGCGCCGAGTTCGGCTTCTTCGGCGTCGTGGTGTACACGCGGGTGCACACGCCTCGACGCTGAGGGGAGCCCTTCAACGCCGGGGTCTTGGTCTTCTCGACCTTGTCCTCGCGGCCCTTGCGGACCAGCTGGTTGATCGTGGGCATGGGTGGCCTGGATCTCCTACCTGCGCTGGGTCGTGCTGTGGACGGTGCTGCTGTCGTGTCGCCGGTGCCGGTCCTGCCGGGGTCGTCCGCCCTGGTCGCGAGCCACTCACCGGTCCCCGCGGTCGGGCGTGTCGCCTTCCCCAGGACCGGCCGGCGGTCGTACCGGACAGGTCGCCCCCCGCGACTCGGCGCCGCCACCTCCGGACACCGTCCTCCGTGGACGGCCCACCGGGGCGGACCCGCGGCCTGGAGGCGGACCTCCGGACACCCAGGCGCACCGCGAACGGGAGCAGGCCCAGGGCACCCTGGGCACGGCTGACCACGATACCCGCGTGCTGGGAGGCGGTCAAAGCCGGGTCCCGGGAGCCGAGCGGGCAGGGTCTGCCTGCCACCCGGGCCCGTTCGACGGGGACAACGACACGGGCGCGCCGGCCATTCCCGGCGGCCGCGGGGACCGTGCCGCACGGCCCCGGGGGGAGGCCGCACCATACCGCGGCCGGGCCGGCGCGCCAGGGGACGACGCGTGCCGGCAGGCCCCCGGTGGGCGCGCGACTGTCAGCCCCTCCCCCTACCGTCGGTCCCAACAAGACCACTCACCGCTACGGAGGTCCTGGTGCTGATCGACACGGCGCGCGAGCTCAAGGCGCGGCTGTCCGCCCGCATGGCCGAGGGCTTCCCCCCGGTCCGGGCCAGCGACCTCGGCGGCCGCGTGTGGACGCGGCCGGCCATCGGGCTGGCCCCCGTCGCCCCCGGGCGGGTGCACCTGGCGATCCGCGTGGCGGCCGAGGCCGACGCCCGGGTGCTGCTCACCGACCTCGCCGACGCGGTGCGCGCGGAGATCGACGTCCGGGTGACCGGGCCGATAGTGCCGCTGTCCTCCCCCACCCCGGCCGAGCTCCAGCAGCGCACCCGCCCGCTGCACCCCGGGCTGTCGGTGGCCCACCCCGCCGTCACGGCCGGGACGCTGGGTGGCTTCGTCCGGGTGGACGGCCGGCTGGCGATCCTGTCCAACAACCACGTCCTCGCCGCCAGCGACGCCGGCGCGGTCGGCGACGCGGTGCTGCAGCCCGGACCGGCCGACGGCGGCGTCCCGGCCGACCGGGTGGCCACGCTGACCGCCTTCGAGCGCTTCACCGCGGGCCGCAACAGGGTCGACGCCGCCGTCGCCGTCCTGGACGCGGGCATCGAGGCCGAGCCGGGCCGGGTCCCCGGCGGCCCGCTGGCCGGCACCGTGGCCGACGGGGAGGAGGTGGAACCGGACGAGGAGGTCGAGAAGGTGGGTCGCACCACCGGGCACACCCGCGGGCGGGTCACCGCCGTCGAGGTCGACGGGGTCGCCGTCCAGTACGACGACGGCGTGCACGTCTTCGACGACCAGATCGAGATCGAGGGCCTGTCGGGGCCCTTCTCCGCCGGCGGGGACAGCGGGTCGGTCATCTGGCGCAGCGCCGACCGCGTCCCGCTGGGCCTGCTGTTCGCCGGCAGCGACCAGGGCGGCAGCAACGGCGCCGGGCTGACCTTCGCCAACCCCCTGGCGACCGTGCTGGCCACCCTGGGAGCGGAGTGGGTCGCCTCCTGACCCCCTCCTGAGGCCGTCCCCCAGGTCAGGGGGATGTCGCTCCGGGCGGGAACGAGGCACCATGGGGAGGTGACCGAGCCCGCACGGCCGTCCGGGACCTCCCTCGTCCCGGGCACCCGGCGCGCGGGCGTCAGCGAGGAGACCTCGTGACCGACCGTGCCGCCGCCCGTGCCGCCAAGGGCGTCCTCGCCCACCAGCTCTCCGCCCAGCCGGGGGTGGTCGGCATCGGCCTGGCCCGGCGGGACAGCGGCTACGTCGTCAAGGTCGACGTCGCCGACGCCGACGCGGCCGGCCTGGTCCCCCGCGACGTGGACGGCGTCCGGGTCGTCACCGAGGTCGTCGGGGTGATCCGCCCGCTGCGCAGCCGCACCGCCTGAGCCTCGGGCCCGCCCGCGCGCACCCGCTACGGTCGCCGGAGGCGCCGACGCGGGCGCCGCCGACCAGAGGAGTGCAGGTGCGCATCGGCATCCAGGCCAGTTACGCGGGGGGATTCCAGGAGACGGCGGCGGAGATCGTCGACCTCGAGGCCGCGGGGCTCGACCTCGCGATGTGCGCGGAGGTCTACACCTTCGACGCCGTCAGCCAGCTCGGGTACCTGGCGGCCGTCACGCAGCGGGTCGAGCTGATGAGCGCGATCCTGCCCATCTACAGCCGGACGCCGGCCCTGACGGCGATGACCGCCGCCGGGCTGGACTTCGTCTCCGGCGGGCGGTTCACCCTGGGCCTGGGCGCCTCCGGCCCGCAGGTGATCGAGGGCTGGCACGGCGTCCCCTACGACGCCCCGCTGCAGCGCACCCGGGAGGTCGTGGAGATCTGCCGGCAGGTGTGGCGCCGCGAGCGGCTCGTGCACGAGGGGCCGAAGTACACGGTGCCCCTGCCGGCCGAGCAGGGCACCGGCCTGGGCAAGCCGCTGAAGCTGATCAACACCCCGGTGCGCGAGCGCATCCCGGTGATGCTCGCCGCGCTCGGTCCCAAGAACGTGGAGCTCGCCGCCGAGATCGCCGAGGTGTGGGAGCCGATCTGGTTCATGCCCGAGCGCGCCGACGACGTCTGGGGCGACTCGCTGCGGGCCGGGAAGGCCAAGCGGGACGCCGCGCTCGGGGACCTGCAGGTGATCTGCGGCGTCCCGGTCGCGATCGGCGAGGACGTCGACCACCTGCACGACCTGGTGCGGCCGCAGCTGGCCCTCTACGTCGGCGGCATGGGCGCCCGGGGCAAGAACTTCTACAACGACCTCGCGCGCCGCTACGGCTACGAGGAGGCCGCCACCACCGTCCAGGACCTCTACCTGGACGGCAAGAAGGACGAGGCGGCCGCGGCACTGCCCGAGGAGTTCGTCCGCAAGGTGTCGCTCATCGGGCCGGAGTCCTACGTGGCCGAGCGGGTGGCCGCCTACGCGGAGGCCGGCGTCACCACCATCGCGCTGCAGCCCCTCGACGACAGCCGCGAGGGTCGGCTGCGGACGGTGGAGACCATGCGGAAGCTGGCCGACCGCTAGCCCGGCGTTGCGTCACGTGACGCAGCCGCTCCACTGACACGCGGAAGGGCCCCGCAGATCTCACGACCTGCGGGGCCCTCCTCATGTGCTACCGGGGATCAGCCCCGCCAGTCGTACTCCTCGAGGCGCACGGCCTCACCGGAGCCCGACCCGAAGACGTCCGGGCTGTAGTACTGCCCGTCGTCGTACCCGGCCATCGTGTAGACGGCGGCGCGGGCCTCCTCGGTCGGCTCGACCGTGATGTTCCGGTAGCGGCTGATGCCCGTACCCGCCGGGATCAGCTTGCCGATGATCACGTTCTCCTTGAGGCCGAGGAGCGAGTCGCTCTTGCCCTGGATGGCGGCGTCGGTGAGCACCTTGGTCGTCTCCTGGAAGGAGGCGGCCGACAGCCACGACTCGGTCGCGAGCGAGGCCTTGGTGATGCCCATGAGCACCGGACGGGCCGAGGCCGGCTCGCCGCCCTCGGCGACGACGCGGCGGTTCTCGGTCTCGAACAGCGTCCGCTCGACCAGCGCACCGGGGAGGAACTCCGTGGCGCCCGAGTCGATGATGGTCACCCGCTTCAGCATCTGGCGGATGATCACCTCGATGTGCTTGTCGTGGATCGACACGCCCTGGCTGCGGTAGACCTCCTGGACCTCGCGGACCAGGTGCAGCTGCACCTCGCGTGGGCCCATGATCCGCAGCACCTCGTGCGGGTCCACCGCCCCCTCGGTGAGCTGCTCGCCGACCTCGACGTGGGTGCCGTCCTCGACCCGCAGCCGCGACCGGCGCGACAGCTTGTCGTAGACGACCTCGTCGGAGCCGTCGTCCGGGGTGATCGTGAGCTTGCGGAACTGCTCGCCGTCCTCGATCCGGACGGAGCCGGCCAGCTCGGCGATCGGGGCCTTGCCCTTGGGGACGCGGGCCTCAAAGAGCTCCACGACACGCGGCAGACCGTGGGTGATGTCCTCACCCGCGACACCACCGGTGTGGAAGGTGCGCATCGTCAGCTGGGTGCCGGGCTCACCGATCGACTGGGCGGCGATGATGCCGACCGCCTCGCCGACGTCGACGAGCTTGCCGGTGGCCAGCGACCGGCCGTAGCAGGTGGCGCAGGTGCCCAGCAGGGACTCGCAGGTCAGGACGCAGCGGACCTTGACCTCGGCGACGCCGGCATCGACCAGCTGGCCGATCAGCACGTCACCCAGGTCCTGGCCGGCCTGCGCGATCAGCGTGCCGTCCTCGGCCACCACGTCGGCGGCCAGGGAACGGGCGTAGACGCTGGTCTCGACGTGCGCGTCCCGGGTCAGGACACCGTCGACGACGGTCGCGATCGGCATGATCACGCCGCGCTCGGTGCCGCAGTCCTCCTCGCGGATGATGACGTCCTGGGAGACGTCGACCAGCCGGCGGGTGAGGTACCCGGAGTCCGCGGTCCGCAGCGCGGTGTCGGCCAGACCCTTGCGCGCACCGTGTGTGGAGATGAAGTACTCCAGCACGGACAGACCCTCCCGGAAGTTGGCCTTGATCGGCCGCGGGATGATCTCGCCCTTCGGGTTGGCCACCAGGCCGCGCATGCCGGCGATCTGGCTGATCTGCATCATGTTGCCTCGGGCGCCCGAGTTGACCATGACCCAGACCGGGTTGGTGGTCGGGAAGTTGTCCACCATCGCCTGCGAGACCTCGGCCCGCGCGCGGGTCCAGATCTCGATCAGCTCGCCACGGCGCTCGGCGTCGGTGATGACACCGCGCTCGTACTGCCGCTCGATGCCGCGCGCCTCGGCCTCGTGCCGGTCGAGGATCTCCTGCTTGGCCGGCGGGGTGACGACGTCGTCGATGGCGATCGTGACGCCCGAGCGGGTGGCCCAGCGGAAGCCGGCCGACTTGAGGGCGTCCAGCGTCGCCGCGACCTGCACCTTGGGGTAGCGCTCGGCGAGGTCGTTGACGATCGCCCCGAGCTCCTTCTTCGGCACCTGGTAGTTGACGAAGCGGTAGTCCTCGGGCAGGGCCTCGTTGAACAGCACCCGGCCCAGGCTGGTCTCGACCAGCGCCGGGGCACCCGGGGTCCAGTCCTCGGGCTGGGTCCAGGGCTCGTTGACCTTGCCGTTGTCGACGCCGAACACCTCGTCGAGGCGGATCAGCGCGCGCTCCTGCAGGGCCAGGGCGCCCTTGTCGAACGCCATGATCGCCTCGGCCGTCGACCCGAAGGCCGCCGGACGGCCACCGTCGGCCTGGTGCCGGCTCGGCACCAGGGTGGTCAGGTGGTACAGGCCCAGCACCATGTCCTGGGTCGGCGCGGTGATCGGGCGACCGTCGGCCGGGCTCAGGATGTTGTTGCTGGACAGCATGAGGATGCGGGCCTCGGCCTGCGCCTCCGCCGACAGCGGCAGGTGGACCGCCATCTGGTCACCGTCGAAGTCGGCGTTGAAGGCGGTGCAGACCAGCGGGTGGATCTGGATGGCCTTGCCCTCGACCAGCTGCGGCTCGAAGGCCTGGATGCCCAGGCGGTGCAGCGTCGGCGCCCGGTTCAGCAGCACCGGGTGCTCGGTGATGACCTCCTCGAGCACGTCCCAGACGACGGGACGGGCGCGCTCGACCATGCGCTTGGCGGACTTGATGTTCTGCGCGTGGTTGAGGTCGACCAGCCGCTTCATGACGAAGGGCTTGAACAGCTCCAGCGCCATCTGCTTGGGCAGGCCGCACTGGTGCAGCTTCAGCTGCGGGCCGACGACGATGACCGACCGGCCGGAGTAGTCGACGCGCTTGCCGAGCAGGTTCTGCCGGAACCGGCCCTGCTTGCCCTTGAGCAGGTCGGACAGCGACTTGAGCGGGCGGTTGCCCGGGCCGGTGACCGGACGGCCGCGGCGGCCGTTGTCGAACAGCGCGTCCACGGACTCCTGGAGCATCCGCTTCTCGTTGTTAACGATGATCTCGGGCGCGCCGAGGTCGAGCAGCCGCTTGAGCCGGTTGTTCCGGTTGATGACCCGGCGGTACAGGTCGTTCATGTCGCTGGTGGCGAAGCGGCCACCGTCGAGCTGCACCATCGGGCGCAGGTCCGGCGGGATGACCGGGACGCAGTCCAGCACCATGCCCATGGGCGAGTTGCGGGTCTGCTGGAACGCCGCGACGACCTTGAGCCGCTTGAGGGCCCGCAGCTTGCGCTGGCCCTTGCCGTTGCGGATGGTCTCGCGCAGCGAGGCGGCCTCGGCGTCGAGGTCGAAGTCGGCCAGCAGCTTCTGCAGGGCCGCGGCACCCATGCCGCCCTCGAAGTACTCGCCGAACCGGTCGCGCAGCTCCCGGTACAGGCCCTCGTCGGCGATGAGCTGCTTGACCTCGAGCTTGCGGAAGGTGTCGAGCACCTCCTCGAGGCGGTCGATCTCCCGCTGGGCGCGGTCGCGCAGCTGGCGCATCTCGCGCTCGCCGCCCTCGCGCACCTTGCGGCGGACGTCGGACTTGGCGCCCTCCGCCTCGAGCTCGGCCAGGTCGGCCTCGAGCTTCTGCTGGCGGGCCTCGACGTCGGCGTCGCGCCGGCTCTCGAGGTTGTGCTTCTCCGCGCTGATCTCGGCCTCGATGGTCGGGAGGTCGCGGTGGCGCGCCTCGTCGTCGACCGAGGTGATCAGGTAGGCGGCGAAGTAGATGATCTTCTCGAGGTCCTTGGGCGCCAGGTCGAGCAGGTAGCCCAGGCGCGAGGGGACGCCCTTGAAGAACCAGATGTGGGTGACCGGCGCGGCCAGCTCGATGTGGCCCATCCGCTCGCGGCGGACCTTGGCCCGGGTCACCTCGACGCCGCAGCGCTCACAGATGATGCCCTTGAAGCGGACGCGCTTGTACTTGCCGCAGTAGCACTCCCAGTCCCGCGTGGGACCGAAGATCTTCTCGCAGAAGAGACCGTCCTTCTCCGGGCGCAGCGTCCGGTAGTTGATGGTCTCGGGCTTCTTCACCTCACCGTGCGACCACTGGCGGATGTCGTCGCCGGTGGCCAGACCGATGCGGAGCTCGTCGAAGAAGTTGACGTCGAGCACTGAGTGGACCCCTTTCCCGGGGCTCGTTACTGCACTTCTAGTCGTTGGCTGGGGACGCCGGCCGGCCCGTCACGCAGAGGGCCGGCCGGCCGCCGATCACACGTCCTCGACGCTGGAGGGCTCGCGGCGGGACAGGTCGATGCCCAGCTCCTCCGCGGCCCGGAACACCTCGTCGTCGGTGTCGCGCAGCTCGATCGCCTGCCCGTCGCCGGAGAGGACCTCGACGTTGAGGCAGAGCGACTGCAGCTCCTTGAGCAACACCTTGAACGACTCGGGGATGCCCGGCTCGGGGATGTTCTCGCCCTTGACGATGGCCTCGTAGACCTTGACGCGGCCCAGGATGTCGTCGGACTTGATGGTCAGCAGCTCCTGCAGCGCGTAGGCCGCGCCGTAGGCCTGCATCGCCCAGCACTCCATCTCACCGAAGCGCTGGCCACCGAACTGCGCCTTACCACCCAGCGGCTGCTGCGTGATCATCGAGTAGGGGCCGGTCGACCGGGCGTGGATCTTGTCGTCGACCAGGTGCAGCAGCTTCAGGATGTAGACGTAGCCCACCGAGATCGCCTCGGGGAACGGCTCGCCGGAGCGGCCGTCGAACAGCCGCGCCTTGCCGGTCTCCTGCACCATCCGGTTGCCGTCGCGGTTGGGGATCGTCGAGCCGAGCAGGCCGATGATCTCCTCCTCGCGGGCGCCGTCGAACACCGGCGTCGCGGTCCGGGTCCCCGGCTCCGCCTGGCGCGCCTGCTCGGGCAGGTTGGCCGCCCACTCCGGCGTGCCCTCGACCTGCCAGCCGGACTTGGCGATCCACCCGAGGTGGGTCTCCAGGACCTGGCCGACGTTCATCCGGCCCGGGACACCGAGCGGGTTGAGGACGATGTCCACCGGGGTGCCGTCCTCGAGGAACGGCATGTCCTCCTGCGGCAGGATCTTCGCGATGACGCCCTTGTTGCCGTGGCGCCCGGCGAGCTTGTCGCCGTCGGAGATCTTGCGCATCTGGGCGACGTAGACCCGGATCAGCTCGTTGACGCCGGCGGGCAGCTCGTCGCCGTCCTCGCGGGAGAACACGCGGACGCCGATGACCTTGCCGGACTCGCCGTGCTTGACCTTCAGCGACGTGTCGCGGACCTCGCGGGCCTTCTCACCGAAGATCGCCCGCAGCAGCCGCTCCTCGGGGGTCAGCTCGGTCTCGCCCTTGGGCGTGACCTTGCCGACGAGGATGTCGCCGGGGACGACCTCGGCACCGATGCGGATGATGCCGCGCTCGTCGAGGTCGGCGAGGACCTCCTCGGAGACGTTCGGGATGTCCCGGGTGATCTCCTCGGCACCGAGCTTGGTGTCGCGGGCGTCGACCTCGAACTCCTCGATGTGGATCGAGGACAGGACGTCGTCCTGCACGAGGCGCTGCGACAGGATGATCGCGTCCTCGTAGTTGTGGCCCTCCCACGGCATGAAGGCGACGAGCAGGTTCTTGCCCAGCGCCATCTCGCCCTGGTCGGTGCACGGCCCGTCGGCGATGACCTGGCCGACCTCGACCCGCTGGCCCTCGTCGACGACGGGGGTCTGGTTGATCGAGGTGCCCTGGTTCGAGCGGCGGAACTTCAGCAGCCGGTAGGTCTGCCGGGTGCCGTCGTCGGCCATGACGGTGACGTAGTCGGCGGTCGAGTCCTCGACGACACCGGCCTTCTCCGCCACGACGACGTCGCCGGCGTCGACGGCGGCCCGCAGCTCCATGCCGGTGCCGACCAGCGGCGCCTCGCTGCGCAGCAGCGGGACGGCCTGACGCTGCATGTTCGCGCCCATGAGCGCGCGGTTGGCGTCGTCGTGCTCGAGGAACGGGATCATCGCCGTCGCGACCGAGGTCATCTGCCGCGGCGAGACGTCCATGTAGTCGACCTGCTCGGGCGACAGGTAGTCGACCTCGCCGCCCTTGGTGCGGACCAGGACGCGCTCCTCGGCGAACCGGCCCTGGGCGTCCAGCGGCGAGTTGGCCTGGGCGACGACGAAGCGGTCCTCCTCGTCGGCGGTCAGGTAGTCGATGTGGTCGGTGACGACGCCGTTCTCGACCCGCCGGTAGGGGGTCTCGATGAAGCCGAAGGCGTTGACCCGGCCGTAGGCCGACAGCGAGCCGATCAGGCCGATGTTCGGGCCTTCCGGGGTCTCGATCGGGCACATCCGGCCGTAGTGGCTCGGGTGCACGTCGCGGACCTCCATGCCGGCCCGCTCACGGGACAGACCACCCGGGCCCAGCGCCGACAGGCGGCGCTTGTGGGTCAGGCCCGCGAGCGGGTTGGTCTGGTCCATGAACTGCGACAGCTGGCTGGTGCCGAAGAACTCCTTGATGGAGGCGACGACCGGCCGGATGTTGATCAGGGTCTGCGGCGTGATCGCCTCGACGTCCTGGGTGGTCATCCGCTCGCGGACGACGCGCTCCATGCGGGAGAGGCCGACCCGGATCTGGTTCTGGATCAGCTCGCCGACGGTGCGCAGGCGGCGGTTGCCGAAGTGGTCGATGTCGTCGACGCCGTGGTCGGGCTCGCCGGCGTGCAGCCGCACGACGTACTCGATGGTGGCGACGATGTCGTCCTCGGTCAGCGTCAGGGTGCCCTGCGGGACCTCGACGCCGAGCTTCTTGTTCACCTTGTAGCGGCCGACCTTCGCCAGGTCGTAGCGCTTCGGGTTGAAGAAGAGGTTCTCCAGCAGCGCCTGGGCGCTCTCCCGCGTCGGCGGCTCGCCCGGCCGCAGCTTGCGGTAGATGTCGAGCAGCGCCTCGTCCTGCCCGGCGATGTGGTCCTTCTCCAGGGTGGCGAGGACGGTCGGCGACCACTGGAAGTGCTCGCGGATGCGGTCCTCGGTCCAGCCCAGCGCCTTGAGCAGCACCGTGACCGGCTGGCGGCGCTTGCGGTCGATGCGGACGCCCACGGTGTCGCGCTTGTCGACGTCGAACTCCAGCCACGCACCACGGCTGGGGATCACCTTGGCGCTGAAGACGTCCTTGTCGGAGGTCTTGTCCAGGGTCTTGTCGAAGTAGACGCCGGGGCTGCGCACGAGCTGCGAGACGACCACGCGCTCGGTCCCGTTGATGACGAACGTGCCCTTGTTCGTCATGATCGGGAAGTCGCCCATGAACACCGTCTGGCTCTTGATCTCGCCGGTGGTGTTGTTCATGAACTCGGCGGTGACGAACAGCGGCGCCGCGTAGGTCATGTCCTTGTCCTTGCACTCCTCGAGGGACGCCTTGACGTCCTCGAAGCGCGGGTTGGAGAAGGACAGCGACATCGAGCCGCTGAAGTCCTCGATCGGGGAGATCTCCTCGAGGATCTCGGCCAGGCCGCCGACGGCGGTCGCCTGCTCCTCGGGCGAGAGGGTGGCGCGCCACTCGGGGCTGCCGACCAGCCAGTCGAAGGACGCGGTCTGCAGGGCGAGCAGATCCGGCACCTCGAGGGGCTCGGAGATCTTCGCGAACGAGACCCGGAGCGGAGCGCCGGGGATCTTCTGCTGGTCGGCCTCTCCGGTGCGGGGGCCGGCCTGGGGAGTCTGGTTCTGCTGGCCGAAGCCGCCGGACTCGGTCGTGCTGGGGGAGATGCTGGTGGGGCGAGAGCCTGCCAAGATGCGTCCTTCCAAGGACCTCACGACGTGCGGGCGGTGGGTGCGGGTTCGTCCTGGGTCGTCGTCGGTGATGGCGGGGCTGTCCGCGGCGTCCGGCCCGCTCGGGGAACGGGTGTCGCCCAGGTGCCGGGAGGGGATCCCGGGCAGCCCAGGTGACCCGTCTCGGCGGGCAGGCAGTCAGGGGGCAGCGCAACAGAGAACCCTACCCCTGCTCGCGCACGCTGTCCACGTCGGGGGTGGGGTGACGCTGACCCCACTCCCGGGAAGGACGGCGTCCGGCAGACCGGGCGGCGTTCCGCGCGGCCATGATGCCAGCCCGGGGGCCCCGCTGTCTCCGCCACGCCGCGGGGAACGCGGGCCGGCCCGGCCCGCGGCCCCCGGATCAGCTGGTCGTGAGCAGGGAGAGGTCGCTGATCTTCCAGTCGCCGTCGACCCGCGCGAGCTGCACCTGGACGGTCTGGGTGCACGACTGCGCGCCCTCCGGGGTGACCGTGCACTCGGAGCCCTCGGGGGCGGGCTGGGTCCCGCTGTTGACCGACTCGACGACGTACTGGCCGAACACGACGACGGTCGCGCTGTCCTGGTCGTCGGAGACCTGCTGCAGGCCGACGTCGAGCACCTCGTACCGGGTGGTGGCCGACACCTGCTCGTAGGTGTCGACGATCCCGCCCTGGGACAGGTCCTGCTCGTACTGGTCGCGCAGGTCGCCGGTCAGGACGTCGAGCTTGCGCTGCACGCTGCCCTCGGAGTCCCGGTAGTCGTACGCGTAGAGGGCCTCCACGTCCTCGCGCGCCGCGGCGAACACCGACGGCGAGACGGACGCGGGGTCCAGCCGCTGCCAGGCGAGGAAGCCGACCAGTCCGGCGGCGAGCACGCACAGCAGCGCGAGGGCCGCCACCACCGGCAGCCGGCGACGACGTCGCGGCGACGGCCCCGCGACGGTCCGGGCAGGGCGCCCGGCGCGGGCACGGCGGGCTCCGTGCCGGGCGGGCGCGTCCTCGTCGGCGGTCCCGGTGCCGCCGGTCCCGTCCGGAGCGGGAGCCGGGGTCCTGGCCGGCGAGACGGCCGCGGCGTCGCCGCCCACCGGGCCGGAACGGGCCCGGCGCCGGCCGGCGGTCGCCGCGGTGAGCGCCCCCTCCGCCGGCGTCACCGCCGCAGGGGCCTCGGTGACGGGGACCTCGGCGACGGGGACCTCGGTGACGGGGGCCTCCGCGATGGGGGCCTCCGGTGCCGCCTGGGCGCGGGGTTCCTCCCGGTCCCGGCGGCTGCCGGCCACCCTGGGGCGCGGGGACGGGCGGGGGCGGTCCGCGCGCGGGCGCGGCGTGGGGCGGGGGCGCTCCCCCGGGGTCTCGCTCACGCCGGTCACCTCCCCGAGATCCCGGACAGCAGCCAGCGGCCGTCCTCGCGCACGAGCTCCACCTGGATGCGGTAGCGCAGCACCTGGGCCTGCGGGCCGGCCGTGCTCCGCTGGGTCGACTGGATGACCAGCAGCACGGTGCCGGAGTCCTCGTCGGCGCTGACCACGCCCGCGCCGACGACCTCGGTCTGCACGACCGCCTGGGCGTCGACCAGCTCCTGCCGCCGGTCCTGCAGCTGGGCCAGGGACTCGTCGCGCAGGTCGCCGGTGGCCACGCGGCGGACCTGCTCGATGTCGTCGTCGATGGTCACCGCGTCGAAGGAGGTCAGGTCGACGATCCCCGAGCGGGCCGCCTGCAGCACCTGCACGTAGCTGTCGGTGCGCACCGGCGACCCGTCCTCGCGGGTCAGCCACAGCCACCCGGCCGCGGCGAGCAGCAGCACGAGCAGCACCGCGAGGACCGGCACGAGCGGGACCGACAGCCGGCGGCGGGCGCGCGGCGGGGTGTCGCCGGCGGCGTCGCCGTCGTCCGGCGACTCCGCGGGGGACCCCGCGGGGGTGGCGTGGCGGGCCCGCCGCCGGCCGCGCCGGCCGGCCCGCGCGGCCCCCGCGGGGGGGGCGGCCGCGGTGCCCTCGTCGGGGGTCGTCCCGGTGTCCTGCCCGGCGCGCGTCACCGCGTCCTCCTCTCGGCCTGTGCCGTGTCGAGTGCTCTGGGTGATGAGCATGACGTACTCAGCCCGCCGTCCGTGCGAAGGGGCGGGCACCGAGCAGGTCGCCGAGGACGTCATCGACCACCGACGCCACCGGCGCGCCGACGCCGGCCTGGCCCTGCGGGCCGGGCGAACCGACGCCGCCGTCGCGGCCGATGTTCTGCTCGCCGCGGATGTTCGAGCCCGACTCGTCGACGCCGTCGCCCGGGGTCGGGTCGGCGCCGTTCACGACGTCGCAGCGGACGGAGTCGACGTCCAGCCCGGCGACCGACGCGGGGCCGGACAGCTGACCGGTGGGGACGTAGCCGCTGGTGCAGGCGCGCGGGTCGTCGCTGTTGAGCACGAGGCCGAAGTGCGCGCGCATCGTGCCGCCGTCGTCGCGGACGACGCTGAACCCGCCGCTGACGGCGTCGGGGTAGGTGACCAGCATCTGCTCGACGCCGTCGAGGCGCGGGATGGTGACGCCGTTGAGGACGTCGAGGTGGCGCACCAGGGAGCCCAGCCCCGGCCCTGCGTCGTCCACCAGGTCCTGCAGCGCCGCCCCGGCGTCGGGTGCGTTGACGACCAGGCCGCGCAGGTCGGGGTCGATGTCGACCAGCGTGTCGCTGACCGCGCGCAGGTCGGCGGCCCACTGCTCGATCGCCGAGCGGCTCCCGGCCTGCGTCCGCAGCACGGTCTGCCCGTCGGTGATTAGCTGCAGCGTCTGCGGCAGCGACTCCTCGGCGCGGGCCAGCAGCAGGTCGCCGTTGTCGATGAGCCGGGCCAGGTCGTCGCCGGCTCCGGCGAAGGCGCGGCCGAGCTCGTCGACGACGACCCGCAGGTCCTCCGGGTCGATCGAGGTGACCAGCTGGTCCACGTTGAGCAGCAGCTGCTCGACCGGGATCGGGATGGCCGTGCGCGACTGCGGGATGACCGCGCCGTCGGCCAGGTACGGCCCGTCGGCGGTGGCCGGGCGCAGGTCGACGTACTGCTCGCCGACCGCGCTGCGGGTGGCCACGACGGCGTCGGTGTCGGCCGGGATCGGGTCGGCGTCGGGGTCGATGGTCAGCGTGACCCGGACGCCGTCGTCGGTGAGCTGCATGTCGCTGACCCGCCCGACGGCGACGCCGCGGTAGGTGACCTCGGCGTTGACGAAGATCCCGCCGGAGTCGGCGAAGTCGGCGGCGACGTCGTAGCCGCTGCCGAGCAGCACCCGGTCGAGGCCGACGTAGTTGAAGCCGACGTAGGAGATGCCCAGCAGCGCGACCGCGGTGAACGCCAGCAGCTGCAGCTTGACCTTGCGGGTGATCACGGCGTGCCTCCCGTCGGGATGCCCGGCAGGCCGGGCGGGCCGGCCGGCGCGCCGCCGCCGCCGAGGACGGTGCCGGCCAGCCCGCCCAGTCCCGGGGCGAGCGACTGCGCCGGCGAGGACGAGCCGGTGCCGGTGCCGGTGCCGCCGGAGTTGGCCGGCGGGGTGCCGGCGCTGCCGCAGGTGTCGCCGGCCAGGTCCTGCGGGTCGAGGGTCTCCAGGCCGCCGGTGACCGGGTCGACGACGTAGCGGCAGAGCAGCTCGCGCAGGTCGAGGTTCAGGCTGGCGGTCATGTTGGTGAACAGCCCGTAGCCGCCGGTCCGCGCGTCGGGCCGGTACTGCAGCGCCGACAGCGAGCTGGCCGGGAACGGGTAGGTGAGCAGCAGGTCCAGCGACTCGGCGAGGTCGGGACCCGCGGCGGCCAGCTGGGTGAGGATCGGCTGCAGCAGCTGCAGGTCGGCCACGGTGTCCGCGCCTGCCTGGTCGATGACCCGCGTGCCGACGTCGCCGAGCCGGGACAGGCTGTCGAGCATCGAGACGAGCAGGTCACGCTGCTCGGTGACGACGTCGAGGCCCGGTCCGATGGTGTCCAGCGCCGTCTCGATGGTCTCCGTGCGGGCGGCGAGGGACTCGGCCAGCGCGTTCACGCTGTCCAGCGCCCGGCCGATCTCGTCGCGCTGCTGGTCGAGGCCGGCGATGAACGTGTCGAGCTGGGTGAGGGTGGCGCGGACGGCGTCCTCGCGGCCCTCGAGGGCGTCGCCCAGCTCCCGGCTGATCGTCTGCAGCTGCGCCAGCCCGCCGCCGTTGAGCACCAGCGACAGCGCGCCGAGGAGCTCCTCGACCTCGACGTTGCGGTTGGTGCGGTCCAGGCCGATGAGTGCGCCGTCGGTGAGCTCGCCGGTGGGCGTCTCGGTGCCCGGGGCGGCCAGCTCTACGTACTTCTCCCCCAGCAGCGAGGACTGCTGGATCATCGCGACCGCGTTGGCCGGCAGGTCGACGTCGCCGTTGATCTCGACGGTGACCAGGGCGGTCCAGTCCTCCCCCAGCGACACGTCCTCCACCCGGCCGACCGGGACGTCGGCGACGCGGACGCCGGCCTGCGGGACGAGGTCCAGGACGTCGAGGAACTGGATCTGCACCGTGTAGGGGTCGTCGCCGACGTCGGCGCCGCCGGGCAGGTCGAGGGAGTAGGCGCCGCGGAAGCCGCACCCGGACAGCAGCAGCACCCCGGCGCCCAGCGCGGCGGCCCGCCGGCCGAGCCCGGTCACGGCTGCGCCCCCGGCACCAGCGGCAGGCCGACCAGCGGGGTGCCGCCGGCCTGCGGGGCGGCGCTGCGACCGAACAGCGTGCCGAGCAGCTCCTGCAGGTCGGGCACGCCGTTGCCGTTGAGGTCGTCGAGCTGCCCGTCGTTGCCGGGGTCGCCCGAGAGCAGCCGCAGGCAGATCTGCTCGGTCGGCGGCAGCTGGAGGAACGCGCTCAGGTCGGTGAGGCTCACGCCGGTGATCTGGAGCCGGCCGGCCTGGGCCAGCAGCTGGCAGACGGTGACCTCCGGGTTGGCCGCCCCCAACGAGTTGTCGCGGGTGTCGAGCGTGCCGTAGTCGGGGTTGTAGGCGTGCGCGACGTTGCCCAGCGCCGCGGGGGCGACGTCGAGCACCTCGGCCAGCGCCTGCCGCTGCTGGACCAGGGTGAGGGTGACGTCGGCCAGCCGGTCGACGTTCGTCGTCAGCAGCGCGGTGTTGGTCTGCACGAACGTGGCGATCTCCCCCAGCGCCTGGGACAGCAGCTGCACCGCGGCGGCGAGGTCCTCCCGCTCGCCCTCGAGCTGGGCGGCGACCGCGGCCATGTTGTCGTTGAACTGGCCGACCTGGGTGTCGATCGTGGCCAGCGCCGAGGTGAACGCCTGCAGGTTCTCCACCGAGCCGAACAGGTCGTCGCGGTTCTCCGACAGCGTCTGCACCGCGGTGGAGAACCCGGTCAGCGTCCGGTTGAGCGCGTCGCCGTTGCCCTCGAGGTTGTCCGCGCCGGTGGCCAGCAGGTCCTGCAGGGCGCCGTCGGCGTTGGCGCCGGTCGGGCCGAGGGCGGCGGAGAGCTCGTCGAGCGCGCCGTAGACCGCGTCCAGCTCGACCGGGGTGGCGGTGCGCGACAGGTCGAGCTCGGCGCCGTCCTCCATCGTCGGGCCCCCGTCGTAGACCGGGGAGAACTGCACGTACCGGTCGCTGACCAGCGACGGCGCGAGGATGACGGCGTCGGCGTCGGCCGGGATGTCGTACTCGTCGTCGACGAGCATGTCGACGCGCACCCGGTCGCCCATCGGGACGACGTCGGTGATCTCGCCGACGTCGATGCCGAGGACCCGCACGTCACCGCCGGGGTACACGCCCACGGCCTGGCCGAAGTACGCGGTGACCCGGATCTGGCCGGCCGGCCGCAGGACCGTCCAGCCGACCGCGCCGACCAGCACGAGCGCGGCGGCCAGCGCCACGCCGCGCTGCAGGGACCCCGTCACTGGCCCTCCTCGCAGGAGACGAGACCCCCGGGCACCTGGGCGGCGCCCCCGCAGAGCACCGACCCGACGGCGCCGGGCAGCAGGTTCTCGACGAAGCTGTCGAACCAGCGGCCGTTGCCCAGGGTGTTGGTGAAGACCCGGACGAAGGGCGCCAGGTTGGCGACGGTCTCCCCGAGGGCCTGCCGGTTGCGCGACAGGATGTCGGTGACGGCCGCCAGCTGCTGCAGCGCCGGGGTGAGGGCCTCGCGGTTGTCCGCGACCAGCCCGGTCAGCTGCTGGGCCAGCGTCTGGGTGTTGGTGAGGATCGAGTCGATGAGCGCCCGGCGCTCCTGCACCTCGGTGAGCAGCGTGTTGGAGTCCAGGATCAGCTGGGTGAACTCGCCGTTGCGGTCGGCCAGGACCTGGGTCACGTCCCGGGTGGCCGACAGCAGCTCGCGCAGCTGGGCGTCCCGCGAGGCGATGGTGTCCGACAGCCGGGCCAGCCCGTCCAGCGAGGTCCGCACCTCGTCGGGGGTGTCGGCGAAGGTCTCCGACAGCACCTGGAAGGAGCTCGCCAGCTGGGCGGTGTCGATGTCGTCGACGGTGGTGGACAGGTCCGCGAAGGCCTCGACGACGTCGTAGGGGGAGGCGGTGCGCTGCAGCGGGATGCGCTGCTCGGGGTCCAGCGGCGTCGCGCCGCGCGGGACCAGTGCCAGGTACTTCGCCCCCAGCACCGTCTCGATCCTGATGGCCGCCTCGGACCGGTCGCCGACGAACGCGTCGCGGACGCGGAACTCGACGGTGACCGCGCCGTCCTCCAGCGCCAGGCTCTCGACCTGGCCGACCTTGACGCCGGCGACGCGCACCGGGTCGTCGGGCCGGAGGCCCGCGGCCTCGGAGAACTGGGCGCGGTAGACGGTGCCGCCGCCGATGAGCGGCAGCGACTGGGCGTTGAAGGCGAGCAGCACCAGCAGCGCGATCAGCGAGAGGCTGACCGCCCCGATGACGACCGGGTTCCGGTCGCGGAACGGCGTCGCCGGACGGCGGGCCATCAGCACCCCCTCGCGCCGGAGGACAGCCCACCCGCGGGGATGGTGCTCGGCTCGCTCGCGCCGGGCAGGGTGACCGTCCCGGACGCCCCGCACATGTAGAAGTTGAACCAGCTGCCGTTGACGGCGGTCCGCGTGATCAGGTCGATCTTGGTCGGGGCGAGCTGCAGGAAGTCCTCCAGGACGTCGCCGGTGTCGGCGAGGTTGCCGGCCAGGTCGCCGAGGCCCTCGATGTCCGCGGCCAGCGGCGCGCGGGCGTCCTCGAGCAGCCCGGCGGTGCTGACCGCCAGACCGTCGATGGTCTGCAGCGAGTCGAAGATCGCGTCGCGGTCCTCGCTCAGCCCGGAGACGAACTGCTGCAGCGAGACGACCAGCGACGACAGCTGCTCGTCCCGGGCGGCGACGGTGCCCATCACCGAGGTCAGGTTGTCGATGACGCTGCCGATGACGGCGTCCTTGTCCGCCAGGGACGACGTCAGCGAGCCGACGTGGCCGAGCAGGCTCTCCACGGTGCCGCCCTCGCCCTGGAACACCTGGATGATCTCGAAGGACAGCCGGTTGACGTCCTGCGGCGACAGGGCCTGGAACAGCGGCCGGAACCCGCCGAACAGCGTGGTGAGGTCCAGCGCCGGCGTCGTCTGGGCCAGCGGGATGGTGTCGCCCTCCTCGAGGGTGCGCCCGGCCGACCCCTCTCCCTCGGTCAGCGCGACGTACCGCTGGCCGACGAGGTTGCGGTAGCGGATGGTCGCCAGCACCGAGGTGGGCAGCGGGACGTCGGCGTCGACCGCGATGGACACCTCGGCCACCGGCCGCTCGGCCTGGTCGGACAGGCCGATGGCGGTCACCTGGCCCACCCGGACACCGGCGATGCGCACCTCGTCGCCCTCCACCAGGCCGGCGACGTCGGCGAACTGCGCCCGGTACTCCAGCGGCTCGCCGTAGCCGGCGTTGGTGATGGTGCTGACCAGGACGTAGCTGGCGAGCACGGTGACCAGCGCGAAGACGGCCAGCTTGGTCAGCGGCGCGGCGAGCCCCCTCATCGCAGCGCCACCTGGGTCCCGCGCAGCAGCGGCGCCATCGTGGAGGCGGCCAGGTCGGAGACCTCGCCGGGGTCCACGCCGGTCTGGTAGCCGAGGATGCTGCGCACGAAGTCCAGCTCCGCCGTCGACCCGGCCAGCTGCCCCGGCACCGAGTTCCCGAAGGCGGACAGGTCGGTGGTCACGTTGCCGTCGGGCTCGCCGGCGCCGGCGGGGACGTCCTCGGGTCCGCGGCCGCCCAGGCAGTTGGGGTTGCCGCTGTACGGGTTGTCCACCGAGTCGACGCCGTCCACCGGCGGCACCGGGCAGTAGTACTCGCCCCGGTCGGCGGCCGCGATGATCGCGTCGATGTCGTCCAGGCCCTGGCAGTCGGGCCCGGACCGGTCGAGGTAGGCCGGCTGGTCGCCGGGCTGGTACGGGTTGCGCGGCGGCAGCGTCACGGTGATGTCCAGGTTCAGCGCGGGGTCGCCGTCGCCGCCGAAGGCCTCGGTGATCATCGGCTTGAAGCGGGCCAGGCCGTCGAGCAGGCACGGGTACTCGGGCGAGTACTCGGCGAACAGGCCGAGCACCGGCCGCGAGGTGGCGGCCAGCGAGATGAGGCTCTGCTCGTTGGTCTCCAGGAAGCCGGCCGCGGTCGCCGACGAGGCGCCCACGACGGTGAACGTGCGCCGCAGCTGCTCGGACTGGTCGACCAGCGTCCGCGAGGTCACCGCCAGGTCGTCGAGCACCGCGAGCAGGTCGTCGGCGGCCGAGGTGTAGGTGTCGGCGACGTCGGCCAGGCCGCTGATGTCGGCCTGCAGCTCGGGCAGCACGGTGTTGAGCTCGCCGACGTAGCTGCCGATCGCGGCGAGGTTCTCCCCCAGCCGGTCGCCGCGGCCGCGCAGCGCCGAGGCCACCGCGCCGAGGGTGTAGCTGAGGTCCTGCGGCTGCACCGCCCGCAGCAGCGGCAGCAGGTCGTCGATGACCCGCTGCAGCTCGACGGCGTTCTCGGTGCGGTCCTGGCCGATCTCGTCGCCGTCGGCCAGCCGCTCCCCCGAGGGCTGCTCGGGCACCACCAGCGACACGTAGCGCTCGCCGAACAGCGTCTTGGGCAGCAGCCGGGCGGTGACGTCGGCGGGGATCCGGTCCAGGTACTCGGGCCGGATGGCCAGCTCGATCGTCGCGCCGTCGGCCCCGGCGTCGACCGAGCGCACCTCGCCGACGATCACCCCGCGCACCCTGACGTCGGAGGCCTCCTGCAGCTGGTTGCCCGCGGTGTCGGCGTGCAGCACCACCCGCGCGGTGTCGGTGAACGCCTTGGTGTAGAGCGCCACGGTCAGCGCCAGCAGCATCACCAGGACGACGAGGAACGCCACGCCCTGCAGCCGACGGCGCACCACCGCGCCCCTGCCCCCGCTCATCGCCCGCTCACCCCGCGATCCGGACGGTCGTCGTCGAACCCCAGATGGCCAGCGACAGGAACAGGTCGATGACCATGACCGCCACGATCGAGAAGCGCACCGCCCGGCCCACGGCGAGGCCGACCCCGGCCGGGCCGCCGCTGGCCCGGTAGCCGTAGTAGCAGTGGCTCAGGATGATCACGACGGCGAAGACGAGCACCTTGACGAACGACCACAGCACGTCCTGCGGTGGCAGGAAGAGGTTGAAGTAGTGGTCGTAGGTGCCGGCCGACTGCGCGTACGCCTCGGTGGTGATGGTCCGGGTGGCGAAGTAGCTGCTCAGCAGGCCGATGACGTAGAGCGGGACGACCGCGACGAACCCGGCGACGATGCGGGTGGTCACCAGGAACGGCAGCGAGGGCACGCCCATGACCTCGAGGGCGTCGATCTCCTCGTTGATCCGCATGGCGCCGATCTGGGCGGTGAAGCCGCAGCCGACGGTGGCCGACAGCGCCAGGCCGGCGACCAGCGGGGCGATCTCCCGGGTGTTGAAGTACGCCGAGAGGAAGCCGGTGAACGCCGAGGTGCCGAGCTGGTCCAGCGCCGCGTAGCCCTGCAGGCCGACCTCGGTGCCGGTGAAGAACGACAGGAACGCGATCACGCCGACCGTGCCGCCGATGACCGCCAGCGCGCCGGTGCCGAAGGTGACCTCGGCCAGCAGCCGGAACGTCTCCCGCTTGTAGCGGCGCAGCGTGCGCGGCGTCCAGCCCAGCGCGCGGCCGTAGAAGGACAGCTGGTCGCCGAGGTCCTCGAGGGTGTCCATCGGGCGGCCGTAGACGCGGCGGACCAGCCGGCGCGCGCCGACGCGGACCCGGTCGACCGGGGAGAGCAGCGCCATCGGGTCACTGCCCCTTCGGCGGGACGAGCTGGAAGTAGATCGCCGTCATCACGAAGTTCACGGCGAACAGCAGCAGGAAGGTGATGACCACCGACTGGTTCACCGCGTCGCCGACGCCCTTGGGCCCGCCGCCGGCGCGCAGGCCCTTGTAGGAGGCGACGATCCCGGCGATCAGCCCGAACACGAGGGCCTTGATCTCCCCGGACCAGAAGTCCTCGACCTGCGCGAGCGCGCCGAACGACGCCAGGTAGGCGCCCGGGGTGCCGCCCTGCAGGACGACGTTGAAGAAGTAGCCGCCGGCCACGCCGACGACGCTGACCAGGCCGTTGAGCAGGGTGGCGACGACCATCGCGGCCAGCACGCGCGGGACCACGAGGCGCTGGACCGGGTTGATCCCGAGCACCTCCATGGCGTCGATCTCCTCGCGGATCTTGCGGGCGCCGAGGTCGGCGCAGATGGCCGAGCCCCCGGCGCCGGCGATGAGCAGCGCGGTGACGATCGGGCTGGCCTCGCGCAGCACGGCCAGCACCGAGGCCGAGCCGGTGAACGACTGGGCGCCGAGCTGGCGGGTCAGCGAGCCCAGCTGCAGCGCGATGACCGCGCCGAAGGGGATCGCCACCAGCGCCGTCGGCAGGATGGTCACGCTGGCGACGAACCAGGTCTGCTGGACGAACTCGCGCAGCTGGAAGGGCCGCCTGGGCAGCGCGCGGAAGGTGTCGAGCGCGAAGGCGAACAGCGTGCCGCTGGCCCGCAGCGGCCGGACCGGGGAGAGCTTCCCGTCGAGCAGGCCCGGCGCCCGCGGCTTCCCGGTGGCCGTCACCGGCCGTCCCGCGGGCCGGGCAGGGCGCCGCCGGCCGCCGTCGCGCCGACGACCTGCGAGGTGTCCCGGTGCCGCCCGGTGGCGTCCGTCGTCGGCGCGAACACGCCGGCGTCGACCTGGGCGAGCAGGTCCTCGGGCAGGGAGGCGCGGATTGCCGTGGCGGTGGCCGGGTCGAACTGGTGCAGCATGCGGGCCACGCGCTCCTGGCGGCGGCGCTGGGCGCGCCGCTCGGGCAGGCCCGGGGAGGGGTCCAGCTGCGGCGGGACGGCGTCGCCGCCGACGGCGCCCTTGGGCCCGACGCCGTTGTGCCGGTCGCCGCCGCGGGCCTGCAGGGCGGCCATCTCGGCCTCGACCTGCGCGACGTCCTTCTCCTCGCTCATGCCGATCGGGCCCTCGCGGCGGCCGTTGAGGAACTGCTGGACCACCGGCTCCTGCGAGGTGAGCAGCTGCTCGCGCGGGCCGAACATCGCCAGGTGCTTGCGGTAGAGCAGGCCGAGGTTGTCGGGCACGGTGCGGGCGGTGCCGATGTCGTGCGTGACGATGAGGAAGGTGGCGTCGATCTGCGCGTTGAGGTCGACGATCAGCTGGTTGAGGTAGGCGACGCGGACCGGGTCCAGGCCCGAGTCCGGCTCGTCGAACAGGATGATCTCGGGGTCGAGCACCAGCGCGCGGGCGAGGCCGGCGCGCTTGCGCATGCCGCCGGAGATCTCGCCGGGCAGCTTCCCCTCGGCGCCCTGCAGGCCGACCATGTCCATCTTCTCGAGGACGATGCGGCGGACCTCGGACTCGCTCTTCCTCGTGTGCTCCCGCAGCGGGAAGGCGATGTTGTCGAAGAGGTCCATCGAGCCGAACAGCGCGCCGTCCTGGAACAGGACGCCGAACAGCTTGCGGACCTCGTACAGCCTGGCCTCGCCGCACCGGACGATGTCGGTGTCGGTGATGACGATCGAGCCGCGCTCGGGCTTGAGCAGCCCGACCAGCGACTTGAGGAAGACCGACTTGCCGGTGCCCGAGGGGCCCAGCAGCACGGAGATCTCCCCCGGCGGCAGCGTGAGGGTGACGTCGCTCCAGATGTTCTGGCTGCCGAAGGACTTGGTCAGCCCCTCGACCTGGACCGCGACGCCCACCGTCGACCTCCTCGCCCGTGTCCGGGGCCCGCGCGCGGCGGGAGCCCCGGGACCGCGTCCCGTCGCGGGTCCCCGTGCGCCGGGGACACCGCCTCCTCGTACTCACGGGTAACGAGGACCGGAGGGGGAGGTTACGTGGGTCACTCGTCGGACGTGACACCGGTCGCTGTCACACCACCCCACCGAGGGGGGCGGACGCGACAGGGGCCGCCCTCCCGGAGGAGAGCGGCCCCTGTGGCGTGCTGGGTGGTGCTGGCCCCCGGCTCAGGCCGGGGACGGCGTCACTTGATGGTGACGGTGGCGCCGGCGCCCTCGAGAGCGGCCTTGGCCTTCTCGGCGGCGTCCTTGGCGACCTTCTCCAGGACCGGCTTCGGCGCGCCGTCGACCAGGTCCTTGGCCTCCTTGAGGCCGAGCGAGGTCAGGCCGCGCACCTCCTTGATGACCTGGATCTTCTTGTCGCCGGCGGCCTCGAGGATGACGTCGAACTCGTCCTGCTCCTCGGCGGCGGGGGCACCGCCGTCACCGGCACCACCGGCGGCCGGGGCGGCCGCGACGGCGACGGGGGCAGCCGCGGTGACCTCGAAGGTCTCCTCGAACTGCTTCACGAAGTCGGACAGCTCGAGCAGCGTCATCTCCTTGAACGCGTCGAGCAGCTCCGCGGTGGACAGCTTGGCCATGATCTCTCCTTCTGGGGTCAGTCGGTGCTGGCCGCGGTGTCCGCGGCGTCAGCGGAGTCGGTGGTGGTGTCGGCAGCAGCGGTGTCGGCGGCAGCGGAGTCGCCCTCGGCGGGCTTCTTCTCCTGCAGCGCGGCGGCCAGGCGGGCGACCTGGGACAGCGGGGCCTGGAACAGCCCGGCGGCCTTGGTGAGGTTGCCCTTCATCGCGCCGGCCAGCTTGGCCAGCAGCACCTCGCGGGGCTCGACGTCGGCGAGAGCGGTGACCTCGGCGGGGCCGACGGTGCGGCCCTCGACGACGCCGCCCTTGACGACGAGCAGCGGGTTGGCGCGCGCGAAGTCGCGGATGGCCTTGGCGGCCTCGACGACGTCGCCCTCGATGAAGGCGATCGCGGTCGGGCCGTTGAGCAGCGGGGCCAGGTCGGTGTGGCCGACCGAGTCCGCCGCCCGCTTCGTCAGGGTGTTCTTGACGACGGCGTAGCTGCTGCCCGCACCGAGGGAACGCCGCAGCTGGGTCAGCTGCGACACGGTCAGCCCGCGGTACTCGGTGAGCACGGCCGCGCTGGACTTCTGGAACCGCTCGGTGATCTCGTCGATCACAGCGGCCTTCGCCTGCGTGGGCATGGGCCTCCTCTCGTCGGACGGGTGACCACCCGTGCGTCGTACGAGAGCGGGCGATCGGGGCCCGGAGACGAGGAACGCCCCGGCGCAGGGCGCACGGGGCGAGGGACGCGGGCACGGGGCGCCGCGGCGATCGAACCGTCCTCCTGCGCGGGCCGCCCGGGGATCCGGGACCTTCGATCGCACGCGGGCGTGCGACGACCAGCGGTCGTGGGGGGAACGTCGACCAGCGTACACGGTGCCGCGCGGGCGCCGCTGTCGCCGTCCTCACCCGCGGCCGGGCCCGGCGACCTCCGTGGGTGGCCCCCTCGCAGGGCCCCGCCGCGAGCGTGCGAGCGGTGGGGGGCGAGGGGGTCCTCCATCAGGCGGTGGGCTCGTCCACCGTCAGGTTGCGGGTGCGGTTCGGGTCGACCGGGATGCCCGGGCCCATCGTGGTGGAGATGGTGACCTTCTTCAGGTACCGGCCCTTGGCCGCGGCCGGCTTGGCGCGCAGCACCTCGTCGAGGGCGGCGGCGTAGTTCTCGACGAGCTTGGCCTCGTCGAAGGAGGTCTTGCCGATCACCAGGTGCAGGTTGGCCTGCTTGTCGACGCGGAAGTTGATCTTCCCGCCCTTGATGTCCGCGACGGCCTTGGTGACGTCGGGGGTCACGGTGCCGGTCTTCGGGTTCGGCATCAGGCCACGGGGGCCGAGGATGCGGGCGATCCGGCCGACCTTGGCCATCTGGTCGGGCGTGGCGATCGCGGCGTCGAAGTCCAGGAAGCCCTCCTGGATGCGGGCGATCAGGTCGTCCGAGCCGACGACGTCGGCGCCGGCGGCCTCGGCCTCGGCGGCCTTGTCGCCGGTCGCGAAGACGATGACGCGGGCGGTCTTGCCGGTGCCGTGGGGCAGGTTGACCGTGCCGCGGACCATCTGGTCGGCCTTGCGCGGGTCGACGCCCAGCCGCATGGCCACCTCGACGGTGGCGTCGTAGGTGGTCGGCGAGGTCTCCTTCGCCAGCCCCGCCGCCTGCAGCGGGCTGTACAGGGTCTCGCGGTCGACCTTGGCGGCCGCCTCGAGGTACTTCTTGCCGTGCTTCGCCATGGTGGTTCCTCTCCCCCGCCGCGGGTGCGGGGATCGCGTGGTGTGCGGGCCTGGCGCAGGCCCTCCCACAGGTGCACGGGGCTCGGACGGGCCCCGGGTGGTGCAACGCCGCCGGTTCCCGGCGGCTTCCGTCAGCCGGTGACGGTGATGCCCATCGACCGGGCGGTGCCGGCGATGATCCGCTCGGCCTCGTCCAGCGAGTTGGCGTTGAGGTCGGGCATCTTCGTCTGCGCGATCTCGCGGACCTGGTCGCGGGTGACCGTGGCGACCTTGGTCTTGTGCGGCTCGCCCGAGCCCTTCTCGACACCCGCGGCCTTGAGCAGCATGCGGGCGGCCGGCGGGGTCTTGGTGACGAAGGTGAACGAGCGGTCCTCGTACACCGAGATCTCGACCGGGACCACGTTGCCGCGCTGCGACTCCGTGGCGGCGTTGTACGCCTTGCAGAACTCCATGATGTTGACGCCGTGCTGGCCGAGCGCCGGACCCACGGGCGGCGCGGGGGTGGCCGCACCGGCGTTGATCTGGAGCTTGATGACCGCGGTCAACCGCTTCCTGGGGGGCATGACTTCCTTCTCGTGTGACTCAGGCTCGAACGGCCGGGGTGGTGCTCGGGCGCACTCAGATCTTGGCGACCTGGGTGAACGACAGCTCGACCGGCGTCTCCCGGCCGAAGATGGAGACCAGCACCTGCAGCTTCTGCTGCTCGGCGTTGATCTCGTTGATGGTCGCCGGGAGGGTGGCGAACGGGCCGTCCATGACGGTCACCGACTCGCCGATCTCGAAGTCGACGACGGCGGTCGGCGCGGACGCCGCCGCGGGCGAGGCCGCCTCGGCCGCCTTGGCCGCCTGCGGCGGGGCGTCGGGCACCAGCAGGTTGACGACCTCGTCGATCGACAGCGGCGAGGGCCGCGAGGTGGCACCGACGAAGCCGGTGACGCCGGGGGTGTTGCGGACCGCGCCCCAGGACTCGTCGTTGAGGTCCATCCGGACGAGCAGGTAGCCGGGCAGCTTCTTCCGGTTGACCTGGGTGCGCTTGCCGTTCTTGATCTCGGTGACCTCCTCGGTGGGCACCTCGATCTGGAAGATGTAGTCCTCCATGTCCAGCGACTGGATGCGGGACTCGAGGTTGGTCTTCACCTTGTTCTCGTAGCCCGCGTAGGAGTGGATGACGTACCAGTCGCCGAACTGGGTCCGCAGGGTCCGCTTGAGCGTCTCGCGCGGGTCCTCGTCCGCGGCCTCCGCCTCGGCCAGGGCCTCGGTCACGACCGGGTCGTGGTCGGGGGCCGGCGCGGCCAGCGGGTCGCCGACCAGGCTGTCGCGGCCGCCGCCCTCGACCGCGGGGGTCACGTCGGCGACACCGGTGGCGGTGTCCTGGTCGGCGGTGTCGACCGAGCCCTCGGCGGAGCCGGCCTCGTCCGCGCCGGTCTCGAGGTCGACGCTGCCGCGGACGTCCATCCGCTGGTCGTCGAGGTCGATGGCCTCGACGTCGCTGTCGGTGTCGAAGGGCTCGCGGGGGTCGGTCACGGGGTCTCTTCCTTGTCGGGTGCGGTCAGGCGCAGGGGGCGGTCAGCCGAAGACGGCGAGCACGCCCTGCGCGAAGAGGACGTCGAGGCCCGCGACGAGCGCCACCATGAACGCCACGAAGAGGATGACGACGGTCGTGTAGGTGATCAGCTCCCGGCGCCCGGGCCAGATGACCTTGCGGAGCTCGGCGACGACCTCGCGCAGGAACCGGCGCAGGTTGCGCTTCTGCCGGACCTCCTCGGCGCGCGCCCGCTGCGCGGCGGCCCGGGACCGGGTGCCGGAGCCCTCGGCGGCGCGACCGGCGGGACGGCTGCCGGTGGCCTTCTCGCGGGCGGGGCGCCGGGTGCGCGGGGCGGCCGGCTCGTCGTCCTCGTCGTCGCCGGTGGTGATCCGGCCGCCGCGGCGGCGGGCCGGGGCGCTGACGACCTTGTCCTCGTCGGCCTCGGCCTCGGCGGCGACCTCGGCCTCGGCGGCCTCCAGCTCGGCGGCGTCCTCGACGCCCGGGGCCTCGCGGTCGAGCTGCTCGTCGGACAGCTCGGCGTCGGAGGCGGTGCGGGGGTCCTCCCCGCGGCCCGGCTTCTCGCTCACTGCGCCTCGCTCGCGTCGTGGTTGGTGGCCGCTGCTGTCGGGCCGTCTGGTGTGGTGCTCGCCGGCCGGCGACCGCGTCCGGGGAGCCGGTGCGCGGTCGTGCCGGGTCGTGCTGCCCGCCGGCACGGGCCGGCGGCACGGGCAGGGGTGACAGGACTTGAACCTGCAGCCTGCGGTTTTGGAGACCGCTGCTCTGCCAATTGAGCTACACCCCTTGGCGCCCGGGGCCGGTGACCCCGGGCTGCCCCGGGACGGTCGGGCCGCGCCCTCGGCACGCCGGTCCCGGGAGGATCCGGGGCACGCCGGTGGCGGGGTCGAACGCCCCAGGGTTGCCAGTGTACGGGACCGCGGGACCGGTCCGTGACCGCGCTCCGGAGGACCTCCCGCGCGGGGGTCACCGGGGCGGCGCCGTCGGCGGTGGTACCGCGGGCCGTGCCGCGGAGGACCGGGAACTGACGGGCCCCGGCGGCGTGGCGCCTGACACGATGGACCCATGACCGCCGTCTCCCCGTCGGAGTCCGCCCTCTCCCCCGCCGAGCGCCGCGTCTCGCGGCGCATCGGGTCCATCGCCGAGTCCGCCACGCTCGCGGTGGACGCGAAGGCCAAGGCGCTCAAGGCGGCGGGCAAGCCGGTCATCGGCTTCGGCGCCGGTGAGCCGGACTTCCCGACGCCGGACTACGTCGTCGAGGCGGCGATCGCCGCGGCCCGGCAGCCGGCGATGCACCGCTACACGCCGGCCGGCGGCCTGCCCGCGCTCAAGGAGGCGATCGTCGCGAAGACGGCGCGCGACTCGGGCCTGACCGTCACGCCGGCGCAGGTGCTGGTGACCAACGGCGGCAAGCAGGCCGTGTACGAGGCGTTCGCCACGATGCTCGACCCCGGCGACGAGGTCCTCGTGCCCGCGCCCTACTGGACCACCTACCCGGAGGCGATCCGGCTGGCCGGCGGCGTGCCGGTGCCCGTGGTCGCCGACGAGGACAGCGGCTACCTCGTCTCGGTCGAGCAGCTCGAGGCCGCGCGCACCGAGCGCACCAAGGTGCTGCTGTTCGTCTCGCCGTCCAACCCGACCGGCGCGGTCTACCCGCCCGACCAGGTCGAGGCCATCGGCCGCTGGGCCCTGGAGGCCGGGCTGTGGGTGCTCACCGACGAGATCTACGAGCACCTGACCTACGGCGGGGTCACCGCGCCGTCGATGCCGGTCGTGGTCCCCGGGCTCGCCGACCGCTGCGTCGTCGTGAACGGGGTGGCCAAGACCTACGCGATGACCGGCTGGCGGGTCGGCTGGATCGTCGGCCCCGCCGACGTCGTCAAGGCCGCGACCAACCTCCAGTCGCACGCCACCTCGAACGTCGCCAACGTGTCCCAGGCGGCGGCGGTGGCCGCGCTGACCGGCGACCTGTCGGCGGTGGACGCGATGCGGACGGCATTTGACCGGCGCCGGAAGACGATCGTGTCGATGCTGCGGGAGATCCCCGGCATCACCTGCCCCGAGCCGCAGGGCGCCTTCTACGTCTACCCGTCGGTGAAGGGCCTGCTGGGCCGGCCGATCAACGGCCGCACCGCGTCGAGCAGCGCGGAGTTCGCCGAGATCGTGCTGGAGGAGGCCGAGGTCGCCGTCGTCCCCGGGGAGGCCTTCGGCACGCCGGGCTACGTGCGGATGTCCTACGCGCTCGGCGACGACGACCTGGCCGAGGGCGTCGGCCGGCTGCAGCGCCTGCTGAGCTGACTCAGTCCGGCAGGTCGTCCTCGTCGAGGGCGCCGGCCGCCACCAGCACCTCGGTGGCGGCCGGGAGGTCGGCCAGCGCCTGCGCCAGGTCGGCGGGCGTGGCGATCCTCCACGCGTTGACCTGCACGTAGCAGCGCAGCGCCGCGTCGAACTCCGCGGCGCCGGCGGCCTGCCGGGCGGCCAGCAGCGCGGCGCCGCCCTTGCCGTAGACGACGTCGAAGTAGCTGCCGGTGTCGGAGAACTCGTCCATCGCCGCGCCGACGTCGCCCGGTGCGGCCAGCGTCGCGTCGAGCCGCTCCTGCGGCACGTCACCGTCGCTCTCGGCGTAGGTCGCGAAGGCCTCGTCGAGCCACGGGTCGCGGAACTGCGAGCCGCCGACCATGCCGTAGAACCACATGTGCGCGACCTCGTGCTCGAGCACGACCCGGCTGGCGCCGGCGAGCAGGATCGAGCTCGGGTACTCGATGCCGCCGCCCGCGTCGGGCAGCAGCGGCACGGTGAGCGTGTCGTACGGGAAGGGGCCGAACCGGTCGGCGAGGGCGGTCACGTCGTCGCTGGTCCAGTCGGCGAGCTCGCCCGGGCCGGTGCGCGAGTCCGGCAGCACCCCGGTGGTGATCTCGACGCCGTTCGGCGAGGTGAGGGTGGCGGTCCGGAAGTCCCCGGCGGCGACGCTGACGTCGCGGGCGACCGGCTCGTGCGAGGTCCAGGTGCGCCGGCCGTCCTCGGGCGCGGAGGGCTCGTCCTGGTCGCCGGTCATGAGGACGACGAGGTCCTCGGGCGCCGAGACGCTGACCGTGGTGTCGGCGACCGGGCTGGTGGCGGTCTCGCCGAGGATGCCGACGAACGGGTCGCGCGCCCAGCCGACGCCGGGCTCCCAGGCCAGCAGCGGGAAGCCGCTGGCCCACCAGGACACGTCCTCGGCCGTGCCCAGCCGCTCGAAGCCGCTGCCGCCGAGGGAGACGGTGAAGTCCAGCTCCACCTCGGTGGACGCGCCGGCCTCCAGCTCGCCGTCGAGCTGGAGCACGTAGAGCCCGCCCGGGCCCTCGGCGCCGGCGTCCTCGTAGCCGGCCTGGTCGACGTCGTCGCCGCGGACGTCGTCGACGGTGATCCGGTTGCCGAGCTCGGCCGCGCCGGGGCTGTTCGGCACCAGCCGGAACACCATCTCGTCGGTGGCGCGGTCCGGGGTGAAGACGACGTTCTCGGTGCCGGTGACGGTGCGCCCGTCGTCGGAGAGCCGGAACTCCAGGTCGACGACCGGGCGGTCGGGGTCGGGCTCGGCGCGCTCGGCCGGGCAGTTCGGGGCGTCGTCCCCGCCCTCGGACGACCCGGGCGACGACGGCGCCGCCGACGGGGACTCCTCGGCGGCGAGCGTCTCGGTGAAGGAGGTGCCGCAGCCGGCCAGCAGGAGCAGCGCCGCGGCCGCGGCCGGCAGGGCTCTCCGGGGGGTCATGCCAGTGCGACGGTGGCGCGGGCGAGGGACAGCACCTTCTCGCCGCCGCTGGTGACCGTGAGGTCCACGCGCACCCGGTCGCCGTCGAGGACGGCACCCACCCGGCCGCGGACGGTGACCTCGGCGCCGGTGTCGTCGTCGGGCACGACCACCGGGCGGCCGAAGCGGACCTGGTACTCGACGACGGCGCCCGGGTCGCCGGCCCAGTCGGTCACCGCGCGGGCGGCCAGGCCCATCGTGAGCATCCCGTGGGCGATGACGCCGGGCAGGCCGACGCCGGTGGCGACCCGGTCGCTCCAGTGGATGGGGTTCAGGTCGCCGGAGGCGCCCGCGTAGCGGACGAGGTCCGCGCGGGTGACCCGGTGCGTCTGCTCGGGCAGCTCGGTACCGACGGCGACGTCGGCGGCCCGCAGCCGGGCGCTCACGCCGTCCCCCGGGCCACGAGCATCGAGGTGGCGGTGCAGACGGCCTCGCCGTCCTCGGTGGCGACGTCGACGCGGGTGGTGAGCAGGTCGTTGCCGGCCACGCTGCGCACCGCCTCGATCGTCGTGGTGCTCACCAGCCGGTCGCCGGCGCGGATCGGCCGGTGGTGGGTGAACCGCTGCTCGCCGTGCACCACCCGGCTGTAGTCGAGGGCCACGTCGGGATCCTCCAGCACGACGTCGGCCGCGCCCAGGGTGACCACGATGGCGAAGGTCGGCGGCGCGACGACGTCGGGGTGCCCGAGCGCGCGGGCGGCGTCGGCGTCGGTGTGCACCGGGTCGGCCGCACCGACGGCGGCGGCGAACTCGGCGATCTTCGCGCGGCCGACCTCGTAGACGGCGGAGGGCGGGTAGCTGCGCCCGACCAGTCCTGCGTCCAGCGCCACTCCCGCCCTCCCTCGCTCCTCGCGGACCGGCGTCAGCGGGTCTCGCGGTGGACCGTGTGCTTCTTGTCCCGCGGGCAGTACTTCTTCAGCTCGAGCCGGTCGGGGTCGTTCCGCCGGTTCTTGCGGGTGATGTAGTTGCGGCTCTTGCACTCCTGGCAGGCCAGGGTGATCTTCGGACGGACGTCGGTGGCTGCCATGGGGCACTCCTCGCCTTGTGCGGACCGGCCCGGAGGCCGGGGACCGTGGCGGCGGGTGCCGACACGGCGACGGACCCCGGGGTACGGGGTCCGTCTGGGGTAGCGGTGACCGGATTTGAACCGGTGACACAGCGATTATGAGCCGCTTGCTCTGCCAGGCTGAGCTACACCGCCGGGAAGACCGCGCGGCCCGGTCTCGCGACAGGACCGGTGGGTCGGAGCCCCTTTACGGAATCGAACCGTAGACCTTCTCCTTACCATGGAGACGCTCTGCCGACTGAGCTAAAGGGGCGTGCTCACTGAGCCGGAGGGAACTCTACCCCACCGTCTCCGGCGGTCTCGCACCCCCTCCGGGGTGTGCCGGACGACTGTAACAGTCAGGCGCGGACGAACAGACGGCGGTGCTGGGCGCCGGGCGCGGCGGACCGCACGCCGGTGCGCGCGAGCAGCCACTTCTCCAGCATCTCGTCGGCCAGCGGCCGGCTGACCAGGAAGCCCTGGAGCTTGTCGCAGCCCATCTCGGTGAGCAGCTTGCGGGTCAACTCGTCCTCGACGCCCTCGGCGACCACGCGCAGGCCGAGGTTGTGCGCGAGCTCGATGATCGAGCGGGCGATGAACGACTCGCCCTGGCTGGTGGACATCCCCAGCACGAAGGACTTGTCGATCTTGACCTCGTCGATCGGCAGCTGCCGCAGCTGGGACAGCGACGAGTAGCCGGTCCCGAAGTCGTCCATCGACAGCCGCAGGCCCAGGGCGTGCAGGTCGGTGAGGACGGTGCCCGAGCGCACCGAGTCGTCGACGACGCTGCCCTCGGTCAGCTCCAGGATGAGCAGCTCCCCCGGGACGCCGTGGCGGCGCAGCGCCCGCTGCACCCGCTCGACCAGGTCCGGCTCGGCCAGGCAGCGGGCGGAGAGGTTCACCGCGACCGACAGCGCGATGTCCTGGTCCAGCCACCGCCGGCAGCGGGCCAGCGCGAGGTCCAGCACGTGGTCGGTGAGCGGGCCGATGCGGCCGATCTGCTCGGCGAGGTGGATGAAGTCGTCCGGCGGGATCGCGCCGAAGCGCGGGTGCGCCCAGCGGACGAGGGTCTCCACCGAGACGATGTCGGAGGTCCGGGCGTCGATGATCGGCTGGAAGACGACGCTGATCTGCCCGTCGGCCATGGCCTGCTCGAGCTCGGTGCCCAGCTGCAGGCGGCGCAGGCTCTGCTGGTCCAGCACCTGGTGGTAGCTGGCGACGCCGCCGCTCTCGGAGGCGGCCGCCAGCAGCGCGACGTCGGCCCGCTGCATGAGCGTGCCGGAGTCCGTGCCGTGGACCGGTGCGGCCGCGACGCCGACGGTCAGCGTGACCTCCAGGTCCAGGCCGGCGACCCGCGCCCGGGTGGAGGTGGCCTCGCGCAGCCGCCGGGCGGCCCGCTCGGTCGCCGGCAGGGACAGGCCGGGCAGGAGGACGGCGAACTGCTCGCCCTCCATCCGCGCGACGAGCGCGTCCGGCGGCGCGTGCTCGCGCAGCAGGCCCGCGGTGACCAGCAGCAGCTCGTCGGCCGCGGCGTGGCCGAGGGTGTCGACGATCTCGGTGTGGTTGTCCAGCGCGGCGAGGACCAGGCCGGCCCGCGCCCCGACCGGGTCGGCGCCGAGCATCTGGTCGATCTCGGCGGCCAGCCGCTGCCGGTTGGGCAGGCCGGTGAGCCGGTCGTGGTCGGCGTCGTAGCGGATCTGGGTGAGCAGCTGCTGCTGGCGGATCGCCGCGTTGACGTGGGTCAGCATCGAGTCCAGCGCGGAGCGGTCGCTGCCGGAGAAGGACACGACGTCGCTGCGCCGGTCGCACACCTCGAGGTAGCCGGGCTCGCCGGCCGCCGTCGCCACGGGGGCACCGAGGACCTCCTGGGCGCCGCGGCGGGCCAGGGCGGCGGACTCGGCGGGCGTCGCGCGGCCGGCGGCCACCAGGACCGGCTCGGAGGACCCGGGCGTCAGCACCCGCTGGCGCAGGACGTCCTCGGGGTCGGCCGGTCCGTCGTACCAGGTGACGCCGCCGTCGCCGGCCACGACCAGCCGCGGCGGCTCGTCGAGGTAGGGCGGCAGCCACAGCGCGACCTTGTCCGCGTTGAGCAGCTCCTGGACGGCCTGGACGATCTGCATCGGGCCGTCGGCGTCCGGCCGCACCTGCTCCACCCGCCGGGCGAACTCGTAGACCTGCTGCACGGTCCGCCGCTCACGCAGCGCCGAGGCCGAGAGCCGGAACACCGCGATCATCGCAGCGAGGACGGGGAGGAGGAGCAGCCAGGCCCAGCCGTTGGACCGAGCCAGCAGCAGAGCCCCCACCCCTGCGGCGACGCTCAGCGGCCCGACGACGAACTGCGGCACCAGCGCGCCGATCCAGAACCGACGGTCGAGCCGGCCGTCGGTTAGCGTGATGATGGCGGCGACGCAGAGGGCCGACACGACGTCCGCGATCGTGACCGCCACGATGAGTGCCGCCCACGTGAGGGGCGAGTCGATGTCCGACGTGGGGAAGAGGCGGAGCACCGCCACCGCCGCGGTCACCTCGAGAACGGCGAGCGCGACGTTGAAGACCGTCTTCATCGGCGCGTAGCGCTGGCGGACGAGGACGAGGAGGACCGCGGCACCGCGGGCAACGGCGGCCCACAGGCCTCCGACCTCGACCAGTGCGATGACGACGACCAGCTCCATGGGCGTCACCTGGAAGGTCTGACGCCGGACCTCGAGGTCGAGTTGCACCGACTCGGTGATGACGAAGGAGACGAACACCGCCACCAGCCAGACCACTGACGGGATCTGCCAGGTGGACGGCAGGACGAGAGCGCCGAGGGCCAGGGCCAGTGCAGCCATGGCGCCAATCGGCACCCACGGCTGGGGAGTCTTGATGGCAGGCTGCGTCGGAGCGGGAGCCACGGGCTCGCAGCGCTCGACGGCATGGGCCTGGGGCTCGGCCAACGTGACCCTGTCTGCTGGATGGGGCGGGCGTCGGCAGAGGCTAACAGCGGACGATGTGTGCGTCCTCACCCTTCGGGGGCGGTCGCCGGAGATCGGCGACCGCCACCCGCGAAGAGCACCTAGCGGTCACACACCCCAGCGGTTCCCGCGACCCCAACGGTTCCCGCGACCCCAACGGTTGCCGCGACCCCAACGGTTGCCACGCGCAGACAGGACCGTGGACGTGGTGGTGCCCATGACGCCTCCTCAGGCTTGGAAAAAGACAGCTGTCAGCTGCGGCTGTCACCCAGGCGCGGGGGCAGAGCGTCGTTCGAGTACGGACCGCGCCCGGAACCTTCGTTTCCCTCACTCGGGCGAGGCAAGCACGGAGCATCACGAACGGGTGACGGCCCGTAGTGTCACTACAGAATGTAGTTGTTGATCAGCGGTTCGTCACCGGCACGGGTGACAGGTGGTGCCCGTGTGATCGACCGGGTCTGTGGACGACCGTCCGCCCGAGGCGCGCCACACCTACGCTGCGCGCCGTGCGGGGAGGCGGGCGGCCGGGCGGCGGCGAGGCGGAGCGCGGCTCCGCGATGCCCTTCGTCCTCGTCTGCTGGCTGGTCGCCGCGTTCATGGCGCTCGGCGCCGTCGCCGCGTCCGACGCCTTCCTCGAGCACCAGGACGTGCAGGCGGTGTGCGACGGCGCGGCACTGGCCGCCGCCAACCGGGCCGACGACGGGCGGATCTACGCCACCGGCGTGGGCGCGGCGCTGCCGCTGACCGGCGAGACGGCGCGGGCCGCCGTCGCCGACCACCTGGCCGACGGCGGGACCGCGCTGGACGCCTGGTCGGCGGAGACCGACGGCACCGAGGTCACGGTCCGCTGCACGCGGTCGGTGCGGATCGCCTTCGGCTGGCTGTTCCTCGGCGGGCGGCCGCTGGAGGTCACCGCGGTGGCCGGCGCGCAGGCCCCGACGCTGCCCTGAGGCCGGCCCCGGACCCGGAACGCGGAACGGCCCCCGACCTGCTGGTCGGGGGCCGCTCTGCGAGGGGTGGCGGGTGAAGGATTCGAACCTTCGTAGGCTAAGCCGACGGATTTACAGTCCGCTCCCATTGGCCACTCGGGCAACCCGCCGTGGACCCACGGGGAGAGCGTACAAGACGGGCCGGCGACGGCCCGACGAGGTCCCGTCGCGGGTCCTCCGCGCGGGGTGAGGAGCAGACATGGCCGACTCGTCCTTCGACGTCGTGAGCAAGGTCGACCACCAGGAGATCGACAACGCGATCAACCAGGCGGGCAAGGAGCTCGCCCAGCGCTTCGACTTCCGCGGGACCAACGCCAGCATCGCCTGGGCCGGGGAGAACGGCGTCCTCCTCCAGGCCGACACCGAGGAGCGGGTCAACGCCGCCCTCGACGTCTTCAAGGACAAGCTCGTCAAGCGCGGCATCTCGCTCAAGGCCCTCGACGCCGACGAGCCGCAGTCCTCCGGCAAGGCCTACAAGCTGTCGGCGCGGATCAAGCAGGGCATCGAGTCCGACGTGGCCAAGAAGATCGCGAAGATCATCCGCGACGAGGGTCCCAAGGGCGTCCAGGCCCAGATCCAGGGCGACCAGCTCCGCGTCAGCGGCAAGAAGCGGGACGACCTGCAGGAGGTGCAGCGGCTGCTGCGCGCGCAGGACCTCGACGTCGCCCTGCAGTTCGACAACTACCGCTGATGCATCGCACCGTGGCGGGACGATGACGGGCCGAACCGCCGCTGCCGCACTCCTCCGCGCGGTCGACCCGCAGGTCGGTCACGCCACCGAGCCGGTGTGCGCGCCGGTCGGCCTCGTCGTGGGGCGGGTGCTCGGGCTGGTCGCGGCGCCGACGACGCCGGCGAGTCCACGCTGCTGCAGACGCCCGTCGGGCTTCTCCCGCACGGGGTCGGCCATCCCGAGTCGGTCGTCGGCCGAGGTGGACGCCTTCGGGCCGACCGGCCGCGTCGACGCGTTGCCGTCTCGGTCGTCCTCCGGTCGGCGGCGCCGCCCGGCGCTGGCGGCCCCGACCCGGCGTGCCCGGATGCCGGTGGTCGCCCGGCACCGCGGTGCGGGCACCCGACGTGACCACCGACAGGGCCGGGTGATGCGGTCCCGCCCGGGGGCCGCGGCCCCCGACGTCGAGCGCGGTCAGGACGTCGTGTACTCGACGTGCAGGACCGGGGCGCGCGCCGCTCCCCCGTCGAACGACTCGGCCACCCGGGTACCGGTGCCGGTGACGACCAGCACGAGTGCGTTGCCGCTCGCCCAGCCGGGGCGCGCCACGACCTCCTGCACGATCGGCCTCAGACTCGGCGTTCGCTGGTCGGCCGCGCGGGCGCCCACCGTCGGCCACGACGCGGGCGCCCACGTCACGGTGGCAGTGGTCTTGCCCCGCGAGGAGATGGTGCGCGCCGTGGTGGTGAACGCCGCGGCGTTGTCCGCCGCCTCCCCCGCCACGGTGAGACTCGCTCCCGCGGTGGAGGCCTCGTCGACCTGGAACTGCACCCAGGCGTCGGTGATGGTCGCTCCCCGGGGCACGGTGACCCCGGTGAACCGCATCGCCACCGTCTGCGCCGCCGTGCCGTCCTGGCCGAGGTTGAGGTCGCCGCTGGTGAGGGACACCGCGCCGGTCGAGGTCCGCTCCTCGGCGTCGTCGGTGCCGGCCCGGACGGGGACGTCGAGCACTGCGGAGCCACCACCGCCGCCGCCGGACGACGCCGTCACGGTGACGGTCACGTCGTCGGAGGCCGTGAGCTGCCCGTCGCCACCCGTCAGCCGGAGGACGTACGTCCCGGCCGCCGAGAAGGTCGCGGTCGTGTCCTGCGCAGCGGCGTTCGCGAACGTCACGGTGCCCGGGCCGCTGACCCTCGACCACGCCGCCGTCACCGCGGCCCCCTCCGGGTCCGTGATCGTCCCGTCCAGGGCGGCCGGTGCAGGCAGCGTGACGGCGAGGTCGGGGCCGGCGCTCACGGTCGGCGGGGTGTTCGCCGGCGGGGTGCCACCACCGCCACCGGTGAGCCCGGGGATGGCGATCTCGTACAGCCGGCCGTCGTTGAAGGTGTCCTGGTTGGTGTCGTTGTCGACGCCACGGTCGACGATGTAGGCGTTCTGGCCGCTCGAGCCGTTGCTCGGCGGGGCGAGGGCGATGCCCGCTCCGCTCTTCATCGTGAAGGGGAGCTTGACGATGTTGAGCAGGTTGCCCGCCAGGTCGACCTCGTAGAGCTGGTTGCTCGGGTCGTCCAGCACGAACATCGTGTCCCGGAACGGGTTGTAGGCGATGCCCTCGGGGTCGCCCGCGCCCATGTTGCCGACGTTGATCTGGCGTACCACGGTGTCGCCGGTTCCGTTGAACACGCGGTCCGGGCCCGGGTCGTAGACGAAGACCCGCTTGCCCTTGCCGTCGACGAGCAGCAGCTGCCCGTTCCGCGTGGGCTCCAGGTCGACGGCCACGTCCTCTGCGTCGTTGCGCGGACCGAGGTCGAGGAAGGAGACGGAGGAGGACGTCTGCGAGTCGTCAGCCGTTCCGTAGCGACCGTCGCCACCGCGATCCACCTCGAAGACCCGGGCCTGGTCGTCGTCGGTGACGAACAGCCGCTCGGGGAGGGAGGAGGCGGGCCGGAAGCCGACGCCGGTCGGCTCGTTCGAGTACGCCACCGTGTTGCTGCCGGTCTCCAGCAGAGCGCCGCCGAGGCCGGCGACGAAGAGGTTCGTGCCCTGCCACACGTTCTTCGGGTAGGCGGTCCCCCTCTCCTCCACCTCGCCGTCGCTGATGATCAGCCGACCGGACCGCGAGTTGTAGGTGATCCCCGACGGGTCGGGGCTGGGGTGGACCCAGGTGGAGTTGGGCCCCCCGGTCCACGTGGTCTTGACCAGCGTCGCGTTCACCACGGCCGCCTGAGCGGGGGCAGCCGGTGCGGCGGCCAGACCGCCCAGGACGAGGGCGGTCACGAGCAGGATGCGCGCCGTGCGGTCAGGGGTCACTTCGATCACCCCGTACGGTCGACTACAGCCGACGAGGGTCCGTCGGCACCGGAACGGACGTCAACGGACCCGCGCGGCCTCAGGGGGGTCTGTCGCGACGCGCCGACGAGCAATGCACACCGTCGCGGTGCCGGGTCGAATCGGTCGGGACGACCACCTGCGGGAGCACTGGTCGTCCTCGTCCTCCTGGTGGAGACGTCCGGAGGGCGGAACACCGCAGCGGGACAGCCGGGCGGGCCGGTGCCGGGCTCCAGCCGCTCGGGCGCCGGGTGCGGGGCACTGCGCCACGGGCGAGCCCGTCGCAGGACCGGCCGAACCGCGGACGGCGACCGCCCCGATCGGGCGGTCGCCGTCCGCGGGCGTACGACCCTCCGGCGGGGCCGGTTACCGTGGAGGGGATGGTCCTCCACGGGAGCCGGCGGACCGGTGGGGAGTCCGGGGACGGCGCAGCGCGCCGCGACGGCTCCGCCGCCGCCGGCCACGACGCAGACGCCGCGGGCTCCCTGCCGCCCGCGGGCACACGGCACGACGCGCTCGTCTACGACTCGGCCTCCGACGTCGCCGCCGCGGCCGCGCCGTGGCTGCTCGAGGGCCTGGCGGCCGGGGACGCGGCCGTGATCGCGACCGGGCCGGAGACCGCCGGCCCGCTGTGGGAGGCCGTCGGCCGGGACCCGCGGGTGGTCGTCGTCGAGCGGGGCGAGCTGTACCGGTCCCGCACCCCCACGGCGATCACGGCCTTCCGCCGGTTCGCCGAGCGGCACGCCGCGTCCGGCCGGCTGGTCCGGTGCGTCGGCGAGGTCGACTTCGGCGCCGGCCCGGCCGACTGGCGCGAGTGGCAGGCCTACGAGTCGGTCATCAACGACGCGTTCGCCCCGCTGCCGCTGTGGGGGCTGTGCGTGTTCAGCTCCGCCCTCCCCGACCCGCTGCTGGCCTCCGCACTGCACACGCACCCCGGCGTCGTCACCCCCGACGGCCGGGCGGCCAACCCCGAGTACGTCGACCCGGCCGCCTACCTGCGGGCCCTGCCGGTGCCCGACGAGCCGCTGGAGGCCACCGCCCCGGCGCTGGCCGACGACGACATCAGCGACTACGCCGGCCTGCGGCACGCCGTCCGCGCCCGCCTGGACGCCGTCGACGGGCCGGCCGACGTCCTCGAGGACTTCCTCATGGCGGTCGACGAGATGACCTCCAACGCGGTCCGGCACGGCTCCCCGCCGGCGGGGCTGCGGCTGTGGACGGCGCCCGGGCGGCTGGTGGCCACGATCCGCGACTCCGGCCGCGGCCTGGACGACCCGTTCGCCGGCTACGGGCCCGCGCACGGGGAGGACCTGTCCCACGGCGGGATGGGCCTGTGGCTGGCCCGCCAGCTGTGCGACCACGTGGCGATCCGCCGCGACGACGCGGGCACCAGCGTCCGCCTGTCGACGTCCTGGGCCTGAGGCCGGCTCAGCCGCAGCCGGACTCCCCCGCCATCCGCTCCAGCCGGGCGATCCGCTGGGCCATCGGCGGGTGGGTGGAGAACAGCGCCGCCAGCCCCGCGGCGCGGACCGGCGCCGCGATCATGAGGTGGCTCTGCGCGACCAGCCGGTCGTCGGCGGGCAGCGGGCGGGCCGTGGCGCCGGCGGAGATGCGGCGCAGGGCGCTGGCCAGGGCCAGCGGGTCCCCGCTGAGGCGGGCGCCGTCGGCGTCGGCCTCGTACTCGCGGCCGCGGGTGACCGCCAGCCGCACCAGCCCGGCGGCCAGCGGGCCGAGCAGCACCAGCAGCAGGGTCCCGAGGACGCCGCCGTCGCGGTCGTCGTCGGAGCGGCCGCCGAACAGCGTGGCGAACGTGGCCAGGTGCGCCAGGTAGGTGACGACGCTGGCCAGGGCGCCGGCGACGCAGCCGACCAGGACGTCGCGGTTGCGGACGTGCGAGAGCTCGTGGGCGAGCACCGCCCGCAGTTCCCGGCGGTCGAGCAGCTCGAGGATGCCCTGGGTGCAGCAGACGGCGGCCCGGCGCGGCGTGCGCCCGGTGGCGAAGGCGTTGGGCTGGTCGGTGGGGCTCACGTAGAGGCGCGGCATCGGCTGGCGGGCCTGGGTGGCCAGCTCGCGCACCATCGCGTACAGGCCCGGCGCCTGCGTCTCGGTGACCGGGAAGGCCCGCATCGCGCGCAGGGCCAGCCGGTCGGAGGAGTACCAGGCCCAGCCGTTGACCCCGAGCGCGACGACGAGCGCCACGAGCAGACCGCCCTGCCCGCCCACCAGTGCCCCGGCGGCGAGGGCGAGACCGGCCACCAGGCCGAGGAGGAGCGCCGTCCGCACCCCGTTGTCCCATCGCCGCACGCCCCGGTGAACGGAACGGCCGCGACCGCCGTTCCCGGCCCCGCGCTGCGACCCCCGTCACGGACGGGAGTGGAGCGGAACACCGGTCCGTCGGGGAGGGTTGGTGTCGAGAGTGCCGCACTCGGCGACGGGTCCCGTGAGCTGCCTCACAGGACCGGCACGGGAACCCGGCCCGTAACCTGAGCCGTCGGAGGTAAACCTGATGACCGTCACCGGATCGCCCCTCACGCCCGGCAGCTCGGCCCCCGGCGGGCTCGTCAAGAGCGTCGTCGAACTCGACCGCGTCGTCATCCGGCTGGCCGGCGACTCGGGCGACGGGATGCAGCTGACCGGGAACCGGTTCACCAGCGAGACGGCGGCCTTCGGCAACGACCTGTCGACGCTGCCCAACTTCCCCGCCGAGATCCGCGCGCCGACGGGGACCCTGCCAGGCGTCAGCTCCTTCCAGCTGCACTTCGCCGACCACGACATCATGACGCCGGGCGACGCCCCGGACGTGCTGGTCGCGATGAACCCCGCGGCGCTCAAGGCCAACCTCTCCGACCTGCCCGGCGGCGGGCTGGTGATCGCCGACAGCGACGAGTTCACCCCGCGCAACCTGGCGAAGGTCGGCTACGCGACCAACCCCCTCGAGGACGGCTCGCTCGACGGCTGGCAGGTCGTCGCCGTGCCGCTGACCTCCATGACCCTCGAGGCGCTCAAGGACTCCGGGCTCGGCAAGAAGGAGGCCGAGCGGAGCAAGAACATGTTCACCCTCGGCCTGCTGAGCTGGATGTACCACCGGCCCACCGAGGGCACCGTGCGCTTCCTGGAGCGGCAGTTCCGCCGCAAGCCGGAGATCGCCGCGGCGAACATCGCGGCCTTCCGCGCCGGCTACAACTACGGCGAGACGACCGAGGCCTTCGCCGTCTCCTACGAGATCAAGCCGGCCCCGATGGCGCCGGGCCGCTACCGCAACATCTCCGGCAACCAGGCGCTGGCCCTCGGGCTGGTCGCCGCCGGGCAGCGGTCGGGCCTGCCGGTCTTCCTCGGCGCCTACCCGATCACCCCGGCGTCGGACATCCTCCACGAGCTGTCCCGGCACAAGGCCTTCGGCGTGCGCACCTTCCAGGCCGAGGACGAGATCGCCGGCATCGGCGCGGCGCTGGGCGCCTCGTTCGGCGGCGCGCTGGGCATCACGACGACGTCGGGCCCCGGTGTCTCGCTGAAGTCCGAGACCATCGGCCTGGCGGTCATGACCGAGCTGCCGCTGGTGATCGTGGACGTGCAGCGCGGCGGGCCGTCGACCGGCCTGCCCACCAAGACCGAGCAGTCGGACCTGCTGCAGGCGATGTTCGGCCGCAACGGCGAGGCGCCGCTGCCGGTGATCGCGCCGCGCTCGCCCGCCGACTGCTTCGACGCCGCGCTCGAGGCGTCGCGGATCGCGCTGAAGTACCGGACGCCGGTCATGCTGCTCTCCGACGGCTACCTGGCCAACGGCGCGGAGCCGTGGGCCATCCCGGCCGCCGACGAGCTGCCGGACCTGCGGGTGGAGTTCGCCACCGAGCCCAACGGCGCCACCGCCGACGGGACGCCGGAGTTCCTGCCCTACCTGCGCGACCCCGAGACCCTGGCCCGGCCGTGGGCGGTCCCGGGCACCGCGGGCATGCAGCACCGCATCGGCGGGCTGGAGAAGGCCGACAAGACCGGCAACATCTCCTACGACCCGGCCAACCACGACCTCATGACCCGGCTGCGGCAGGCCAAGGTCGACGGCATCGCCGCCGACATCCCGCCCACCGACGTCGACGACCCCGACGGCGACGCGCGGGTCGCGGTCATCGGCTGGGGCTCCACCTACGGGCCGATCGGGGCCGCCTGCCGGCGGATCCGGCGCTCGGGCCGCAAGGTCGCCCAGATCCACCTGCGGCACGTCAGCCCGATGCCGGCCGACCTCGGCGAGGTGCTGAGCCGGTACGACCGGGTGGTCTGCCCCGAGATGAACATGGGGCAGCTCGCGCTGCTGCTCCGCGCCAAGTACCTCGTCGACGTCCAGAGCCACACCCAGGTGCGCGGGCTGCCCTTCCGGGCCGCCGAGCTGGCCGGGGTGGTCCAGGACGTCATCGACTCCACCACTCCGACCGCCAGCACCGGAGGCCTGCAGTGACCACCTCCCCGCACGTGCACGACCTCGGCATGCCGGGGACGCCGATCGACGACCGCATCCAGCAGGCGATCGCCGACTCGGTCGCCAGCCAGGGCGAGAAGCAGACGGCCCTCAAGGCCAAGGACATGAAGACCGACCAGGAGGTGCGCTGGTGCCCCGGCTGCGGTGACTACGTCATCCTCAACGCCGTCCAGAGCTTCCTGCCCTCGCTCGGGATCGCCCGCGAGGACATGGTCATCGTCTCGGGCATCGGCTGCTCCTCGCGCTTCCCGTACTACATGAACACCTACGGGATGCACTCGATCCACGGCCGCGCCCCGGCCATCGCCACCGGCCTGGCCGCCTCCCGGCCGGACCTGTCGGTGTGGGTCGTGACCGGTGACGGCGACGCGCTGTCGATCGGCGGCAACCACCTGATCCACGCGCTGCGCCGCAACGTCAACATGACGATCCTGCTGTTCAACAACCGGATCTACGGGCTGACCAAGGGCCAGTACTCGCCGACGTCCGAGGTCGGCAAGGTCACCAAGTCCACGCCGATGGGCTCGCTGGACCACCCGTTCAACCCGGTCTCGCTGGCCATCGGCGCCGACGCCACGTTCGTCGGCCGGGCGATGGACTCCGACCGCAAGGGCCTCACCGAGGTGCTGCGGCAGGCGGCCGAGCACGAGGGCACCGCGCTCGTGGAGATCTACCAGAACTGCAACATCTTCAACGACGGCGCCTTCGACCTGCTCAAGGACCCGGCCACCGGCCCGATGTGGACGATCCCGCTGGTCCACGGCGAGCCGCTGGTGTTCGGCCCGGACGGCGCCTCGTGCGTGGTCCGCGACGACTTCGGTGGCCTGCGGATCGCCGAGACCAACCAGGTCGACGCGAGCGAGATCGTCGTCCACGACGCGACCCGCCAGGACCCGTCCTACGCGTTCGCGCTGTCGCGGCTGTCCAGCCAGGACCTGCGGTACACGCCGATGGGCGTCTTCCGGTCGGTGCGCAAGCCCACCTACGACCGGATGATGCTCGACCAGCTCGAGGAGGCCCGCACCGGCGGCGCCGGTGACCTCGACGCGCTGCTGGCCGGCAACGACACCTGGACCGTCTCCGCCTGAGGCGCCTCCGCCGGGCCCGTCTCCCTCAGGGGAGGCGGGCCCGACGCGTCTCCGTGAGCACCCCGGCGAGGACGGGGAGGGCCCTGGTGAGCCGGTCGCGGGACGGGGCGGCGAAGCCCAGGACCAGGCCGGCGGCCGGGTCGTGCGGCCCCGGGCCGGTCAGGTGCCGGGCCAGCCCGTCGACGGCGAGGCCGCGGGCGGCCGCGGCGGCGACCACCGCCTCCTCGGCCGCGCGGTCCGGCAGCGGGACGAACACGTGCGCGCCCGCCGGGTCCCCGGCGACGGCCACGCCCGCCGCGGCCAGCGCCTGCACCACGAGGGCCCGCCGCTCGGACAGCTCCCGGCGCAGCCGCCGCAGGTGCCGGGCCAGGTCGCCCGAGGACGCCAGCGCCGCGAGCAGCCGCTGCCCGGCGCGGGCGGGACGGGTGCCGGTCGCCGTGCGGGCGGCCACGAGCTCCGCCCGCAGGCCCGGCGGCGCCACCAGCCAGCCGGTGCCGAGCGTCGGGCTGACGACCTTGCTGCTGGTGCCGAGGTGCACCACGACGTCGGGGGCCAGGGCGGCCAGCAGCGGCAGCGGGGCGACGTCGTAGCGCAGCTCGCCGTCGTAGTCGTCCTCGAGCACCCACCAGCCCTCGGCCCGCGCGCGGGCGACCAGCGCCACGCGGCGGCCCGCCGACATCCGCCGGCCCAGCGGCCACTGGTGCGCCGGCGTGCAGTAGACCGCGGCCAGCCCGTCCGGGACGGCGTCGACGACCAGGCCGTCGTCGTCGACCGGGCAGGGCACCACCTCGACGCCGGCCGCGCGCAGGGCCCCGGCCGCCCGCTGGTACCCGGGGTCCTCCACGCCGACCCGGCTGCCCGGCGGGAGCAGGCGGGCGACCTCCGTGACGGCGGCGGACGTGCCCGCGGTGGCGAGCACGTCGGCGGGGTCCACCGGCAGGCCGCGGTGCCGCAGCAGGTGCCCGGTGACCGCGGCCTGGAAGGCGGGGTCGGCCGCGGGCTCGGGCGCGGCGTCGGGAGGCTCGTCCCCGGCGGCCCGCCAGGCCCGGCGCCAGGCGGCGCGGTCGAGCACCTCCAGGCACGGCGACCCGGCGCGGAGGTCGACGGCCGCGGGTTCCGGCCGGGTCCGGTCGGCGCGCGGCGCGGGCACCGGCGTCCCGGCGGGGGCGGTGCCGACGACGAAGGTGCCCGCGCCGCGGCGGCCGGCGGCCCAGCCCTCGGCGAGGAGCTGGTCGTAGGCGGCGGCGGTCACCGTGCGGCTGACCCGCAGGGCGGCGGCGAGCTCGCGGGTGGACGGCAGGCGGTCGCCGGGGCGCAGCACCCCGCCGGCGGCCGCGCTGCGGAGGGCGTCGGCGAGCTGCACCGCCAACGGGCGGGCGGAGGTGCGGTCGAGGACGACCGGTGGCATGTCCACGGGCACCTCCGTGCGCGAAGTGGCCTGGTCGATCGGCAGCGTACTGGCCCTTCCGGGAGGCCAATCGGCGCCGCAGGGTGGTCACGTGAGCACCGCGCCGCCGCTGTCCCCCACCGCCCGCAGCACCGTCCGCCGGGGTGCCGGGCGTGCCCGCACCGACCGCGCCGAGCTGCACGCCGTCCTCGACGCCGGGCTGGTGGGCCACCTGGGCGTCGTCCTCGGCGACGCCCCGGTCGTGCTGCCCACCGGCTACGGGCGCCGCGGCGACACCCTCTACCTGCACGGCTCCACGGGTGCGGCCACGCTCCGCGCCGCGGCCGCCGGGGCGCCGGTCTGCTTCACCGTCACCCACCTCGACGGCGTCGTGTACGCCCGCTCGGCGTTCCACCACTCGGTGAACCACCGCTGCGCCGTCGTCCACGGGACCGCGCGCGTGGTGACCGACCCCGAGGAGCGGCTGCTCGGGCTGGAGGTGCTCACCGAGCACCTGGCACCGGGGTCCTGGGCGGCGACCCGGCGGCCCACGCGCCGGGAGCTGGCCGCGACGGCGCTGCTGGCCCTCGACCTGACCGAGGCCAGCGTCAAGGTGCGCACCGGGCCGCCGGTCGACGACGACGAGGACCTGCGCCTGCCGGTCTGGGCCGGCGTGCTCCCGCTGCGCACCGTCGTCGGGGAGCCCGAGCCCTGCCCGCTGCTCCCGGTCGGGACGCCCGTCCCCGACCGGGTGCGCAGCCGGCGGGTGTGACGCCATGACATCGTCGGCCTACCGGCCGACACCGCGGCCAGGTGCCGTCCCGGCCTGCACTGAGCCGGACCCGCCGCCCCTGCGCGGACCCCTCCGGGGCCCACTCGGGGCGGCGACCCGCTATGCGGGTGTCACGCGCAGCAGCAGGTCCTCGCCGCCGCCGTTGTCGGTGGTGACGTACAGCGCGCCGTCGACGCCGAGCCGCGGCGTCCGGATCCGGCCGAAGCGGTCCTCGAGCACCGGCACCCGGAACTGCTCGGTCAGCCGCCCCTCGTCGTCGATCCGCAGCGCGAGCACGCCGGTGTCCTTCTGCACCCCCACGAGCAGCAGCCCGTCGTAGCCGCCCCACGGGGTCCCGCTGAGGAAGTCGGCGCCGCTGGTGGCGATGGTGGGGTCCCCGGACGACCAGACAGCGGGGACGGCGCCGGGCAGCCCGGGGTCGGTCATCGGGACGCTCTCGTCGTAGGAGCCGTCGGCGCCGTCGGGGTCCCAGCCGTAGTTGCCGCCGGGCACCGACCGGTTGACCTCGTCGTCGCGGTCGGGGCCCTGTTCGACGGTGTAGACCTCCCCGGTCCCCGGCCGGACGGCGATGCCCTGCACGTTCCGGTGCCCGTAGCTGAGCAGCAGCCGGGTGGCCGGGTCCGGGTCGCCGGCGAACGGGTTGCCCGGCGCGGGCCCGCCGGTGGCGGCGTCGACCCGCAGGACCTTGCCGGCCAGGGTCGAGCGGTCCTGGGGGTTGCTGCCGACGGCGTTGTCGCCGGTGCCCACGAGCAGCGCGCCGTCGGGCGCGAAGCGTACGCGGCAGCCGCCGTGCCGTCCGGTGCGCTCGTTGACCGGGATGCCGCCGACCAGCGGGTCGGCGACGCGGGTCGCGCGGGTCCAGCCGGCGTCGACGGTCCAGGCGATCACCTGGATCTCCGCGCCGCCGTCCTCCTGCACGCCCTGGCAGGTGTAGAGCCGGCGGTTGACGGCGAAGGCCGGGTCCAGGGTCAGGCCCATGAGGCCGGTCTCGCCGTCGGCGAAGAGGTCGGAGAAGTCGGCGTCGAGCTCCCGGGCGGTGCCGTCGGGCAGCACCGCGGTGAGGCCGCCGCCGCGCTCGTCGAGCAGCAGGGTGCCGTCGGGCGCCTGGGCGACGTCCCAGGGGTGGTCGAGCCCGTCGAGGACGGTCTCGACCTGCAGCTCGGGCAGGCTGCCCGGCGCGGTCACCCCGGCGTCGGGGGCCCCGGTGGCGGCCTCGTCCTCCTGCGCACCAGGCAGGTCGCCGGCCCCGTCGGCTCCGTCGGTCCCGGAGCAGCCGGCCAGCACCAGGACGGCGGCCAGCAGCACGACGCGGGAGGACCTCACGGCGCCGAGCATCCCCGAGCGGCGGGGGGGGGGGGGGGGGGGGGGGGGGGGGGGGGGGGGGGGGGGGGGGGGGGGGGGGGGCGCGCGCCCCCCCCCCCCCCCCCCCCCCCCCCCCCCCCCCTGCTCCCGGTTCCACCCTAGGCGGCGGGCTCGTCGTTGTCCGTCGTGCGCGCGATCGCCACGATCGACACGTCCTCGGGCAAGTTCATGAGCTTGACACCCATGGTGGCCCGGTCCTTGTTGTGCCGCACGCCGTTGACCGGCGTCCGGATGACGCCGCCGCCGGAGGTGATGGCGTACAGCTCGTCGCCGAGCCGGACCGCCAGCGCCCCGACCAGGGCGCCCTTGCGCGCCTTCGGGTCCGCGGTGAGCACGCCCTTCCCGCCGCGGCCCTGCGGCGGGTAGTTCTCGATGCCGGTCCGCTTGGCGAAGCCGCGCTCGGTGGCGACCAGGACGTCGACGCCCTCCTCCACGACCATCATGGACAGCAGCCGGTCACCCGGCGACAGCGAGATGCCGCGCACGCCCTCGGTGGCCCGGCCCATCGGCCGCAGCGTGGCGTCGTCGGCCTTGAACCGGATCGACATCGCCGAGCGGGTGACCAGGAGCAGGTCCTGCTCGGGGTCGATGAGCGCCGCGCCGACCAGCTCGTCGCCCTCGCGCAGGTTGATCGCGATGACGCCGCCGCTGCGCGGGGAGTCGAAGTCCGACAGCCGGGTCTTCTTCACCTGCCCGTTGGCGGTGGCCAGGACCAGGTACGGCGCGACGCCGTAGTCCTTGATCTGCATGACCTGGGCGATCCGCTCGTCCGGCTGGAACGCCAGCAGGTTGGCCACGTGCTGGCCGCGGGCGGTGCGGTTGGCCTCGGGCAGCTCGTACGCCTTGGCCCGGTAGACCCGGCCCTTGGTCGTGAAGAACAGGATCCAGTCGTGGGTGGAGCCCACGAAGAAGTGGTCGACGATGTCGTCCTGCTTGAGCTGGGCGCCCATCACGCCCTTGCCGCCCCGCCGCTGCGACCGGTAGAGGTCGCTCTTGGTCCGCTTGGCGTAGCCGGTGCGGGTGATGGTGACGACGACCTCCTCCTCCGCGATGAGGTCCTCCATCGTCACGTCGCCGTCGTTGGCGACGAACTTGCTGCGGCGGTCGTCGCCGTACTTCTCGACGATCTCCTCGAGCTCGGAGCGGACCAGCTGCCGCTGCCGCTCCGGGGAGTCGAGGATCGCCTGCAGCTCGGCGATGCGGGCCTCGATCTCGGCCAGCTCGTCGAGGATCCGCTGCCGCTCCAGCGCCGCCAGCCGGCGCAGCTGGAGGTCGAGGATCGCGGTCGCCTGGACCTCGTCGACGTCGAGCAGCTCCATGAGGCCGGTGCGGGCGGCCTCGGCGGACTCGCTGTTGCGGATCAGCGCGATGACCGCGTCGAGCTGGTCGAGGGCCTTGGCGTAGCCGCGCAGGATGTGCGCGCGCTCCTCGGCCTTGCGCAGCCGGTACCGGGTGCGCCGGACGATGACCTCGATCTGGTGGTTGACCCAGTTGCGGACCAGCTCGTCCAGGCGCAGCGTCCGCGGGACGCCGTCGACGATCGAGAGCATGTTGCAGCCGAAGGAGGTCTGCAGCTGCGTGTGCTTGTACAGGTTGTTGAGCACGACCTTGGCCACGGCGTCGCGGCGCAGGGTGATGACCAGCCGGCGGCCGACGCGGTCGCTGGACTCGTCGGCGATCTCGCTGATGCCCTGCAGCCGGCCGTCCTTGACCGCCTCGGCGATCGCCTCGGCCAGGTTGTCCGGGTTGACCTGGTAGGGCAGCTCGGTGACGACGAGCTGCACGCGGCCGCGGCTGTCCTCCTCGACCGTGACGACGGCGCGCATCTTCACCGAGCCGCGGCCGGTGCGGTACGCGTCCTCGATGCCCTCGCGCCCGACGATCAGGCCGTGGGTCGGGAAGTCGGGGCCCGGGATCGCCTTCATGCAGGCGGTGAGGGCCTCCTCCGCCTCCGCGTCCGGGTTGTCGAGCATCCAGTAGGCGGCCTCGGCGACCTCGCGCAGGTTGTGCGGCGGCATGTTGGTGGCCATGCCGACGGCGATCCCCGCCGAGCCGTTGATCAGCAGGTTGGGGATGCGCGAGGGCAGGACCAGCGGCTCCTGCGTGCGGCCGTCGTAGTTGGCCTGGAAGTCGACGGTCTCCTCGTCGATGCCGGCCAGCATCTCCATGGCCAGCGGCGTGAGGCGGCACTCGGTGTAGCGCATGGCGGCCGGCGGGTCGTTGCCCGGCGAGCCGAAGTTGCCCTGGCCGTCGATGAGCGGGTAGCGCATCGACCACGGCTGGGCCAGCCGCACGAGGGCGTCGTAGATCGCCGAGTCACCGTGCGGGTGGTAGTTGCCCATGACCTCGGCGACCGGCCGGGCGCACTTGACGTAGCCGCGGTCGGGGCGGAAGCCCTGGTCGTACATGGCGAAGAGGACGCGGCGGTGCACCGGCTTGAGGCCGTCCCGCACCTCGGGCAGCGCGCGGCCCACGATCACGCTCATCGCGTAGTCGATGTAGCTGCGCTGCATCTCCTGCTGCAGGTCGACCGGCTCGACGCGGTCGCGGGCAGGGGTCTCGGTCACTGGTCAGATCTCCACGGGTGAGTGCACAGGAGTGGACGAACGCGCTGGTCAGGCGCCGTTTGGGGGGCCGGGGGGCGGGCGTCGGACGCCGTTTCCCCGGCCCCGGTGCGGCGGCTAGACGTCCAGGAAGCGCACGTCCTTGGCGTTGCGGGTGATGAAGCTGCGGCGGGCCTCGACGTCCTCGCCCATGAGCACGCTGAACAGCTCGTCGGCCGTCGCGGCGTCCTCGAGGGTGACCTGGCCCAGGAGGCGGGTCTCCGGGTTCATCGTGGTCTCCCACAGCTCGCTGGCGTTCATCTCGCCGAGGCCCTTGTACCGCTGGATCATCTCCTCGCGGACCTTGCGGCCCTCCTCCTTGCCGGCGGTGAGCAGGGCATCGCGCTCCCGGTCGGAGTAGGCGTACTGGTCACCCCACTTGCCGCCCCACTTGATCTTGTAGAGCGGCGGCCGGGCCAGGTAGACGTGCCCGGCCTCGACCAGCGGCCGCATGAAGCGGAACAGCAGGGTCAGCAGCAGGGTGCAGATGTGCTGGCCGTCGACGTCGGCGTCGGCCATCAGCACGATCTTGTGGTACCGGAGCTTCGACAGGTCGAACTCGTCGTGGATGCCGGTGCCGAAGGCGGTGATCATCGACTGGACCTCGGTGTTCTTGAGGACCCGGTCGATGCGCGCCTTCTCGACGTTGATGATCTTGCCGCGGATCGGCAGGATCGCCTGGAACATCGAGTCGCGGCCGGACTTGGCCGAGCCGCCGGCCGAGTCGCCCTCGACGATGTAGATCTCGGAGTTGCGCGGGTCGGTCGAGCGGCAGTCGGCGAGCTTGCCCGGCAGCGAGTTGTTGCTCAGCAGGTTCTTGCGGGCGAGCTTGCGGGCGTCCTGCGCGGCGCGGCGGGCGCGGGCGGCCGAGGCGGCCTTGGTGATGATGGTCTTGGCCTCGGTCGGGTTGGCCTCGAACCAGTGCGAGATCTGGTCGTTGCAGACCTTCTGCACGAAGCCCTTGACCTCGGTGTTGCCGAGCTTGGTCTTCGTCTGGCCCTCGAACTGCGGGTCGCCGATCTTGACCGAGACGATCGCGGCCAGGCCCTCGCGGATGTCCTCGCCGGTGAGCTTCTCGTCCTTCTCCTTGAGCAGCTTCTTCTCGACGGCGTAGCGGTTGACGATCGACGTCAGCGCCGCGCGGAAGCCCTCCTCGTGGGTGCCGCCCTCGTGCGTGTTGATGACGTTGGCGAAGGTGTAGACCGACTCGGAGTACGCGTCGGACCACTGCATCGCGACGTCGACCGACATGCGCATGTCGTTCTTGCCGGTGCCCTCGGCGCTGAAGCTGATGACCGAGCGGTGGATCGGCGTCCGCTTGGCGTTGATGTGACCGACGTAGTCGATCAGGCCGCCCTCGTAGTGGTAGGTGACCTCGGTGGCCTCGAAGGCCTCCACCTCGGCACCGGGCTGCGGGGCGACCTCGGCGACCGACACCTCCTCGGCCACGCCGGTCTCGGCCTTGCCCTGGCCGGGCCGCTCGTCGCGCAGGACGATCTTCAGGCCCTTGTTGAGGAAGGCCATCTCCTGCAGCCGGCGGCTGATGGTGTCGAACGAGTAGGTCGTCGTCTCGAAGATGCCGCCGTCGGCCCAGAAGGTGATCTGGGTGCCCTGCTTGGAGGTCGGGCCGACCTCCTCCAGCGTGCCGGGCTTGGCGAACTCGTAGGCCTGGTGCCACTCGCGGCCGTCCCGCCAGATGCGGACGTCGAGCGCGGTGGACAGCGCGTTGACGACGGTGACGCCGACGCCGTGCAGACCGCCGGAGACGCCGTAGCTCTTGCCGTCGAACTTGCCGCCCGCGTGCAGGACGGTCATGACGACCTCGACGGTCGGCCGCTTCTCCACGGGGTGCACGTCGACGGGGATGCCGCGGCCGTTGTCCTCGACGCGGACGCCGCCGTCGGCCAGCAGGGTGACGCGGACGGTGTCGCAGAAGCCGGCCAGCGCCTCGTCCACGGCGTTGTCGACGACCTCCCACACCATGTGGTGGAGGCCGCGCTCACCTGTGGAGCCGATGTACATGCCGGGCCGCTTGCGGACCGCCTCGAGCCCCTCGAGGACGGTGATGGAGCTGCCGGAGTAGGAGTTCTCGGTCTTCGGTCGAGCGACCACGTGGGGCCCTTCTGTCGCGCTCCCGGCATGCGGGCACCTCTCCTCCGAGAGGGGCCCCGGGGGCGCACAGCGCCGCTCAGCCGGATGCTGGGGATTCCTGTCCTCCATGTTACCGGGTCCACCGACAGAAACCGCGTCGCGCGGGCCCTCAGGCCGCCCCTGCGCCACTCGCGGCTCGCGACGTACCACCGGTGTTGCCCCCGGGGTCGACACGCCCGCCCAGGGGCCGCTGGGCCGGTCGACCGGACGGCACCGTCCGCCGGCGACTCCCAGACTGGTCGACATGCAGCCGGCAGCGCGGCCCCTCACCTGTCTGGTCACCGGTGCGACCGGTTACGTCGGCGGCCGGCTGGTCCCGGAACTGCTGGCCGCCGGCCACCGCGTCCGGGTGTTCACCCGCTCGCCGCGCAAGCTGCGCGACGTCCCCTGGCGGGACCGCGTCGAGGTCGCCGAGGGCGACGCCGCCGACGCCGACGCCGTCCGCCGCGCCTGCGAGGGCGCCGACGTCGCCTACTACCTCATCCACGCGCTGGCGATCGGCCGCGAGTTCGAGGAGCGGGACCGGCGCACGGCACAGGTGATGGCCGACGCGGTGCGGGAGGCCGGCGTCGGGCGGCTGGTCCACCTGGGCGGGCTCGAGCCGCAGGACGAGGAGCTGTCCCCGCACCTGCGCTCGCGCGCGGAGGTGGCCCGCATCCTGCTCGGCTCCGGCGTGCCCACCGTCGTGCTGCGGGCCGCGGTGGTCCTCGGCTCGGGCTCGGCGTCGTTCGAGATGCTGCGCTACCTCACCGAGCGGCTGCCGGTCATGGTCACGCCCCGCTGGGTGCACAGCCGCATCCAGCCGATCGCCATCCGCGACGTGCTCCGCTACCTGGTCGGCTGCGCCACGCTGCCGCCGGACGTGCACCGCTGCTTCGACATCGGCGGCCCCGACGTCATGGACTACGCGCACATGATGCAGCGGTACGCCGAGGCCACCGGGCTGCCCCGGCGGCGGATCCTGCCCGTCCCGGTCTTCACCCCGTCGCTGTCGAGCCACTGGGTCGGGGTCATCACGCCCGTGCCCGCGTCGATCGCCCGGCCGCTGGTCGAGTCGCTGCGCAACACCGTCGTCTGCGCCGAGCACGACATCGCGCGGTACGTGCCCGACCCCCCGGAGGGCCTGCTCGGTTTCGACGAGGCGGTGCGCCTGGCGGTGCAGAAGGTCCGCAACAACGCCGTCGACACCCGCTGGACCGGCGCCTCGGTGCCAGGGGCGCCGTCGGACCCGCTGCCGTCGGACCCGGACTGGGCCGGAGGCAGCCTCTACGTCGACGAGCGCACGCGGGAGACCGACGCCTCACCGGACGCGCTGTGGCGGGTGGTGGAGGGCATCGGCGGGGAGACCGGCTGGTACAGCTTCCCGCTGGCCTGGGAGGTGCGCGGCTGGCTGGACCGCGCCGTCGGCGGGGTCGGGCTGCGCCGCGGCCGGCGCGACCCGTCGGACCTCTACGTCGGGGACGCGCTGGACTGGTGGCGGGTGGAGGAGCTCGAGGAGGGCCGGCTGCTGCGGCTGCGCGCGGAGATGCGGCTCCCCGGCCTCGCCTGGCTCGAGTTCCACGTGGAACGTGCCGACGACGGCCGCACCCGGCTGCGGCAGAAGGCGACGTTCCACCCGTTCGGCCTGCTCGGGCAGCTCTATTGGTGGGGCGTCTCGCCGTTCCACGGCGTCGTCTTCGGCAGCATGGTCCGCAACCTGTGCAAGGCCGCGGAGGCGCAGGAGGCGCAGGGCGCGTCCGCCGCCGGCCGCACGGCTGCCTGAGGCAGGACGCGACGTCCTGGCTCACCAGAACGCGTCCTGGCTCACCTCCGACGCCGAGCCAGGACGCAGCACGATCAGCCCGACTGATCCACCGCACCGTCGGCCCACAGGACGCGCCCGCGGTCAGACCAGGAGCTGGGCGGAGGCGAGCTCGCGGTAGAGGGGGCTGGTCTCGACCAGCTCGGCGTGCGTGCCGCGGGCGACGACCCGGCCGCCGTCGAGGACGACGATCTGGTCGCTGTCGAGCACGGTGGACAGCCGGTGGGCGACGACGAGCAGCGCCCGGTCGGCGGCCGCGGCGGCCAGCGTCTCGCGCAGCAGGTTCTCGTTGCGGGCGTCGAGGCTGGCGGTCGGCTCGTCGAGCAGCAGCAGCGCCGGGCGGGCCAGCAGCGACCGGGCGATCGCCAGCCGCTGCCGCTCCCCGCCGGACAGCAGCACGCCCTCGTCGCCGACCGGCACGTCCAGCCCGCGGGCCGAGCGCTGCACCACGCCGGTCAGCCCGACGTCGGCGAGCACCGCCCACAGCTCGTCGTCGCCGGCGTGCGGCGCGGCCAGCAGCAGGTTCTCCCGCACCGTCCCCGCGAGGACCGGCGCCTCCTGCTCGACGTAGCCCAGCTGCCCGCGCAGCGCGGCCCGCGGCAGCTCGCGGACGTCGGCGCCGGCCCACCGGATCGCCCCCCCGGTCAGCGGGTAGAAGCCCTCGACCAGGGCGAGCACCGTGGACTTGCCCGCGCCGGACGGGCCGACCAGCGCCACCCGGCTGCCGGCCGGCACGGTCAGCGACACCCCGCGCAGCACCTCGGTGCCGTCGGGGTAGGCGAACGAGACGTCGTCCAGCTCCAGCAGCGGGACGCCGGGGGCCGGCGCCCGCGGGGCGGTCGTCGCGCCGCCGACCTCGGCGACGGCGTCCCGCTCGGGCTCGAGGACCAGCACCTCCTGGATGCGGGCCAGCGCGCCGAGCCCGGTCTGCAGCTGGGTCCACGCCGAGACCGCCTGGCCCAGCGGCATGACCAGCAGGAACAGGTAGAGGATGAACGCGACCAGGTCGGCGACGGCGATCGAGCCGGTGGCCACCCGGTACCCGCCGAGCCCCAGGACGGCGAGGAACGCGCCCTGCACGGCGATCGACCCGGCCGGCGCGACCAGCGCCTGCACCTTGGCCACCGAGACCCCGGCCCGGTAGGCCCGCGCCGCGCTCTCCCCCACCGCGTCGACCTCGCGCGCGGTGGCGCTGCTGGCCCGGATGGTGCGCACCGCCGACAGCGCCCGCTCGACGGCCGCCGTCATCGCGCCGACCTCCTCCTGGGCCCGCCGCGAGAGCCGGCGCACCCGCCGACTGGTGCTGACCACCACTGCCATCCCGACGGCGACCGCGGCCAGCGTGACCAGCAGCAACCAGACGTCGACCAGCGCCATCGCCACCAGCGCGCCGACCCCGACCACCGCGGAGCCGGCCACCTCCACGACGCCGGAGGTGACGGTGGCGCGCAGCAGCGTGGTGTCGGCGCCCACCCGGGACATGAGGTCGCCGGTGCGCCGCCGGTCGTACTCGGCCACCGGCAGCCGCAGCAGCCGGTCGGCCACGGTGCGCCGGGTGGTGAGGACGACGCCCTCCCCGGTGCGCTGCAGCAGGTAGGACTGTCCCGCGTTCAGCACCGCCCCGGCGACCAGGACCAGCACCAGCGCGGCGACGGCGGGCAGCAGCGGCCGGCCCGCGCCGACGGCGGCGATCACCCGCCCGGTGAGCGCCGGCTGGGCCAGCGCCGCGGCCGCGCCGACCAGCGACAGCCCGGCGGCCAGCAGCAGGGGCCGCCGGTGCGGGCGGAGCAGGGGCAGCAGGTCGCGCAGCCCCGCCGCGGCCGGTGGGGCGGCGGCCTCGGCGGCGCTCAGGAGACGCCGGCCAGGGCGGCGACCATCGCGCCCAGCAGACGGGCGTGGTGCTCGATCAGCTCGGGCCGCTGCCCGTCGGGGCGGACCGCGGCGAGGTGGCCGGCGGCCGTCCAGAACTCGTCGCCGTCGTCCGAGGCCATCAGCAGCCCGCGCACGGCCGGGTCGCCGACCAGCCGGCGGACCGCCTCGCCGTCCTCGGCGGTGAGCAGCACCCAGCGGGCGTCGAAGGCCTCGTCGCCGCTGGGCACATGCAGCAGGCCGCCGGTGCGGTGCCGCCAGAACCGGGCCGGGGACAGCCGCAGGCCAGGCAGGGGCAGCAGCACCGGCGCCGCGGTGACCGCCCACTCGGGCACGGTGTAGCGCTTGTCGGTGAAGACGACGTCGAAGGCGACCAGCTCGAGGGTCCCGGCGCGCCCGCGCATCACCCCGGCCGGCCGGTGGTCCTTCGTCGCGCGGACCGGGGCGGTGGTGACCAGCTCGGCGAGGACGGCGTCCTGGGGCGCGGTGCCGTCGGAGATCTCCCAGCCGTGCTGCAGCGCCCAGCCCTGCGCCCCGACGGTGTCGCCCTGGTAGCGGAACACCTGCTCGACGACGCCGGGCGTGCGCTGCCGCGGCGCGGGCGGCGCCCAGGAGACCACCGGTCCGGGGCGTGCCGGCTCGGGGTCCCGGTCGCCGTCGCCCGTCCCGCCCTCACCGAGGTGGGCCGGCTCCTGCCAGCCGTCCCGGTCGCGCGGGTCGTCGTCGCGGGGTCGGTCGTCGTGCGGGCTGCTCATCGGGGCACCGTCCTCATCCGTACGTGTCGCGAGGCCCCCGCCCGCGGACCGACCGCGGACCCTTCTTCCAGCTGGGGGCCGTCGGTCCGACAACGCGCAGCCGGGTCACCACGTCCCCGCCGACCTGGGCGCGCAGCCGGGCGAGGATCGTCGGGGCGAGCAGCCGCAGCTGGGTGGCCCAGGCGGTGGACTCCGCGACGACGAGCAGCTCGCCCTCGGTCAGCGTCTCCGGGCGGCAGTGCGCGGCGATGTCGGGGCCGACCAGCGCCGACCAGCGGCCGAACACCGCGCCGACGCGGGTCTGCTCCGACCAGTCCTGGGTGCTGACCAGCGAGTCGACCAGCCGCGCCAGCGGCTGCGGGTCGTCGTCGCCGGGGCGCGGGCCGGTCCACCGCCGCCGCGGGCCGGCCACCCGGCGGCGGGTGGGCGCCGGGCGGGCCGCCGACGCGGCCCGGGCCGCCTCCAGCGCGGCGCGGGCGATGTCGCTGGGCCGGGCCGGCCGCTCGTCAGCCACCGTGGACCTCCTCGCCGGTGCCGGCCGCCTCGACCAGCGTCGCCGTCCCCTCGCCCACCTCGACCCGGGCGCCGCGGAGCTCGTCGGGCACGTCGTCGAGCACGGCGGCCGTGATGAGCGTCTGCTCGGCACCCCGGGCGACCTCGGCCAGCGCCGCCCGCCGGCCGGCGTCCAGCGTGGCGAAGACGTCGTCGAGCACCAGGATCGGCTCCTCGCCGTCGGCGCGCAGCAGGCCGAAGCAGCCGAGCTTGAGGGCGAGCGCCAGGGACCAGGACTCGCCGTGGCTGGCGAAGCCCTTGGCCGGGGCGGGGCCCAGGTGCAGGACCAGGTCGTCGCGGTGCGGGCCGACCAGGGTCATCCCCCGGTCCACCTCGTCCCGGCGCCGCTCGGCCACCCGCTCGCGCAGCGCCGCCGACAGCTCGGCCGCCGAGGGCGTCGCGGCGCCCTCGGCCAGCGGGGCGCCGTCGCCGGCCAGCGGGACGGTGCTCGCGTAGCCCAGGCCCGCGACCGCCGCACCCGCGCCGGCCACGGTGGCGTAGGCGCGGGCGACGTGCGGCGCGAGGTCGGCGACCAGCGCCAGGCGGGCGGCCAGCAGCTGCCCGCCGAGCTCGACGAGGTGGGCGTCCCAGACGTCGAGGGTGGCCAGCGCGTCACCGCGGGCCATCCGCGCGGTCTTGAGCAGGGCGTTGCGCTGCTTGAGCACCCGCTCGTAGTCGCTGCGCACACCCGCCAGCCGCGGCGTGCGGCTGACCAGCAGGTCGTCGAGGAACCGGCGCCGCTCGGCCGGGTCGCCGCGCACCAGCGCGAGGTCCTCGGGGGCGAACAGCACGCTCTTCACCACCCCGAGGAGCTCCCGCGGGCGCGGCAGCGCGGCCCGGTTCACCCGCACCCGGTTGGCCCGGCCCGGGTTGACCTCCACCTCGACGAGCAGCTCGCGGTCCTCCCGGCGCAGCGCGGCCCGGACGACGGCCTGCCCCGCGCCGTGGCGCACCAGCGGCGCGTCGGCGGACACCCGGTGGCTGCTCATGGTCGCGAGGTAGCCGACCGCCTCGACGAGGTTGGTCTTGCCCTCGCCGTTGCGGCCGACGAACACCGTCGGGCCGGGCCGCAGCGCCAGGTCGACCTTCTCCCAGCTGCGGAAGTCGACCAGCTGTAGGTGCCGGACGTACACCTCAGCCCCGGCCCGGCGGTGAGGTGCTGGAACGGCCGCCCTTCAGGGGCCCGCGCCGAGCGTGCGAGGCGTGGGGGGAAGGGTGGTCCTTCTTCACGCGGGCCGCTCGACCTCCTGCGCCTTGACGGCGTGCACCGCGTGCCCGCCGAACTGCTGGCGCAGCGCGGCGACCGCCTTCATCGTGGGCGAGTCGTCCTGCCGCGAGACGAACCGGGCGAACAGCGACGCCGCGATCGTCGGCATGGGGACGGCGTGGTCGATGGCCTCCTGGACCGTCCACCGGCCCTCCCCGGAGTCCTCGGCGTAGCCGCTGATCTTCTCCAGCTGCGGGTCCTCCTGGAGCGCGCGGACCAGCAGGTCCAGCAGCCACGAGCGGATGACGGTGCCCTGGGTCCAGCTGGCGACGACGCCCGGCACGTCCTCGATCAGGTCGACGGCGGCCAGCAGCTCGTAGCCCTCGCCGTAGGCCTGCATCAGCGCGTACTCGATGCCGTTGTGGACCATCTTCGCGTAGTGGCCCGCCCCCACCGGGCCGGCGTGCACGAAGCCCGCGCCCGGGATCTCCTCCCCCGACGCGTCGGTCGGCGACGGCGGCTTGAGCGCGTCGAACACCGGCTGCACCTTGGCGACGTCGTCCTTCGAGCCGCCGACCATCAGCGCGTAGCCGTTCTCCAGGCCCCACACGCCGCCGGAGACGCCGGCGTCGACGTAGCCGACGCCCTTCTCCCCGAGCATCTCGGCGTGCACCTGGTCGTCGGTGAAGCGGGAGTTCCCGCCGTCGACGACGACGTCGCCCGGCTCGAGCAGCTCACCGAGCTGGCGCACCGTCTCCCGGGTCGGCTCGCCGGCCGGGACCATCACCCACACCACGCGCGGCGCCGACAGCGCGCCGACCAGCGCCTCGAGGCTGTCGACGTCGCGCTTGTCCGGGTGGTGGTCGAAGCCGACCACCTCGTGACCGGCGCGGCGCAGCCGCTCGGCCATGTTGCCGCCCATCTTGCCCAGCCCGATCAGCCCCAGCTGCACGGCTCAGTCCTTCCCTCGCGGTCGTCATGGCACGGGCGCACGCGACGGTGCGGGTGCCCGCGGTGTGCGGTGCCCTCCCCGGCTGCCCGGGACACCTCGTGCGACGTCAGCCCGGCAGACGCACCGGCATGATCAGGTACCGGTAGCTGCCGGGACGCTCCACCGGGCGGTCGCCGCCGTCCTCGTCGTCGGTCGCCGGGTCCTCGACGCCGGAGAGCACCGCGGGCTTGAGCGGGCTGGTGAAGTCCATCCGCGCCCGGCCGGTGTGCACCGCGGCCAGCCCGTCGAGCAGGAACGTCGGGTTGAAGCCGATGGTCAGCGGGTCGCCCTCGAACTCGACGTCGCAGCGCTCCTCGGCCTGGCCCTCGTCGTCGCTGCCGCCGGCGCGCAGCGTCACCTGGCCGGGGGTGAACTCGCAGCGCAGCGGCGTGCCGCGCTCGGCGACCAGGGCGACGCGCTTGGCGGCGTCGGTGAACTGCACGACCGGCAGCGTGGCGTGCGCGGCCGACTCGCTCGGCATGATCGCGCGGTACTTGACGAACTCGGCGTCCAGCAGCCGGGTGGTGGTCTGCCGGTCCTTGCCGGACAGGCCGAGGATGCCCTCGCCGGACCCGGTGGAGGACAGCGAGACCACGATCTCCGGGCCGCTGGTCAGCGTGCGGGCGGCGTCGGCGAGCGTGCGCGCCGGGACCAGCACCGCGGCCGAGATGCCGGGGGTCTCCGGGCGCCAGGCGAACTCGCGCACGGCCAGCCGGTAGCGGTCGGTGGCGGCGAGGGTCACCCGGTCGTCGTCGATCTCCAGCCGGACGCCGGTGAGCATGGGCAGCGTGTCGTCGCGGCCGGCGGCGACGGCCACCTGGCCGACCGCCTCGGCGAACACGTCGCTGTCGACCACGCCGGCCGACGACGGCATCGCCGGCAGCGACGGGTAGTCCTCCACCGGCAGCGTCGGCAGGCTGAACCGCGCGTTGCCGCAGGTGATCGCCAGCCGCGGGCCGTCGGCGCGGACGTCGACCGGCTGCGGCGGCAGCGCACGGGTGATCTCGGCGAGCAGCCGGCCCGGCACCAGCACGCGGCCGCTCTCGCCCGCCTGCACGTCGACCTCCGCGCGTGCGGACACCTCGTAGTCGAAGCCGGAGACCGACAGCTGGCTGCCGTCGACCTCGAGCAGGATGCCGGCGAGGACCGGCACCGACGGCCGCGGCGGGAGGCTGCGCGCCGTCCACGCGACGGCATCCGCGAGCACCTCGCGTGTCACCCGGAACTCCATGACCGACCCACCCCAGCTCTGCACGGCCCACTGCTGTCGTCTGCGCACCCCGGCGCCCGGCGTCCGTGCGGACCGGGAACGGGGCTCTGTGTCTGTTGCGTCGTTCATCGTGCCCGTCGGGGTGTGGATGGGGGAACCCGGGACCCGATCAGGTGGCCGCTCCTGGCTCCCTGCTGCTGTCCCGCTGCGGCCCCGGAGCTCCTCCGGGTCGCAGCGTCCCCACCCCTACTGGGGTTCGAGAAAACCTCGATCTATCTCCCTCATCTCCGTCATCACCGGTGTGGAAGCTGGGGATCGAGGCCCTTCCCGCAGGTCAGCGCCCAAGTCGACATGTTGGCTCGCTGTGGGGAACTCACGTGCGGTTGTTGTCGACACGTGGACATCTCGACGGCCGTGCACAGCCACCGTCGTCCGTCCACGCCGAGTCCCCGCTCCACCCCCCGTCTGTCCCCAGTCCGTGCCCAGGCCGTCGGCGGGCGCGCCGGCCTGCGACGGGTGAGGATGGGGACGACGGCCCGCAGGCGGCACGAAAGCGCAGGTCACCACGGCGGAACGTCGCTGCATGCACACACTGGGGAACCACCTGGGGACGACACCCGGTGCCACTGCTCCCCCGGCCGGTCCGGTCCCGCCGGGATCACGATCTCCCCAGGGTGTGCACATCCCTGGGGACAACTCGTCGCGATGTCGACACCGCGGAGGCCGGTGACCGCCCGGCAGCCGCGCGACGACGGGCGACGACCGGTCCCCGTCGCCGTCCTCCGGCTGTGGACAGCCGGCCCGGTGTCTCCACCGCGGGCCGGGACGACGACGGCCGCCGGGGCCTCGCGTGAGGTCCCGGCGGCCGTCGGAGGGCCTTGGGGCTACTGGCGGGCGCGGCTCTTGATGCGCGCGGTCAGCTCGGTGACCTGGGTGTAGGTCGCCCGGCGCTCGCTCATCAGGTTGGTGATCTTCTTGACCGCGTGCATGACCGTGGTGTGGTCCTTGCCGCCGAAGGAGGCGCCGATCCGCGGCAGGGACAGCTCGGTGAGCTCCCGGCACAGGTACATCGCGATCTGGCGGGCGTTGACCAGCGTGCGGCTGCGGTTGGAGCCCTGCAGCTCCTCCATCGTCACGGAGAAGTACTCCGCGGTCGCGGCCATGATGATCGCCGCGGTGATCTGCGGGCCCTGCTCGTCGCTGATGAGGTCCTTGAGCACCAGCTCGGCCAGCGGCAGGTCGACCTGCTGCTTGTTGAGGCTGGCGAAGGCGGTGACCCGGATCAGCGCGCCCTCGAGCTCGCGGATGTTGGTCTGCACCTTGCTGGCGATGAACTCCAGCACCGGGTCGGGCACCTGCAGCCGCTCGCCGTAGGCCTTCTTCCGCAGGATCGCGATCCGGGTCTCCAGGTCCGGCGCCTGGACGTCGGTGATCAGCCCCCACTCGAACCGCGTGCGCAGCCGGTCCTCGAGCGTCGTCAGCTTCTTCGGCGCCCGGTCGGAGGTGATGACGATCTGCTTGCTCGCGTTGTGGAGCGTGTTGAAGGTGTGGAAGAACTCCTCCTGCGTCCGCTCGGCGCGCTCCAGGAACTGGATGTCGTCGATGAGCAGGAAGTCGATGTCCCGGTAGCGGCGGCGGAAGTCCTCGGCCCGGCCGGAGTGCACCAGGTTGATGAACTCGTTGGTGAACTCCTCGGTACTGACGTAGCGCACCCGCACGTTGGGGAACATCCGCGCCGCGTAGTGCCCGATCGCGTGCAGCAGGTGCGTCTTCCCCAGCCCGGAGTCGCCGTAGACGAACAGCGGGTTGTAGGCCCGCGCCGGGGCCTCGGCGACGGCGACCGCCGCGGCGTGGGCGAACCGGTTGCTGTTGCCGATGACGAAGCTGTCGAAGACGTACTTCGGGTTCAGCCCCGGGTCCAGGCCGGCCGGCGGACGGCGGTCACCGAACAGCGGCACCGCGGTGCCGGACGTGCGGCCGGGGGACCCGCCGCGCTGCGGCCCGGGCTCGTCGGCGCCGTCGGGGACGACGTCCCCGAGGTCGAAGGGCAGCACCTCGGCACCCTCCCCGACGCGCGGGCCGCGGCGGCGGCCGGTCCGCCCGCGGCTCGCGGGGCTCCAGTCGGTGCCGCCCCACTCCCCCACGCCGTCACCGGCGGGCGGCGGGACGTCGGCCGGGGACGGCGCCTCCCGGCGCGCGGCGTCCCGGCGGGCGGCGTCGGCCCGGCCGGCGTCGTAGGGCTCGAAGGGACCGGCCTCGTACGGGGCCGGCTCGTAGGGGCCCGGCTCGTACGGCGCGGGCTCGAAGCCGGCGCGGTCGAGCGGCCGCGCGTCGCTGCGCACCCCGAAGGCGCTGCGGCCGTCGTCGGCCCGCTCGCGGTCCTCGTCGCTGGGGCCGGCGTCGACCGGCGTCCACGGCCGGCGGGTCGGCGGCTCCTCGGGCGCGGGCGCGGAGGCGGGGGTGTCCTCGAGCTGGATGGCGACGCCGATGTCCCGGCCGAGCTGCTCGGACAGCGCCTCGGCCAGCACCCGGCGCATCCGCGACTCGAGCACGGTCTGGGTGAACTCGTTGGGCGCGGCGAGCACGGCGGTGCCCCCGACCAGGCCCACCGGCCGGGTCAGGTTGAGCATCGCGTTCTGCTGCCGGGTGAGGCTGGTCGCCAGCCGCTCGCGGACCGAGTCCCAGACCTCCGCCAGGTCCACCGTGGCATCGGCCATGACCGTGTCCTCCCCTTGCAGTTCGTCCCCGCTGTACGACCTCCGGCGTCCCCAGGAGCCGGCGTCCCCGGTGCCACGGCTGCCCGGGAAGTGGACATCCTGGACACCCGGGTTCCACACCAGTGTCCACAGGCTGTGCACGACCGGCGACATGGCGCCGTGTCGACCTGTGGATGTCCAGGTCGCAGCGGTGTCGTCGCTGGTCGGGAGGGAGGTCGTGATACGGCTCGAGGCGGACTGCGGTCAGGTCGACCGGGTGGTCGGCCCCCGTGCCGGGCGGTCTGCCCGGACCGGAGCGACGGCGACGCTAACAGCCCCGTCCACAGCCCGGCAACGACGTCCGGGGACGCCTGGGACGGCCGGTGTGCGTGTCGTCCGGCGTGTCGCCCCCGGGCGGTCGGCGTGCCGACACCGACCGTCCGCCCGGAGGGTGCAGCCTGGCGGGTCGCCGTCGGCGAGCCGGTCGCGTGACCGGGACCGCGGGATCGGCGTCCTCGGGCGCCGCCGTCCTCGGTTATGCTGGTCGGAGTCTGTGGACCGGGCCGCTGGCACCGGGATCCGCAGCGCCAGCCTCGCGGGGTCCCGCGGAGTGGCCCCGCCGCCTCTCCCGGAGCCCCGCCGCGTGCCTGCCCACCGGCCGGCCGCACCACCGATGTCCTGCCGTAGGAGTACCCCGTGAGCAAGCGCACCTTCCAGCCGAACAACCGCCGCCGGTCCAAGACCCACGGCTTCCGGCTGCGGATGCGCACCCGCGCAGGCCGCGCGATCCTCGCCGGCCGCCGCCGCAAGGGTCGCGAGAAGCTCTCCGCCTGAGGTGCTGCCCGCGCAGGCCCGCCTGCGCCGGCGTCCGGAGTTCACCGCGGTCGTCCGGTCGGGCCGGCGTGCCGGTCGGCCGACCATGGTGCTCCACTACCTCCCCGTCCGACCCTCGGCCCGCACGGCCGGGGGTCTCGGCGTGCCCGGGGACGGCGCGCCCGCCGGGCCCCGGGCCGGGTTCGTGGTCGGCAAGGCGGTCGGCAACTCCGTGGTCCGGCACCGCGTGACCCGGCAGCTGCGCGCCGCCGTGCGCGAGGAGCTCGGCCGGCTGCCCGCCGGCGCCGACCTGGTCGTCCGGGCCCGTCCCGACGCCGCGACGGCGACCTCCGCGCAGCTGCGCCGCGACCTGGCCGCCGGCCTGGACCGGGTGCTCGCCGAGCGCTCCCGGCCGGCGACCGAGCGGACGCGGTCCTCGTGAGCGCCCCCGCGACCCGGCGTCCCGGACCCGTGGCCCGCGCGCTGCTGGCCGCCGTCGGCTTCTACTCCCGCGCGATCAGCCCCGCGCTGCCCCCGCGCTGCCGCTTCGCCCCGACCTGCAGCGCCTACGCCGCCGAGGCGGTCGCTGTCCACGGCGCCGCCCGCGGGTCGTGGCTGGCGCTGCGGCGGCTGCTCAAGTGCGCGCCCTGGCACCCCGGCGGCTACGACCCGGTCCCCGCGCCGCGCGCGGACCGGACACGCCCCGGAACCGGCGGCGACGGCCGCACGTCGATGACAGCGGCACCCGCGGCGCCCGCCGCCGGCGTGCCCGCCCCCGACGGTGCCCGTCGCCCCGCCCCCGAGACCCCGCCGGCGTCCAGCCGGGCCCCGCAGGAGGAGTCCTCCGTTGCTTGACTGGCTCTACACCGCCATCGCCTTCGTCATGAAGACGTGGCACTCGGTGTTCTCGACGTTCCTCGACCCGGCCGCCGGCATCACCTGGGCGCTGTCGATCGTGTTCCTCGTCGTCACCGTCCGGCTGCTGCTGTTCCCGCTGTTCGTCAAGCAGATCAAGAGCCAGCGGGCGATGCAGGAGATCCAGCCGGAGATCCAGAAGCTGCGCAAGCAGTACGGCGCGGACCGCCAGGGCTTCAGCCAGGCGATGATGGCGCTGCAGAAGGAGCGCGGGGTCAACCCGCTGGCCGGCTGCCTGCCGATCCTCCCGCAGATCCCGGTCTTCCTCGCGCTGTTTCACGTGCTGCGCCGGCTGCAGCCCGGTGCCCAGGGCCTCTACAGCTGGAGCGACGAGCTCACCGACCAGGCCGCCAAGGCGGAGCTGTTCGGGGTGGCGCCCATCTCGTCGTCGTTCAACATGACGGGGGCCAAGGCCGAGGCCGTCCTCGCGCTGCCCGGTGTCACCCAGGCCGGTATCCGCACGGTCGCGCTCATCCTCATGGTGGTCATGTGCGTGACGACCTACGTCACGCAGAAGCAGATCATGAAGCGCTCCGGCCCGGTCGAGGGCCAGGCCGCGATGGTGCAGAAGCTGCTGCTCTACGGCATGCCGATCAGCCTCTTCGTCACCGGCTTCTTCTTCCCCATCGGCGTCCTCCTGTACTGGATGACGAACAACCTGTGGACCCTGGGCCAGCAGTTCTTCATCCTGCGCAAGATGCCCCCGCCCGGCAGCCCCGCCGCCAAGGCGAAGGCCGAGGCCGAGAAGCCCGCGATCGACCCGAAGACGCTCGCCCCCAAGCCCGGCGCCAAGCCGGTGCGCGGCAAGGGCGGCCGGCCGGCGGGAGCCGGCGTCGAGCTGACCAAGGGCGGCACCGACGGCGCTGCGGCGGACGGCGCCGCGGCGGACGGCAGCACGGCCGGCGGCACCGCGAACGGCACCGGCAGCGTGAACGGCACAGGCGGCAGTACGGCCGGCGGGGCGACCGCCGCGGGCGGGACCGCCTCCGGCGGCCGCCCCGGCGGGAACCGCACCCCCCGGCCCGCGAACCGCGGCCCGCACGGCCGGCCCGCCGGCACCGGCGGCAAGCGCAAGCGCCGCTAGACCCCGGTCCGCGGCGACGGCGTCCCCGACGCCGGCCGCCGCGGACTCGCCGCGAGGAGCAGCGACCCCGCGCCCTCCGGCCTCCGACCTCCGGGCCCGCCCCGGCTGCCGCACCGACTGGAGGTACCTCCGTGAGCGTCCCGAACCACACCGCACCGGCCGAGACCCCCGACCTCCCCGACGCCGACGACGACAGCACCGACGCCGTCCTCGAGCCCACCGACGAGGTCGCGCCCGCCCCCTCGGGGAACGGCCGCGCCGCCACCGGCACCGACCTGCTCGTCCGCGAGGGCGACGTCGCCGGGGACTACCTCGAGCGGCTGCTCGACATCCTCGACGTCGACGGCGACATCGACCTCGACGTGGAGGGCGACCGGGCCTCGGTCGCCATCGTCGGCGGGGACCTCGACGACCTCGTCGGCTCCGACGGCTCCGTCCTGGAGGCGCTGCAGGAGCTCACCCGGCTGGCCGTCGCGCAGGCCACCGGCGTCCGCAGCCGGCTGATGCTCGACATCGGCGGCTACCGGGCCCGGCGGCGCGCGGACCTCACCTCCAAGGCCGCCGAGGCCGCCCGCCGGGTCGCCGGCACCGGGCAGCCCGAGCGGCTGGCGCCGATGAACCCCTTCGAGCGCAAGGTCGTCCACGACGTCATCGCCGGTGTCAGCGGGGTGCGCAGCGAGTCCGAGGGCGAGGAGCCCAACCGCCGCGTCGTGGTCCTGCCGGAGCGGTGATCGGCACTCCCGTCCCGTCCGCCCCACCCGCCCCGGAGGTCGCCGCCGCCGTCTTCGGGGCGGGGCTGCCCGGCGCCGAGCGCTACGTCGCCCGGCTCGCCTCCGACGGCGTCACCCGCGGGCTGATCGGCCCGCGGGAGGTCCCGCGGCTGTGGGAGCGGCACGTGCTCAACAGCGCGGCCGTCGCCGAGGCCGTGCCCGAGGGGGCCCGGGTGGTCGACGTCGGCAGCGGCGCCGGCCTCCCCGGGATCCCGCTCGCGCTGGCCCGGCCGGACCTGCGGATGACCCTGGTGGAGCCCATGGCCCGCCGGGTCGAGTTCCTCGAGGAGGTCGTCGCCGAGCTCGGCGCCCCGTGGCGGGTGGTCCGCGGCCGCGCCGAGGAGCGCTCGGTGGCGACCACGGTCGGCCCGGTCGACGTCGTCACCGCCCGGGCGGTCGCCGCGCTGCCCCGGCTGGTCGGCTGGAGCCGCGGCCTGCTGCGGCCGGGCGCCCAGCTGGTGGCCCTCGTCGGCGCCCGCGCGGTGGAGGAGCTGCCCGCGCTGCTGCCCGAGCTGGAGGCCGCGGGCATGCGCGACGTCCACGTCCGGGCTGTCGGCGCGGAGCTGGGGGACGCTGCCACTACCGTGGTGGTGATGACGCGGGGCCGACGGTGAGGCCCCGCGGGACGACGACGGCGTTCCACGTGGAACGCGTCCAGGTACCCGTCCCGTTCCACGTGAAACGGGTCGGCAGGGAGGACCCGCGATGACCGACCCGGGCCAGCGGCTGCGCAGCAGCCTCGCGGCCGACTCGGCGGCCCACTCCGGCGGGGACTTCGACAGTCCCATCGCGATGGAGGCGCTGCGGGCCACCCGGGTGCTGCACGCCGCCGACCAGGAGCCGTTCCCCGCACCCGGACGCATCCGGGTCATCACCGTCGCCAACCAGAAGGGCGGCGTCGGGAAGACCACCTCGACGGTCAACCTGGGCGTGGCGCTGGCGCTCTACGGCCTGCGGGCGCTGGTCATCGACCTCGACCCGCAGGGCAACTCCAGCACCGCCCTCGGCGTGGAGCACACGGTGGGGACGCCGTCGATCTACGACGCCCTCGTCGGGGACAGCTCGCTGGCCGACGTCGTCCACCCGACGACGGCGAGCCCGAACCTGCGCTGCGTCCCGGCGACGATCGACCTGGCCGGCGCGGAGATCGAGCTGGTCTCCGTCGTCGCCCGCGAGTACCGGCTGCGCCGGGCGATCGAGGGGTACATCCACGGCCTGCCCGAGGACCAGCGGCCGCACTACGTCCTCATCGACTGCCCGCCGTCGTTGGGCCTGCTGACGCTCAACGCGCTCGTGGCCGGCGACGAGGTGCTCATCCCGATCCAGTGCGAGTACTACGCGCTGGAGGGCCTGGGCCAGCTGCTCAACAACATCGAGCTGGTGCGCGCGCACCTCAACCCGGGGATCGCCGTCCGCACCATCCTGCTGACGATGTACGACGGCCGGACCAAGCTCGCCGACCAGGTCGCGGAGGAGGTCCGCAGCCACTTCGGGGACCTGGTGCTGGCGACGGTCATCCCGCGCAACGTCCGGGTGTCCGAGGCGCCGGGGTACGGGCAGTCGGTGCTCACCTACGACCCGGGCTCGCGGGGCTCGACCAGCTACGTGGAGGCCGCGCGCGAGCTCGCCGAGCGCGGTGTCGGCCTGGAGCCGATCGACGTCCGGCCGATGGGCCCCCCGCCGCCGCCTCCCGCGCCGGCGACCGCGCCCATGCCCGCCGTCCGGCCGGGCGCCGCGCGGCCCGCCGACCCGGCGTTCGCCGGCACCGACGCCGCCGTCCTGCCCGTTCCCAGCTCCGTCGACGAGGAGACCCGATGAGCAAGCGTGGCGGCCTCGGCCGGGGTCTCGCGGCGCTGATCCCCACCGCCCCGCCGGTCGAGCAGCCGACGCTGCCCGAGACCGACGGCCCGGCTCCCGCCGCCTCCGAGGCGGGCGGGACGCCCGGGGCGGGTGGGGCGCCGGCACCGGTCACCCTCCTGCCACCGGCGGCGCAGGCGGCCGCCACCGTCGCCGCGCAGGCCGCGTCGTCTCCCGGCACGGCGGCCGTCGGCGTCCCCGGCGCGCAGCTGCGCGAGGTCGCCGTCGGCGACGTCGCCCCCAACCCGCGCCAGCCGCGGCAGGTCTTCGACGACGAGGCGCTCGAGGAGCTCACCCACTCGGTGCGCGAGTTCGGCCTGCTGCAGCCGATCGTCGTGCGCGAGCGCACCGACGGTGACGACGGGGCGCCCTACGAGCTCATCATGGGCGAGCGCCGGCTGCGGGCCGCCCGGGCAGCCGAGCTGGAGACGGTGCCGGCGATCGTCCGGGACACCGAGGACGACGCCCTCCTCCGCGACGCGCTGCTGGAGAACATCCACCGCGTCCAGCTCAACCCCCTGGAGGAGGCGGCGGCCTACCAGCAGCTGCTCGAGGAGTTCGGCGCCACCCACGAGGAGCTGGCGCAGCGGATCGGCCGCAGCCGCTCGCAGGTCACCAACACCATCCGGCTGCTCAAGCTGCCGGTGAAGGTGCAGACCCGGGTCGCCGCCGGCGTCATCTCCGCCGGGCACGCGCGGGCGCTGCTGGGCCTCGACGACGCCGAGGCGCAGGAGGCCCTGGCCGCCCGGATCGTCGCCGAGGGGCTGTCGGTGCGGGCCACCGAGGAGGCGGTCGCGCTCGCCGTGGCCGAGCAGCCGGCCTCCCGCCGCCGCGCCCGCCGGATCAGCGCGCCCGGCGTGGAGGACCTCGCCGGCCGGCTCTCCGACGTCTTCGAGACGAAGGTGAAGATCCAGATCGGCCGGGCCAAGGGCCGCATCGTCGTCGAGTTCGGCTCGGTGGACGACCTGCAGCGCATCATCGGCCAGATGGCGCCGGACCTGACCGGCCGTCGCGAGGAGCAGTAGGACCCACAGACACGAGAGAGGCCGGTTTCCGTCACCGACGGAAACCGGCCTCTGTCGCGTCGGTTCAGCGGGCGCTGCGGGCCCGGCGGGTGAGCAGCCCGGACAGGACCTCGCCGAGATCGTGCCCGGCGGCCTCGACCGCCATGGGGAACATCGAGGTCTCGGTCAGCCCCGGGGAGACGTTCACCTCGAGGAAGTGCACCTCGCCGTCGGGCGAGACGATCGCGTCGGTGCGGGACAGGTCCGCGAGGCCCAGCGCCCGGTGCACCCGCACCGCGACGTCGGCGGCGCGGGCCGCGACCTCGGCGGACACGCGGGCCGGCGCGTGGTACTCGGTGAGCCCGGGCGTGTAGCGGGCGGTGTAGTCGAAGACGCCGGACTCCGGGACGATCTCCACCGCGGGCAGCGCCTGCGGCCCCTCCCCCAGGTCGACGACCGACAGGGCGAGCTCCACGCCGTCGACGAACCGCTCGACGAGCACGGTGTCGCCGTAGGCGAAGCAGCTGACCATCGCCGCGGGCAGGTCCTCGACGCGCGTGACCTTCTGCGCGCCCAGCGCCGAGCCGCCCGAGGCCGGCTTGACCATCAGCGGCAGCCCGAGCCGGGCGACGATGAGGTCGAGGACGGCGCCGGCACCCAGCTCGCGGAAGGTGCTGTGCGGCAGCGCCACCCAGTCCGGCGTCGTCACCCCGGCCGTGCGCACGACCGACTTGGCGGCGGGCTTGTCCCAGGCCAGCCGGCAGGCCGCGGCCGGGGAGCCGACGTAGGGGACGCCGGCCAGGTCGAGGACCGCGCGCAGGGCGCCGTCCTCGCCGGTGGCGCCGTGCAGGGCGATGAACACCGCGTCGGCGGGGGCGGCGGCCAGACCGGGCAGCAGCTCGGCATCGGCGTCGCGCAGCTCGGCGTCGACACCGACGCGGGCCAGCTCCTCCACCACCTGGGTGCCCGAGGACAGGCTGACCTCGCGCTCGAAGGTCAGGCCCCCGGCCAGGACGACGGCGCGCAGCGGGGTCTCTTCGACCTCGGGGGCGGCCGGTGCGGCGGGGTCGGTCACGGGTTCGGTCACGTCAGTCCTCGATCCGGTCGCTGCTGGCGGGGCCGACGATGGTCTCGGCGGTGCTGCCGGTCCGGCCGACGGCGCGGAAGGTGCCGGTGTCGACGGCGTCGAAGGTCGAGTGCAGGTCCAGCTCGGCCTCGATCACCCGGGCCAGCCGGCGCACGCCCTCCCGGATCTGGTCCGGCTCGGGGTAGCAGTAGGACAGCCGCATGTACTCGCGGCCCGACCCGTCGGCGTAGAAGCCGATGCCCGGGACGTAGGCCACGTGCGCGCCCACCGCCCGCGGCTGCATGAGCTTGGCGTCCAGGCCGTTCGGGAGCTTCAGCCACACGTAGAAGCCGCCGTCGGGCCGGGTCCAGGTGGTGCCGGGGGGCATCAGGGCGTCGAGCGACTCCAGGGTGGCGTCGCGCCGCTCCCGGTACAGCTCGGTGAACAGCTTGATCTGCTCGCGCCAGGGCTGGGTGTCCAGGTAGCGGGCGACGGCGTACTGGGTGAGCGAGGGCGGGCAGAGCACCTGCGCCTCGGTGGCCAGCACCAGCTTCTCCCGGACGGCGAGCGGCGCGAGCACCCAGCCCACCCGCAGGCCCGGGGAGAAGGTCTTGGAGAACGAGCCGAGGTAGATGACCCGCTGCGCGTTGCGGGCCCGCAGCCCGCGCATCGGCTCGTGGTCGAAGCCGAGCAGGCCGTAGGGGTTGTCCTCGATGACCAGCAGGTCGTACCGGTCGGCGATGTCGATGATCGCCTGGCGGCGCGGCTCCGACAGCGTCACGCCGGCCGGGTTGTGGAAGTTGGGCACCGTGTAGAGGAACTTGACCCGGTCGCCGTTGGCCCGGCACTCGAGCAGCGCCTGCTCCAGCGCCTCCGGGACCAGCCCGTCGTCGTCCATGGCGACGTGCTCCACCCGCGCCTCGGCGGCCTGGAAGACCCCGAGCGCGCCGACGTAGGACGGGCCCTCGGCGAGGATGACGTCGCCCGGGTCGCAGAAGACGCGGGTCACCAGGTCCAGGGCCTGCTGCGAGCCGACGGTCACCACGACGTCGCTGGGCGAGGCGTCGGTGATGCCCTCGAGGGCCATGACGTCGCAGATGCGCTCGCGCAGCCGCGGGTCGCCCTGGCCGGAGCCGTACTGCAGGGTCTGCGCGCCCATGCCGCTGACCAGCTCGCCGATCATCGAGCCGACGGCGTCCAGCGGCAGCGCGGTGACGGCGGGCATGCCGCCGGCCAGCGAGACCACCTCGGGCCGGCTGACGACGGAGAAGAGTGCGCGGATCTCCGAGCTCTTCATGCCGTGCGTGCGGGCTGCGTACCGGTCGGCCAGCGGGTCCAGCCGCGGGTGGCGGGGCACCACGTGCCCGTGCTGCTGCGGCGGTGTGCGGTGCGGCTGGCCGTGCGACGGCGGGAGAGGGGCCACGGACCGAGTGTAGGGAGGCCGCCGCGCGCGCCCGTCCGACACGGCGACTGAGACGGACCCGTCACACCTGGGGCGCCAGGCGCCCCAGCCGTCACACCTTCTGCGGGAGGACGAACGTGCCGGTGGGCGGGTCGGCCTCCGCGGGCAGGAACAGCCGCTGGACGGCGGCCAGCACCGCCGAGGCCACGGTGCCGCGGAGCCGGGCGTCGAGCAGCAGCAGCCGGTCGACCGGGTGCGACAGGTAGCCGACGTCGAGCCGGACGGCGGGCATCCGGGTCATCCGCAGCAGGTCCCAGGTCTTGGGGTGCCCGCCCAGGTCGAGCATGCCGGTGCGGGCCACCACCTCGCGGCGGGCCAGGTCGGCGAAGCGCTCCCCCACCGTCGACGACGTCCCCGAGCCGGTGCCGTAGTAGTAGCTGGCCACCCCGCGGGCGTGCGGCGAGTCGTAGGCGTCCAGGTGCAGGGAGATGAACAGGTCGGCGCGGGCGTCGTTGGCGAACGCGGTCCGCTCGGCCGGCAACGGGTTCTGCTCGCGGCCGCGGGTGAGGTAGACCGTGGCGCCGGCCGCGGCCAGCCGCCCCTCGATCCGGCTGGCGAGGTCGAGCACGAGGTCGGCCTCGGTGGTCTCGCCGGCGGCGAAGCCGGTGTCGGCGCCGCCGTGCCCGGGGTCGACGACGATGCGCCGGCCGATCAGGTGCGGCCCGCTCTCGACGAACTCGGCGCTCTGCCGCAGCAGCTGGGGGCGCCCGCCGGTCACCTTGCGGCCGAGCTGGCGCAGCGCCCGCAGGGTGGCGGGCCCGCAGGTGCCGTCGGCGGTCAGCCCGTAGTCGCGCTGGAAGGCCCGCAGGCCGGACTCGGTCTCGCGGCCGAAGATGCCGTCGGCGCGGCCGGCGTCGTAGCCGAGCTCGAGCAGCCGCTCCTGCAGGTTGGTGACGTCGTCGCCGCGCACGGGCCGCTCGGGGTCGTGGTGCAGCAGCCGGTCGCCCAGCGACCAGCGCGCCTCCGACAGCGCCCGCCAGGTCTCCTCGCCGACCCGGCCGTCCACCGACAGCCCGCGGACCTGCTGGAAGTGGCGGACGGCGAGCGCGGTGGCCTCGTCGTAGACGCCGTCGGCGGGCCCGGCGCTGTCGGTGGGCTGGAGCAGGCCCAGGCTGCGCAGCGCGGCCTGTACGTCTGCGACGGCGGCTCCGTGGCTGCCCGGACCCAGCGGCTGCATGTCGCTCTCGCTACCCATCGTGCCCACGATTGTCGCCTCCGCGACGCCTCCCGGCCCAGCCGGGGGTCCCGCCCGGCAACGGCGAGGGCCCGCCTGGGACGTTCCCCAGACGGGCCCTCGGGAGCCGTGTGTCGGAGCCTGCGACTCAGATGTAGTCGGCGAGGTCCGAGAGGATCGCGCCCTTCGGCTTGGCGCCGATGATGCTCTTGACCGGCTTGCCGCCCTGGAACACCGTCATCGTCGGGATCGACATGACCTGGTAGTCGCGGGCGATCTGCGGGTTCTCGTCGATGTTGAGCTTGGCGATCGTCAGCTTCTCGCCGTGCTCCTTGGCGATCTCCTCGAGCACCGGGGCGACCATCTTGCACGGCCCGCACCACTCGGCCCAGAAGTCGACGAGGACGGGCTTGTCACTGCCCAGCACCTCGTTGGCGAAGGTCGCGTCGGTCACCGTCACGGTGTTGCCTGCCATGGTCGTTCTCCTCTGTCGCGGTCGAGGTCTGTCGGCCTCCGCGGGGAGTAACCCGCGGAGGGGGTGCGGTATGCCCGGGGCGGTGACGTGCGGGAACGGCCCCCTCGCAGGGTCCGGCCGCGAGCCAGGTGACGTGCTGGAACGGCCCCCTCGCAGGGTCCCGCCGCGAGCCTGCGAGCGGTGGGGGGCGAGGGGGTCCTTCATCAGCGCTCGTCGAAGGTCTCGGCCAGCCAGCGCTCGGCGTCGATGGCCGCCGCGGCGCCGGTGCCGGCCGAGGTGATCGCCTGGCGGTAGACGTGGTCGACGACGTCACCGCAGGCGAAGACGCCGTCGATGTTGGTGCGGGTGGAGGGGTGCTCCACCTGGATGTAGCCCTCGTCGTCGAGCTTGAGCTGCCCGGCGAACAGCTCGCTGCGCGGGTCGTGGCCGATGGCCACGAACACGCCGCTGACCGGGAGCTCCTCGGTGCTGCCGGTGACGACGTCGGTCAGCTGCACGCCGGAGACGGTCCGGTCACCGAGCACGTCGGTGACCTGCTTGCCCAGCGCCCAGCGGATCTTCTCGTTGTCCTGCGCGCGCTTCTGCATGATCTTCGAGGCGCGCAGCTCCTCGCGGCGGTGGACGACGGTCACCGTCTTGGCGAAGCGGGTGAGGAAGGTGGCCTCCTCCATCGCCGAGTCGCCGCCGCCGACCACGACGATGTCCTGGTCGCGGAAGAAGAAGCCGTCACAGGTGGCACAGGCGGAGACGCCGTGGCCGAGCAGGCGCTGCTCGTTGTCGAGGCCCAGGTACCGGTACTTGGAGCCGGTGGCGACGATGACCGCGTGCGCGAGGGTCACCTCGTCGCCGACCTTGACCACCTTCGGTGTGGCGGTGAGGTCGACCTCGGTGACGTCGCGGGCGACCAGCTCGGCGCCGAAGCGCTCGGCCTGCTGGCGCATGTCCATCATCAGCTGCGGGCCCTGGATGCCCTCGGCGAAGCCGGGGAAGTTCTCCACCTCGGTGGTGGTCATCAGGGCGCCGCCGAACTGGGAGCCCTCGAAGACCAGCGGGTGGAGGTTGGCCCGGGCGGCGTAGACAGCCGCCGTGTAACCGGCGGGACCCGATCCGATGATGACCAGGTCACGGACGCCGTCGTGCTCCGCGGGCGGGATCACGGGCGACTGGACCTCCGTGGTCGTCGCGGGGCCAGGGGTGGGCTGGGGGTCGATCACGCGTGGCACAACGCCGCATCGTAGGGCGGGATTCCCGTGATCAGGGCGCTGACGTGCAGGTCACTCCCCCGCGGCGGGGGTGACGGCGACCTCGGCCAGGTCGCCGGCGAAGCCGTCCCCGGCGGGGACCAGGCCGGTCACCCACACCAGGACGTACTGCGCGGTCACCGGCTCGTCGAAGGCGAGGTCGGTGGTCCCGTCGACGCTGCCGGAGGTGGCCACGGCGAAGGAGTCGAGGTCGCCGTCGGGGGCCTCGCCGGTGCGGACCTCGACGTTGATCCCCGGGGTGGTCGTGGTCAGCGTGACGCCGCCGATCGCCTGGGCCGAGCCGAGGTCGTAGACGACGCCGACGCCGGGCTTGAGGTTGCCGAAGTCCGCCGAGCCCCGGTAGGTCAGCGTGGACCAGGTGGTGGCCGGGTCGCCGTCGTGGGTGGCCGGCACCTCGTCGGTGTTCTCCGGCTCGCCGTCGCCGAAGGGGTCGAAGACGGTGGCGTCGCGGATCGTCAGGGGCGTGCCGGCCTCCGGTGCGGGGGCGGCGCTGTCCTCGGCGGGCGCGCTGCTGGACGGGACCACCGGCGTGCCGGGCCGCTCGTCGACGTTCGTGGCGACCGAGAGCAGGTTGGTGCCCACCCACCAGGCGAGCAGCACGACGACGACCAGGGCGGCCAGCAGCAGGCCGGCGACCAGGAACCGGCGGCGGCCGGGCGAGCCCCCGGCGTCGTCCCCGTCCTCCTCGTCGACCGGCTCGCCGACGGCGTCGACGTCGTGGGGGTCCTCGGCGGGCACCGGCGGGAGGGCGCGGGCGGGCCCGAGCGGCACCGGCGGCAGGGTGTCCGGGTCGAGCCGCTGGGGTCCCCCGGCGTCCTGTGCCGCCACGGTGGGGGCCTGCTCGGCGTCGCGGTGCTCGCGCAGGCGCCGCAGCCAGCCGCTGTCGCTCTCGTCGCGGCCGCGGACCGGCACGGCCGAGGACCGCGGGCGATCGGCGAGCAGCGCGGCCATCGCCGCGGCGCTGGCCAGCCGGGCGCCGGGCTCGGTGGAGCGGACGCGGCGGACGAGCGCAGCGAGGTCGGGCTGGGCGATGACCGGGGCGGCGGCGGGGACGCCGTCGGGTCCGGGGACGCCGGCCTGCCGGCCGGTGAGGCAGTACTCGAGCAGCGCGCCGAGGGCGGCGATGTCCTCCTGGACGGTGCCCGTGGCGGCGGGGACGGCGCGCAGGCCGACCAGCCCGTTGGGCCGCAGGACGACGGTCTCGGGGCTCAGGCCGCCGACGGCCAGGCCCACCCGGTGCGCCTCGGCGACGCCCTCGGCCAGCCGGCGCAGGACGGTCCGGGCCTCCCGTTCGCCCATCGGCCCGGACCGCAGCCGCTCGGCGAGGGTCTGCCCCTCGATCCACTCGTTGACGACGTAGGCCACGCCGGTCTCGCCGCCGCTGCCCTCCGAGGCGTCGTAGACCATCGCCAGCGCGGGGGTGGCCAGGCCGCCGGCGGTGAGGGCGCGGGCGATCCAGGCGCGCGCCGGGGGGCCGCCGGGGACGTGCACGCGGATGGCGACGTCGCGGTTGAGGATGCGGTCCTTGGCGCGCCAGCAGTGGATGACGCCGGTCGAGGTGCGTTCCTCGGGGCCGACCTCGTCCAGCGGTCGGTACCGGTCGGGGAGGCCGGTGATCGTCGCCGTCATGGACGTGTCCGACCCCCTGTCCGCTCCCCCCGGCTGCGCGCTGCCCCGGGGACGCCGTCCGTGCCCGCCGGTCCGCGGCTCACCCGCGGCCCAGCCGCGCGCGGACGGCGGCGAGGGGTTCCCGGAGCTCCGGGACGCGGGCGAGCACGAAGCCGGCGAGGGCCGTGACGCCGACGACCACGGTACCGATCAACAGGGTGCCGAGCGAGCCCGTCAGCGACGTGCCGAACGCGTCGTGGGTCACCCGGACCACGACCCACCCGGCGCCGGCGGCCACCGCCGCGGCGAGCACCATCCGCAGCACCGGGCCGAGCGCGCCGCCCCGCGCCACGCCCGGCTCGGCGCCGAGCTGCCGGCGCAGCGCGAGGTGCCCGAGCACCCAGCCGGCGAGGTAGGTGAGGCTGGTGGCCAGCATCAGCCCGGCGACGACGTGCTCGGGCTCGACCAGCGCCGGGACCAGCAGCAGCAGCGGCACGCGGACGAGGACCATGCCGACCTGGATCAGCGTCGGCGTCCGGGCGTCCTTCATGGCGTAGAAGACGCGCAGCTGCAGGAGCGTGACGGCCATGGGCAGCAGCCCGAACGCGCCGACGGCGAGGGCCGCGCCGATGCCCTGCGCCTCGTCGACGGAGGTGTTGCCGCGGGCGAAGGCGACGGCGCCGAGCGCCGGGCCGACGACGGTGAGCGCGGCGGCCACCGGCAGCAGCCCGAGCGCGGACAGCCGCGTGCCGAGGGAGAGGTCCTGGACGACGCCGGGGACGTCGTTCCGCGCGGCGGCGCGGCTCATCCGCGGCACGAGGGCGGTGAGCAGCGCGACGCCGATGATCCCGTAGGGCATCTGGAACAGCAGGCTGGCGTAGGCGAACGCGCTCGAGCCCAACCCGCCGTCGCGGGCGGCCGCGTTGGCCACGCGGGTGGCCACCACGACGCCGACCTGGCTGACCGCCACGTACAGGACCACCCACAGGCCCAGCCCGCCGACCTCGCGCAGCCCGGTCTGGCGCAGGCTCCACCGGGGCCGCAGCGGCACGCCGGCCCGGTGCAGCAGCGGCACCAGCACCAGCGCCTGGACGGCGATGCCGAGCAGGGTGCCGCCGCCGAGCAGCCACACCTGGCCGGGGGTGATCGTCTGCGGCTCGAGGTCGCCGGGCCCGCCGGCCATCAGGAACAGCACGCCGGTGGCGATGACGACGACGTTGTTGAGCACCGGCGCCCACGCCGGCGGCCCGAAGACCCCGCGCGAGTTGAGGATCGCCTGCGCCAGCGCGCCGACGCCGTAGAAGACGATCTCCACCAGCAGGATCCGGGCCAGCCAGTTGGCCAGCCGTACCTGTTCGGGGTCGTCCTCGATGCCGTACAGCGCCGTCAGCGCCGGTGCGATGACGACGGCGACCACGGTGACCACCAGGAGCCCGGCGATCGCCACCGTGGACAGCCGCTGCGCGTAGGCGACGCCGCCGTCGCGGTCGCGCTCCTGCGCGTGCACCAGCAGCGGCACGATCACCGAGGTGAGGACGCCGCCGAGCAGCAGCTCGTAGACGATGTTGGGCAGCGTGTTGGCGGTGTTGTAGGCGTCGTTGACCAGCCCGACGCCCAGCGCGGCGGCCAGCACGACCGTGCGCAGCAGGCCGGTGATCCGGGAGACCAGCGTGGCCACCGCCATGGTCCCGGCGGCGCGCAGGAGGCCGCGGCTGCCGCCGGGGGCGCCCTCCCGCTGCTGCGCCTCCTCCTCGGTCTCGCCCTCGGGCCGCGGGACCGGGGGCAGGTGCAGGATCGGGATGACCTGCGTCTCGTCGGCCGGGATGAAGCGGCGCCGCACCGGCGGGGGCACCGGCGGCAGCGGCCGGGGAGCGGGCCGGACGGCCGCGGGCGGGAGCGCCTCGGCCCCGGGGACCGCCGGGCGCCGTCCGTCGGCCCGCGCCCCCGGCTGGTCCCCGGTGCTGGGCGCCCCGGGCGGCCGGGGCCGGGCCGGCGGCACCGGGGGCATGGCGCGGCGGGCCGCCGGGGTGCCCGGCAGGCCCGAGCCCGGCGGCGGGGCGACCGGGTAGGGCGGCGGGGGCAGCGGCCGGGACCGGTCGCGCTCCGGCGCGGGTCCCGCCGCCTCCGGGGACGCCGCCGCGGGAGGCGGGGAGGACACGGGCGGGGGCACCGGCGGCAGCGGGCGCGCCCCCGGCTCCCGGGCCGGTGCGTCCTCGTCGCTGCGGGGGTGGCCGGTCACACCGGGCTCCGGCTGGGCGGGAAGGCGGCCCCGGCGCCGTCGGGCAGTTCCTCCTCGGGCCGCCCGCGGCGGCGGAGGAAGAGGACCCCGCGGCGCAGGAACAGCAGCCCGAGCAGGACGGCGGCGCCGATGGTGATCGACAGCGAGATCGTCCCGTAGGCGGTGCTGCGGACCTGGATCGCGACGTCGTCGCCCAGCGGGCCGCCGGCGGGGGTGGTGAGGCTGGCGGTGACGGCGAAGCGACCGGACTGGCGCACCTCGGTCGGGACCTCCAGCGTCGTGCGCTGCTCGGGCGCGAGCTCCTGCGCGTCGAGCTCGCCGATGGTCAGGCCGACCTTGTCGCGGGTGCGCGCCTCCACCAGCACCCGCACCGCGAAGGGCAGGTCGTTCTGCACGGTGAGCACCAGCGGCGCGTCGCTGGAGGCCAGGCTGTAGGTGCCGTCGGCGGGGGCGACCAGCGTCACCCGCTCGCGCAGCCCGGCCAGGGTGTCGCGCACGTCCCCGGCGGCGGTCGTGAAGCCGGACGGGTCGTCCCGCCAGGCCACCGAGGCGGCCCGGGCCAGCGCGGCGTCGTACCCGGCGAGGACGGTGGCGGGCTCCTCGACGACGGCGCCGGCGAGGTCGTCGCGCAGCGCGGTCGCGGCGACCAGCCCGGCCACGCCGGCGGGGTCGAGCACCGCCGCGCCGGCCTGGTCCACCGGCGTGCCGGCGTCGGCGACCGGGCCCGCGGACAGGTCGGTCAGCGACGCCGGGCGCAGCCCGGGCAGTGCGGTGTCGGTGATCATCGCGGCGACCGTCTCGGGGTCGGGGTCGACGTCGCGCGGCGGGGCGACCAGGACGCTCTGGCCCGCCGGGGTGGCGGGCGTCTGCTGCGAGACCAGCACCAGCTCGGCGACGTAGCGCTGCTCGGCCACCCGCGGGCCGCCCTCGGCGGTGTCGGCCGTGCCGACGACGGAGGACAGCCCCGCGTCGGCCACCAGGGCCTCGACCGGGCCGTCCGTGCCGGGCACCGTGGTCCGCGCGGCCGCGCCGCCGCCGGGGATGCCGAGCGCCGCGTCGCCGTCGCTCAGCGCGCTGGAGGCGACCACCACCTGCTCGACGCCGCCCTCCCGGAGGGTCGCGAGGGTGTCCGGCCGCAGTGCCCCGCCGGCCGCCCAGGTCAGGTCGGTGCGCGGGGTGACCCCGAGGACGTCGGCCAGCAGCGCGGCCCCGGCCGGCCCGGGCGAGGCGCCGGAGACCACGCCCCCGCCCTCCGGGGTGTCGCCCTCCGCCCCGGGTGCGGCGCCGGGCAGCGCGCGGGTGAGCGCGGCCTCCAGGCCCGCGGCCTGCAGCGCGTCGGCGTCGACGTCGCCGTAGGGCAGGGCGAGCACCGGGTGGTCGGCGGCCACGGCGCGCAGCCGCTCCAGCCACGCAGCGGCGGCCTCGGTGCCGGTGCCGGCGTCCTCCTCGCCGCCGACGTCGTAGGGGCCCTCGGCCATGACCGAGAGCTCCTCGACCAGGGCGGGGTCCACGGCGAGGGTCACCGGGGCCAGGGACGTGGCCGCGGGCGGGACCGCGGCAGGGAGCCGCTCGACGGCGGAGAGCGCGCGGTCGAGCCGGCCGCCGTCGGAGACCGCCTCGGCCAGGCCGTCGTCGACGAACCGGCCGGAGGCGTCGCGGTGGCTGCGCTCGGCCAGCGGCCACAGCCAGGCGACGGCGGTGGCGGTGGCCGGCGGCGCGCTCTGCTGCACCACGTGGGTGCGGACCTCGCCCACCCGGCTCGGCTCGCCGTCGGCGGTGGTGCCGTTGACGTTGACCAGCACGGGGTAGACGCCGTCGCGGTCCAGCGCCAGGTCGGCGGTGGTGACGGTGACGGTGAACGGCGCGGAGTCGCCGGGGGCGAGCGGGCCGGGCAGCGGCTGGAACGGCGTGGTGAACGCGGTGGCCGGGTCGGGGTCGGCGTCGGCGGCGAGCAGGTCGGCGCGGGTGGTGACGGCCAGGCCGCGCTGCAGCCGCACGCCGAGGTCGGTGATCGTCTCGGTGCCGTCGTTGGTGAGCGTGCCGGCCAGGGTGATCGTGCCGCCGGGGGCGACCGTGCGCGGGTCGAGCCGGGTGAGGTCGACGGTGACCGGCCGCTCGGGATCGGTCGCGGGCGCGGCCGGCGGTGCCGGGGTCGCCGGGGCCGCGGCGGCGGGAGCCGCGTCCGGGACGAGCGCGGGGGCGGCGGCGAGCGGCAGGGCCAGCAGGGCCGCCGTCAGGACGCGGGTCACCGTCCTCCCGCGCCGGCCGGCCCCGGACCGGGGGGTGCTGTGCCGAGGATGGACGTCGCGGTCCGGGTCACGCACTGTCGGCGAGCAGCGCGGGCGCCCGCTCGACCAGCGCCCGCTCGTCGGCGTAGGCCAGCCGGTCGGACAACTCGTCGAGGGGGACCCAGGCGACCTCGGTCACCTCGACGTCGGCGTCGGACAGGGCGCCTCCGATGGCGCGCAGCAGGAAGTGGTGCACGGTCTTGTGCACGCGGCGGCCCTCGGCGACGAACCAGAAGTCGATGATCCCGAGCGGGGCGAGCACCTCGCCGATGATCCCGGTCTCCTCGGCGACCTCCCGGACGGCGGTGTCCTCGGGGGTCTCGCCCTCCTCGATGTGGCCCTTGGGCAGCGACCACAGCAGCCGGCCGCGGCGGTCGGTGCGGCCGATCAGCGCGGCGCGCGGGCCGGAGATGCCGTCGTCGGCGACCACGAGGCCCCCGGCGGAGGTCTCGTCGACCCGCCGCAGGCGGCGGCCGGGACGCCCGCGTCCGCCGGTGCCTGCCATGCCAGGAGGGTAGCGCGAGCCGCCGCACTACCCTGGCTCGTCGTGTCCGAGGAGCGGAAGAGTCGTCCGGCCGCCGTGGACGTCCCCTCGGCGGTGCAGCAGACCGTGCGCGAGCTGGTCGAGGTCTCGCCCGTGCTGGTGGAGCTGGGGGAACGCTTCGCCGCGGCCGGGTTCGAGGCCCACCTCGTGGGCGGGTCGGTGCGCGACGCCCTGCTGGCCGCCGGCAGCGGCGCGCCGACGCCGCCCGGCGACCTCGACGTCACCACCGACGCCCGGCCCGAGGAGGTGCTCCGGCTGCTGCGCGGCTGGGCGGGTTCCACGTGGAACCAGGGCATCGCCTTCGGCACCGTGGGCGCCGAGGTGCGCGGCACCCGGCTGGAGATCACCACCTTCCGCGCCGACCGCTACGACCGCGAGTCCCGCAACCCCGAGGTGGCGTGGGGCGAGTCGCTGGTCGACGACCTGGCCCGCCGCGACTTCACGGTCAACGCGATGGCGGTGTCCCTCGGCCCCGACCGCACGGTGACCGACCCGTTCGGCGGCCTCGGCGACCTGCTCGCCCGCCGGCTGCGCACCCCGGGCGCGGCGGCGGACTCCTTCGCCGACGACCCGCTGCGGATGCTGCGCGCGGTGCGCTTCGTCGCCCAGCTCGGGCTCACCCCGGACGACGACGTGGTCCGCGCGATGACCGACATGTCCGGGGAGCTGGCGCGGATCACCCCGGAGCGGGTGCAGGCGGAGCTGTCCAAGACGCTGCTGCAGGACGCCCCCCGGGCGGCGCTGGAACTCCTCGTCTCCACCGGCCTGGCCGACGTCGTGCTGCCCGAGCTGCCGGCGCTGCGGATGGAGATCGACGAGCACCACCAGCACAAGGACGTCTACTCCCACTCGCTGACCGTGCTCGACCAGGCGATCGCGCTGGAGAAGGCCGACCCGGACGCGGAGTCGCCGGACCTGGTGCTGCGGCTGGCGGCGCTGCTGCACGACGTCGGCAAGCCCGCCACCCGCCGGCACGAGCCGCGCGGCCGGGTCTCCTTCCACCACCACGAGGTGGTCGGCGCGAAGCTGGTGCGCAAGCGGCTGACCGCGCTCCGCTATCCCAAGGACGTCGTCGAGGCGGTCGCCCGGCTGACCTTCCTGCACCTGCGGTTCCACGGCTACGGCCGCGGCGAGTGGACCGACTCCGCGGTGCGCCGCTACGTCACCGACGCCGGCGACCTGCTCTCCCGGCTGCACAAGCTGGTCCGCTCGGACTGCACCACCCGCAACCGGCGCCGGGCCGCCGCGCTCTCGGCCACCTACGACTCGCTCGAGCGGCGGATCGCCGAGCTGTCGGCGGCCGAGGACCTCGCGCGGGTGCGGCCCGACCTCGACGGCAACGCGATCATGGAGATCCTGGGCATCCCGCCGGGCCGCGAGGTCGGCGAGGCGTGGACGTACCTCAAGGACCTCCGCCTGGAGCGCGGCCCGCTCGGGCCCGACGAGGCCGAGGCCGAGCTGCGCGCCTGGTGGGCCGCCCGCTCCTGACTCCCCCGGACGGGTGGCCGCGCCGCCCGCGCCCCTCCCCGCGCCCCGCGTCCGCCGGTAGGACGGACGGCCGGACCGCGAACGGGGGCACGGGTGCACGGGGGAACGCAGGACGGGCGCGCTGTGCGCGCGCCGTGGCCCTCGGAGGGGCCCGCGGAGCGGCCGTCGGGCCCCTGGCCGCCGCCCCTGCCGCCCCCGCCGGGCATCCCGTCCTCGCCCACCGGCCGCGTGCCGCGGTGGGTGCTGGACGAGGCGGCCGGCCGTCCCGCCGACCCGGTGCCGTGGCGCGCCTGGGAGGGTGGCCCGCCGCCCCCGCGCCGCCGCTCCCCCGCCGTCCGCGGCGTGCTGGCCGTCGTCCTGGTGCTCGCGCTGAGCCTCGGCGCGGCGGTGCTCGCCGGCCCGCGCCCGTGGCCCTGGGAGTCCTCCTCCGGCTCCGCCGGCGCCGGGAGCCCCGCGGCCCCGGCGGCGGACCGGCCCACGCCCGGCCACGAGGCCGCGGACCTGCCGCTCGGCGCGCCGCCGCCGGCACCGGCCGGCGGCACCTTCGCCTTCGTCGAGCACCAGGCCGACGGCGTCACGCCGGTCGCCTACGACCCGTGCCGCCCGGTGCACTGGGTCATGCGGCCCGACGGCGCGCCGCCGGGCGCCGCGGGGCTGGTCGAGGAGGCGCTGACCCGGCTGTCGGCCGCCACCGGCCTGCGGTTCGTCCCCGACGGCACCACCGACGAGGGGTACACCGACGACCGGGCGGTGTTCCAGCCCGACCGCTACGGCGACCGCTGGGCGCCGGTCCTGGTCAGCTGGGCCACCCCGGAGGAGGTGCCCGGCCTCGGGGGCACGGTGGCGGGCCTGGGCGGCAGCCAGGCGGCCGCCGCGGCCGGCGGGCCGTGGGTGTTCGTCACCGGCGCGGTGACCATCGACGCCGGCTGGGCCGCCGGCGCCGCGGGATCCCCCGAGGGCCGGGCCGCGCTGCGCGCCGTCCTCATGCACGAGTTCGGGCACGTGCTGGGCCTGGACCACGTCGACGACCCGGCCGAGCTGATGGCCCCGCGCAACGACGGCCAGGTGGACTTCGGCCCCGGCGACCTCGCGGGCCTGGCACGGCTGGGCCGCGGCGCCTGCGAGCCGGGCCTCTAGACCCGCACCGGCGCCGCGCTGCGCCGCAGGAACGCGACGGCGGTCAGCCCGTACACGGCGCCGACGGCGAGCAGCACCGGCACCGACACCCCCGAGGCCGGCAGCACCAGCGCCCCGGCCACGAGCGCGGCGACGTAGGTGACGTTGACCAGGGTGTCGTACACGGAGAACACCCGCCCGCGGACGTCGTCGGCGAGCACCTCCTGCAGCGTGGTGTCGACGCACACCTTCACGCCCTGGGCGACGAAGCCGAGCACGAACCCGCCGGCCACGATCCCCGGCGGCGCGAAGGTCAGCCCGAGCAGCGGCTGCAGCACCCCGCCGGCGGCCAGCAGCAGCGCCGTCCACCGGCGGCGGCCCAGCCGGCGCACCGCGGCCGGGGTGACCAGCGCCGCGAGCAGCGTGCCCACCGCCCCGGCGCCCACCACCTGCCCCAGGCCGACCAGCCCACCCGGGAACAGCGGCCCCGACCCCTCCGCCAGCGGGCCGCGGTACAGCAGCAGCGAGATCAACGTCAGCACGCCGTAGCAGACCCGGTGCCCGGAGATCGCCAGCAGCGCCGCCGTCGCCGGTGGGTGCGCGAGCACGTCCCGGACGCCGTCGGCCATGCCGCGCAGCACCTGCCGGGCCGTGAACCGGGCCGCGCGGGTGGCGCGGTCGGGACCGAGGTGGGCCCGGCCGAAGCCCGCGACGACCGCCGCGGCCGCGAGGTAGGGCAGCGCCGCGGACAGCGTCACGGCCGCGTAGCCGGCGTCCCCCGCCGGCGCCAGCTGCAGCAGGCCGACCGCGGCCGCCCCGCCGACGACGGTCGCCACCGCCCCCGAGGTCGTCGACAGCGCGTTCGCCGTCACCAGCACGCCGGCGTCGGCGGTGTGCGGGAGGCCGGCCGACAGCGCCGACAGCACGAACCGGGTGACCGAGAAGACGGCGAGCCCGGCGACGGCGAGCGGCAGGCCGCCGGCCCCGGTCACCACGAGGGCCGCGACGACGGCGACCAGGCCCGCGCGCAGCACGTCGGCGTGCACCAGCACCTGCCGGCGGCTCCACCGGTCCAGCCAGACGCCGGCGAAGGGGCCGAGCACCGAGTACGGCATCAGCAGCACCGCGAACCCGGCCGCGACGGCGAGCGGGTCGGTGGCCCGCTGCGGGTTGAACAGCACGCTCCCGGCGAGCGAGGCCTGGAAGACGCCGTCGCCGAACTGGGCCAGGAGCCGGGTGGCCAGCAGCCGGCGGAAGTCCTCCCGGCCGAGCAGGAGCCGCACGGTCGGAGCGGCCCGCGTCACCGGCTCACCCTACGGTGCGCTCCCGCCCTCCCCCGGGCCCCGGACTGTTGCACACTGGACGGGATGTCTCCGGTGCCCTCACCCGAACCCGAGTCCGGCCCGCCCATCCGGCGGGCCACGGGCCGACGCCGTGCGCCGGTGCCGCGGCTGTCCACCGGCACCCTCGACGACGTCGTCCCCGGCTCGCTGCTCGTGGCCATGCCCGGGCTCACCGACCCGAACTTCGCCGGCACCGTCGTCTACGTGCTCGACCACAACGACAGCGGCACGCTCGGCGTCGTCCTCGGCCGGCCCAGCCAGGTCGAGATCCGCGACGTGCTGCCCGGCTGGTGCGACCTCGCCGTCGAGCCGGGCGTCTTCCACGTCGGCGGCCCGTGCGAGACCGACACCGCGCTGTGCCTGGCCAGCGGCCCCGGCGCGGCCGGTGAGGGCGAGGGGCTGCGGCGGGTGGCCGGCGACGTCTACCTCGTCGACCTCGACGCCGACCCCGGCTCCCTGGAGAGCGGCCTGTCCGGCCTGCGGGTGTTCGCCGGCTACGCGGGCTGGTCGCCCGGCCAGCTGGCCGCCGAGGTCGCGGAGGGCGCCTGGGCGTGCGTGCCCGGCACCCCGGGCGACGTGCTCAGCGAGCTGTCCGGACCGCAGCTGTGGCGCGCGGTCCTCGCCCGGCAGACCGGCCGCCTGGCGGTGCTGTCCACGGCACCGGCCGACCCCTCCGCGAACTGACACGCCGCGGGAGGACGGTCCGGGGCGCGCACCCCGACGCCGTCTGGTAGGAATGACCCCGGAGGGGGCGGTCTGGGGAAGAGGCCGCCCCCTCTTCCCATGTCCGGGCCCGGGTGAAGCCGCCCCCGGTTCAGATGCCGACCGCCGCCGCGACCTCCGGGTGCGCCGCCGCGTCCACCGTCTGCCCGTCCTCCGGCAGGGCGATCGTCCGCGGCCCGTGGTCCGACAGCGTCACCGTGACCTCGGTGTCCTGACCGGGCAGCGGGGTCACGTACTGCAGCAGCAGGCCGGTGGCGTCGTCCACGGTGACCGTCCAGCCGGCCTCCCCCGCGTAGACCGTGGCCAGCCGGCGGTCGACCGAGCGCTGCCCCTCCCAGGTGTGCTCCCCGCCGAGGAAGGCGGCGGCGTCGTCGGCCTCGGGGGCGCCCAGGTTGAGCACCACGGCCACGAGGACGTCGGTCAGCGGCACCGCGTCGGGCCCGGTCGCGAGCGCGCGGCTGACGAACGGGACGTCGGGCCGGCCGGCGGCGGCGAGCGCGTCCGGGAGCCCCGGGACGTCGCCGAACCAGATCCGGTCGCGGGTGAAGAACAGCGTGCGGGTGTCGTCGGGGCGCCCGTCGCCGTAGGTGGTCACCGCCTGCGCCCGGCCGGCGGAGCCGGCGAGGTCGACCTCGCCGCTGAGGCGCAGCAGGCCGCCGTCGCCGAAGGACGCGGCGACCTCGACGTCGGCGCCGCCCTCCTCCGAGTCCTGCGCCAGCAGGCCGGCGAGCACCTCGGCCTCCTCGGCGGTCACCGGGTCGCCGGGCTGCCGGTCGGCGGGGTCGTCCGAGCACCCGGCCAGCAGGACCGCCAGCAGGACCAGCGCGATCGCGAGCAGGCGGCGCGGCATGGCGGTCAGCGTAGGCAGCCCGGCGGCACCGGTCCCCCGACAGGCCGCAGGCCCGCCCCCCGGGTCGGGGGACGGGCCTGGTGACGTGATGGAACGGCCTACCTGCAGGGTCCCGCCCCGAGCTGGGGGTACCTCCCGCTTGCGGGGGACAGCGAGGGGTGGGGGGCAGGTAGGTCCTTCCTCAGCGCTCCACCTCGCCGCGGATGAAGGCCTCCACGGCGTCGCGGGCCTCGCTGTCGCTGTACTGCACCGGCGGGGACTTCATGAAGTACGACGACGCCGACAGGATCGGGCCGCCGATCCCGCGGTCCTTGGCGATCTTCGCCGCGCGGACGGCGTCGATGATGATGCCGGCCGAGTTCGGGGAGTCCCAGACCTCGAGCTTGTACTCCAGGTTCAGCGGGACGTCGCCGAACGCGCGGCCCTCGAGGCGGACGTAGGCCCACTTGCGGTCGCTCAGCCACGGCACGTGGTCCGACGGGCCGATGTGCACGTTGTCGGTGCCCATGTCGCGGTCGACCTGGCTGGTGACGGCCTGGGTCTTGGAGATCTTCTTGGACTCCAGGCGCTCGCGCTCGAGCATGTTCTTGAAGTCCATGTTGCCGCCGACGTTGAGCTGCATCGTGCGGTCGAGCTGCACGCCGCGGTCCTCGAACAGCTTGGCCAGCACCCGGTGGGTGATGGTCGCGCCGACCTGGCTCTTGATGTCGTCGCCGACGATCGGGACGCCGGCGGCGGTGAACTTGTCCGCCCACTCCTTGGTCCCGGCGATGAACACCGGCAGGGCGTTGACGAACGCGACGCCGGCGTCGAGGGCGGCCTGCGCGTAGAACTCGGCGGCCCGCTGCGAGCCGACCGGCAGGTAGCAGACGAGGACGTCGGCGCCGGACTCCCGAAGCGCCGCGACGACGTCGACCGGCTGCTCGTCGGACTCCTCGATGGTGGCCCGGTAGTACTTGCCCAGGCCGTCGAGGGTGGTGCCGCGCTGCACGGTGACGCCCAGCGGCGGGACGTCGGTGATCTTGATGGTGTTGTTCTCGCTGGCGACGATGGCCTCGGAGAGGTCACGGCCGACCTTCTTGGCGTCGACGTCGAACGCCGCGACGAACTGCACGTCCGAGACGTGGTACTCGCCGAAGCGGACGTGCATGAGGCCCGGGACCGAGGTGGTCTCGTCGGCGTCGCGGTAGTAGTGCACCCCCTGAACCAGCGAGGCGGCGCAGTTGCCGACGCCCACGATGGCGACCTTGACAGCTCCCATGGGTTTCCCTTCTCCCTGGACCGGGTGGTCCGTGTCGCGGGACCGTTCCGGTCCTGGCGGTGGCTGCCGGTCGAGCAGGACAGCCGTGGTGCCTGTTGTGCGGTGTCGGTGGGGTGCGGCCCGCCCGGGGGCGACCTCACCCCTCGCTGGGCGGCGGGCGCTCACCGCCGGGCCCCGGCTCGGGCCGGCGCCGCTCGCTGTCGATGAGCTCCGACAGCCAGCGCACCTCCCGGTCGACCGAGTCCAGGCCGTGGCGCTGCAGTTCCAGCGTGTAGCGGTCGAGCCGTTCGCGGGTCCGCGCCAGTGAGGACCGCAGGCCGTCCCGCTGCCGTTCGACCGTGCGGCGGCGCCCCTCGAGGATGCGCAGCCGCACGTCGGCGGCGGTGTGCCGGAAGAAGGCGAGGTGGACGCCGAAGAGCCTGCCGTCGTCGTACGCCTCGGGGCCGGCCTGGCTGACCAGCTCCGCGAAGCGCTCCTTGCCCTCCGCGGTGATCGTGTAGACCACCTTCCCGCGCCGGCCGGTGAGCGGCGGTGCGTCGGCCGGGAGCGGCGCGCGCCGGTCGGACTCGTCGGTGCTGACGAGCCCGGCAGCGTGCAACCGCTTCAGTGCGGGATACAGCGAGCCGTAGGAGATGCTGCGCAGGCCCCCCAGCACCTCCGCGAGCCGTTTCCGCAGCTCGTAGCCGTGCATCGGGGACTGCTGCAGCAGTCCGAGGATGGCGAACTCGAGCATCTCGCCCCCCGTCGGCCCCTGCCGTTCGATGTATCGAGACGATACATCGGGAGGTGAACCGATGGGCAACCCGAGACCCCTCCCCGATCGGGCAGGGCGCGCACGCACGGTGACGACGGGCCCGGGCGCGGGCGGACCTGCGTACATTGACGGCCGTGCCCGGACGTCGCTCCGTCGTCGACTACTCGCTGCAGAGGCGGGCCGTCCTGGCGGACGTGCACGCCGGCCGCACCGGGCTGTTCGAGGTCTGCGACGCCAGTCCCTACCTCACCCGCGCCGCGAGGTACCACGGCGAGCAGACCGACGACCCGTGCCCGGTCTGCCGCCGCGAGCGCCTGACGTTGGTCAACTACGTCTACGGTGAGGGGCTGGGCCACGTGTCCGGGCAGGCGAAGACCGAGGCGGAACTCGCCCGGATGGACGCCATGCAGGAGGAGTTCTCCGTGTACACCGTCGAGGTGTGCCGCGGCTGCGGGTGGAACCACCTGGACTGCTCCTACGTGCTCGGGACCGAGCCCGAGCCGGGGCGGCAGCCGCGCCGGCGCCGCCGCGCTGCCACGGACTAGGACCGCCGGCCGCACGGTTGCACACCGGCGGACCCGTCCGTCACACCCGTCCCGGGAGGACGGCGCGCCTGCGCGTCCTCCCCGGGCACCACAGGTAACGACGCCACGCTGGGCCGGACCCGATCCGCCCACCGACACCCGAGGAGGGGCTGCCTGGTGCCTCCCCACGACGAGACCACGCCGGTCGGGCCGTCCGGCGGCCCGCCGCGACGCCCGCCGGCCGCCCGCGCGACCGGTGGCTCCGGACCCGCCGGCCGCGGCCGCACCTCGGCCGCGCGGTCGGGCGGCTCCGGCGGCACGCGTCCCGGCGGCTCCCGGCCCACCGGCTCGCGTCCCGCGGGCGGCAAGCCCGGCGGCAAGAAGGCGCGCACGAAGAAGCAGCGGCGCCGCCGCGGGCTGAAGGTCGCCCTCGGCACCCTGCTCGGCCTGCTGGTGCTGCTCGGCGTCTTCGTCGGCGTCGTCTACGCCACCACCGAGGTGCCCGACCCGAGCTCGGTGCAGCGGTCGCAGACGACGGTCGTGTACTACGCCGACGGCACCACCGAGATGGCCCGCCTCGGCGACACCAACCGGCGGGACGTCACGCTCGACCAGGTCTCGGAGCCCGCGCGCAACGCGGTGCTGGCCGCGGAGAACCGGAACTTCTACTCCGACCCCGGCATCAGCTTCACCGGCATCGTCCGGGCGGCGTGGAACAACCTCACCGGCGGCTCGACGCAGGGCGGCTCGACGATCACGCAGCAGTACGTGAAGAACGCCATCCTGCAGAACTCCGACCAGACGTTCGCCCGCAAGTTCCAGGAGCTGTTCCTGGCGATCAAGCTGGACAACAACCACGACAAGGACGAGATCCTCGAGAACTACCTCAACACCATCTACTTCGGCCGCGGCGCCTACGGCATCGAGGCCGCGGCCAACACCTTCTTCGGCGTCCCGGCGGCCCAGCTGACGCCGCAGCAGGGCGCGGTGCTCGCCGTCCAGATCCGCAGCCCCAGCTCCTACGACCCGGAGTCCAACCCGGAGGGCGCGCAGGACCGCTGGGGCCTGGTCCTCGACGCGATGGTCGAGGAGGACTGGATCACCCAGGCCGACCGCGACGCGTCGGTCTACCCGCCGGTGCTGCCCAGGCCGCAGTCCTCGGCCCTGGGCACCCCGACCGGGCCCGAGGGCCTGGTCGTGTCGCGGGCGATCTCCGAGCTCGAGGCGCGCGGCTACACCGAGGAGCAGATCCAGGCCGGCGGCCTGCGGATCACCACGACCGTGGACAAGGCCACCCAGGACGCCGCGCTCGCCGCGGTGAACGAGGTCATGGACGGCGAGCCGCGGGAGACGCTGCGCCAGGCCCTGGTCGCCGTCGACCCGCGGACCGGTGCGGTGCGCGCCTACTACGGCGGGGACATCGGCGCCGGCGACGGCGCGGTCGACTACGCGCAGGCCCGCCGCCAGCCCGGCTCGTCGATGAAGCCCTACGTGCTGGCCACCGCACTCGACCAGGGCATCAGCGTCACCTCGCGCCGGGACGGCAGCTCGCCGCAGACCTTCCCCGACCGCGAGGCCCCGGTGCGCAACTCCGGCGGCGCCTCGTGCCCGGCCTGCACCCTGGTCGAGGCGATGACCCGCTCGCTCAACACGACGTTCTACGGGCTGGCCTACGAGGTGGGCCCGGAGAACGTCCGCGAGACGGCGCTGGCCGCGACCGGCCTGCCCGACACCTGGCCGGCCACCGGCTCGCTGCTCGACGACAAGACGACGCTGGCCGCCCCCGACTCCGGGGTCACCGGCTCCTCGATCGGCATCGGCGAGTACGAGATGCGCCCGATCGACCAGGCCGTCGGCTTCGCCACCTTCGCCAGCGGCGGCGTGCGGCACGACGCGTTCTTCGTCAACCGGGTCACCGACAGCGAGGGCACCGTCCTGCTGGAGAACGGCGCCCCTGCCGGTGAGCGGGTCATGAGCGAGGACGTCGCGAACGACACGACCTTCGCGCTGGAGGGCGTCGCGCAGTACTCGCGCCGGGCGCTCGACGACGGCCGCGAGGTGGCCGCGAAGACCGGCACCCAGGGCATCGACGCCGACGACAACTCCGACGCCTGGATGGTCGGCTACACCCCGTCCCTGTCGACGGCGGTGTGGATGGGCACCGACGGCTACCAGCCGATCCGCAACTCCGACGGCGCGATCATCTACGGCTCCGGCCTGCCGGGCGCGATCTGGCAGGAGTTCATGGACACCGTGCTCGCCGGCACCCCGGAGGAGGACCTGCCCGACCGGCCGGTCATCCGCGGGGACACGGGCGAGGGCGTCCCGGCGCCGGAGACCCAGGCGGCCCCGACGACGCAGTCCGCGCCGACGACCCAGTCCGCGCCGCCGACGCAGGCGACGCCGACCACCCCGGCCACGCCGACGGAGACCACCCCGCCGGACGACGGGACGACCGAGGAGGAGCCGAACGACCCGACGGTGCCCACGGTGCCGACGCCGCCGCCGTCGCCGGTCACCCCTCCGCCGGCGGGCGGCCAGCCGACCGCCCCGACGCAACCCGGGCAGCCGGCACCCACCACCCAGCCGCAGCTGACCGGCTGACCCGCCCGGCAGACTGACCGGGTGAGCTCCTCCTCCACGGGCCCGTCCGCCCCGGCCGACCAGCCGGCGGACGGGCCCGCGGCGTCTCCGGCGTCCGCGGCCCCGGCACCGGTGCCCCCGGGGCGTCCGGACCGGGTGGTGCCGACGTGGTCGGACCCGGTCGCCGCGCAGGCCGCCGAGGCGGTGGGCGGGCCGTGGGGGCGGCACGCGGTCACCGGCCGGGCGCTGTTCTGGACGCCGCTGCGGATCTGCCTGCTCTACGCCACCGTGGTCCTGGCGGCCGCGTGGCTGAAGCAGGCGCCCTGCGCCGACGGCAACTGGGCCGGGTCGGTGCAGTACACCCACTTCTGCTACTCCGACACCGTCCCGCTGTTCACCCTGCACGGCCTGGACACCGCGGCGGTCCCCTACCTGGACTCGGCGGTCGAGTACCCGGTGCTCACCGGCGCCTTCATGGCGCTGGCCGCGCTGCTGGGCCGGGCCTACGGCGACCTCGCGACGGCGGCCGGGCTGCTGCCGCAGGTCCCGCCCGTGCAGGCCTACTACGTGGCGACCTGCCTGCTGTTGACGCTGTGCGCGTTCCTCCTCGTCCGGGAGGTGGTGGCGCTGGCCGGGCACCGGCCGTGGGACGCCGCGATGGTCGGCCTGTCCCCGCTGCTGCTCGTGCACGCCTTCACCAACTGGGACCTGTTCGCCGTCGCGCTGGCAACCGGCGGGCTGTGGGCGTGGGCGCGCAACCGGCCGGTGCTCGCCGGCGTGCTGCTCGGCCTCGGCGTCGCCGCGAAGTTCTACCCGCTGCTGCTGCTCGGGGCGCTGTTCCTGCTGTGCCTGCGGGCCGGGCGCATGCGCGAGTGGCTGCGCGCTGCCGTCGCCGCCGGGGTCGCCTGGCTCGCCGTCGACCTGCCGGTGGCGCTGCTCGCGCCGGAGAACTGGTCGCTGTTCTTCCGGCTCAACACCGCCCGCCCGGCCGACCCGGACAGCATCTGGAACGTCCTGATCACCGCCTCCGACGGGCGGTTCCTCGACGGCCCGCTGCCCGAGGGGACGCCGCCGGTGGTGCTCAACACCGTCGTCGCGGGCTGCGTGCTGCTGGTCTTCGCCGGCCTGGGGTGGCTGGTGCTGCGCGCCCCGGTGCGGCCGCGCGTGGCCCAGGTCGCCTTCCTGCTGGTCGCGGCGTTCCTGCTGGTCACGAAGGTGTGGAGCCCGCAGTACTCGCTGTGGCTGCTGCCGCTGGCGGTCCTGGCCCGGCCGCGCTGGCGCTCGCTGCTGCTCTGGCAGGCCGTCGAGGCGGTGCTGTGGGTGGTGCGGATGCTCTGGTACCTCGGCACCGAGGACCGCGGCGTCGGCGTCGAGTGGTTCTTCCTCGCGGTGACCGCGCGCGACCTCGCCGTCGTCGTGCTCATGGGCCTGGTGGTGCGCGACGTGCTGCACCCCGACGGCGACGTCGTCCGCACGAGCTGGCCCGGCGTCGACGACCCGGCCGGCGGCCCGCTGGACGGCGCCCCCGACCGGCGCACCCTGCGCCGGCGGGTGCCCGCCTAGCCGCGCAGCGCCGCGCGGACGAGCGCGACCTCCTCGGCGTGCGCGGCGGCGTCCCCGGGCGTCTCCAGGACGACGGGGCAGTCGGCGGCGCGCGCCACCTCGAGCAGCAGCTCCAGCGGGATCTCCCCGTCGGTCAGCGGCGCGTGCCGGTCGCGGCCGGAGCCGTGCGGGTCCCGGCTGTTGTTGAGGTGCACGAGGTCCAGCCGCCCGGTGACGGCGCGGACGTCGGCGACGGCGGTGGCGAGGTCCCAGCCGGCGGCCCAGGCGTGGCAGGTGTCGAGCACGAACCCCGCGCCGAACTCCCCGACGGCGTCCCACAGCCGGGCCACCGCGCCGAGCTCGCGGGCCATCGCGTTCTCGCCGCCGGCGGTGTTCTCGATGAGCAGCGGCAGCGGGAAGCCGCCGTCCTCGGCCTGCCGCGCGAACGTCTTGCGCCAGTTGTCGAACCCGGCGGCGGGGTCGTCCTTGGCGAGCACGTGGCCGCCGTGCACGACCATCCCGCGGGCGCCGATCGCCGCCGCCGCCCGCGCGTGCACCGCGAGGTTCTTCCGGCTGGGGATGCGGATCCGGTTGTTGGTCGAGGCCACGTTGAGCACGTACGGCGCGTGCACGAAGACGGCGACGTCGGAAGCGAGCAGGTCCTCGGCGTCCGGGCGCGGCGGCGGCGCCTTCCAGCCCTGCGGGTCGCCGAGGAAGACCTGCACGCCGTCGGCGTCCATCTCCGCGGCCCGGGCCAGCGGCCCGCCCGCGTCCAGCTCGTCGTCCCCGGTCAGGCCGGGGCCGACGTGTACGCCGATCGGGTGCTCCGCCACCCCGGCGACAGTAGTTCCGCCCCGGCCGGGGACCCACCCGTATCGCGCAGGTCACGTCCTCGTTGGGACACGTGACGGCGGACACGCGCGGGCGGTGGTGCGCGCCGTGACCACGGGGACGCAGACGGAGGGGACGCAGGGGATGACGACGGGGACGGCGACCACCGGCACGGTGCGGCGGGTCGCGCGGCGGTTCCTCGCCGCGCTCGCGCTCGTGGTGGCCGCCGTCCTGGGCGGCGCGGTCCTGCTGCCGCCCGCCGCGAGCGCCGCCCCGTCGGCCGCCGTCGACATCCGCGACCTCACCCCGCCGCTGGTCTCGGTCGACCCCGGCGGCACGGTCACCTTCACCAACCGGATCGAGCCGAAGACGGTGCAGGTCGGCGGCGGCGGGCTGCTGCCCTCGCTGGTCACCGTGCAGGTGTTCACCGACGTCACGCTCGGCCTGCCCTCCGGGCCGGAGCCGCTGCCGCAGGACGCGAGCGTCACCGAGCGCTTCGACAGCACCTGCCTGACCTGCACGATCACCTACACGTACCGGGTCGTCGTCCCGGACACCCCGATCGCCGGGAGCGTGCTGAACACCGTCACCACCCGGGCGCTGAGCACGCTGCCGCAGACGCAGCCGGTCACCTACGACGGCCGGCAGACGACGGTGCAGATCGGCGTCCCGACGCCGTTCCTCGTCAACACGCTGCTGCCGCTGCCGAACCTGCCCTCGGTCGGCTTGCCGCGGCTGCCGACCGTCGACGTCCCGCTGCCCTCCCTGCCCTCGCTCCCGGCGCCGGCCCCCATCGACCCGACCGCGCCGCAGGTCCCGGCCGCCGCGCCGACGGCCCCGGCGGCCGCGCGGGGGGTCGACGGCGACGCCTACTCCTACGACCTCGGCGGCGGCGCGGCGCGGATGGCGCCCTCCGGCGGCGGGTCCGCGGCCTTCGACCCGTCGCGGCTGCCCGGGGCCGGCTCCCCGTCCGGCACCGCGTCCGGCAGCGGCGGCACCGACGGCTCCGGCGGGGTCGCGGGCGGCTACGACGGCGCCGCGGTGCCGGTCCTCGGCGAGCTCGGCAGGCTCGACGGCGGCGCGCTGGACGAGGAGAGCAGCACCGTGACTGCTGATGGCGCCTCCTCCGGTCCGGCCCTGCCGCCCGCCGCGCTGGTCGCCGTCGTCGCCCTGGCCGGCAGCACCGCCGCGCTGGTCCGCACCTCCCGGGCGGTCCGCTCCCGCTGACCCCGGCGGGCGCCGGTGGGGGCGCTGGTATCCTCGGGGGGCGCGTCCCGTGTGCCGTCCGAGGCAGGCAGGGCGCGCGACGCGTGTACGACCCTCCTGCTGCAGACGTCCTGCAGCCGCCCAGACCAGAGGAGGTGGGGTTCTCCGTGCGTCACTACGAACTGATGGTCATCCTCGACCCCGACCTGGAGGAGCGCACGATCGCTCCCTCCCTCGACCGGTTCCTGACCGTCGTCACCAACTCCGGTGGCACCGTCAAGACCGAGATCTGGGGCCGGCGCCGCCTGGCCTACGAGATCAAGAAGCACGTCGAGGGCATCTACGCCGTCGTCGACATCCAGGCCGAGCCCGCCGCGGTCGCCGAGCTCGACCGGCAGCTCAACCTGAACGAGTCGGTCCTGCGGACCAAGCTGCTCCGGCCCGAGGTCCACTGACCATGGCCGGCGAGACCGTCATCACCGTCATCGGCAACCTGACCTCCGACCCGGAGCTGCGGTTCACGCCGTCGGGGGCCGCGGTCGCCAACTTCACGGTCGCCTCGACGCCGCGCACCTTCGACCGGCAGTCGCAGGAGTGGAAGGACGGCGAGGCGCTGTTCCTCCGCTGCAACGTCTGGCGGCAGGCGGCCGAGAACGTGGCCGAGTCCCTCACCCGCGGCTCGCGGGTCATCGTCTCGGGGCGCCTCAAGCAGCGCTCGTTCGAGACGAAGGAGGGCGAGAAGCGCACCGTCGTCGAGCTCGAGGTCGACGAGATCGGTCCCTCGCTGCGCTACGCCACCGCGAAGGTCACCCGTGCCTCGCGCGGTGAGGGTGGCGGCGGCGGTGGCGGTTTCGGCGGCGGTGGCGGTGGCGGCGGTTTCGGCGGCGGCGCGAGCGACCCGTGGTCGACGCCCGCCGGCCCGTCCGACGAGCCTCCCTTCTGACAGAAGGACCCTCTCGCCCCCCACGCCGCGGGCCCCTGCGAGGGGGCCATCCACACCCCAGATCTAGTCGTACCTGGAGAACCCAGTGCCCAAGCCCCCCGTGCGCAAGCCCAAGAAGAAGGTCTGCCAGTTCTGCAAGGACAAGGCGACCTACATCGACTACAAGGACACGACGCTGCTGCGGAAGTTCATCTCCGACCGCGGCAAGATCCGTGCCCGCCGCGTGAGCGGCAACTGCAGCCAGCACCAGCGGGACGTCGCCACGGCCGTCAAGAACAGCCGTGAGATGGCCCTGCTGCCCTACACCTCGACGGCGCGCTGACCATGAGCACGATGAAGCTGATCCTGACGCAGGAGGTCACCGGTCTCGGGTCCTCCGGTGACACCGTCGAGGTCAAGGGCGGCTACGGCCGCAACTACCTCCTGCCCCGCGGCCTGGCCATCGTCGCCACCCGCGGTGCCGAGAAGCAGGTCGAGTCGCTGCGCCGGGCGCGTGCCGCCCGCGAGGTGCGGTCGCTCGATGAGGCCCAGGCCGTGGCCGGCCGCCTCTCCGGCCTGACCGTCCGGGTGCCCGCCCGCGCCGGTGACGGCGGCCGCCTGTTCGGCCGCGTCACCACCGCCGACGTCGCCGCGGCCGTCACGGCCGCCGGTGGCCCGGAGCTGGACCGCCGCCGCATCGAGCTGCCGAGCAGCATCAAGACCACCGGCAAGCACACCGTCACCGTGCGGGTGCACCCGGAGGTCACGACGACCCTCCCCATCGAGGTCGTCGCCGGCTGAGAACGCCGCAGCACCGCCCGCGAGGGGCGTCGGACACCCGTCCGGCGCCCCTCGCGGCGTCTCGGGGGCCGTGCCGGACTCCCCGGGGCCCCTGAGCCCCCGGACCGCGGCAGGGGGGACGCCGCGGGCCCGCCGGACGGCGTCGCGGGCGGGCTCCCGGTGCCGGTGGGCGCCTGTGACGGCTGCGCCGGGCGGGACGACACGACACGCCCGGCGCCCCCGGCGCGCCGACTTTCTCGTGTCCACAGCCGGTGGGCGGCCGGGACGCAGGTGACGCCCGCGGGACCGCGGCACGACGGGCCGGTGTCCTCCCTGTCTCCACATGTCGACTCCGGCTGTCCACCGACTTGTCCACAAGTTGTGCAGAACGCGGCCCACACGGGTGTTGGACGGGTCCGTCCCCGCTTCCTACCGTCGTCTCCTGCGCCGGACCTCCGCGAACTGTCGGTGGCTCCGGGTAGTGATGTCCTCGAACGCGTGTTCGAGCGGCACGCGAGGCGTCCTGGTGCTTCCCCCACCGGGCCCCGGCCGGGCGGCCGGGGTCTGTACGCGCGCGCGTGCCCCGAGGAGAGGGAGGTACCCAGGTGGCGGTGGCCGACGACTTCAGCCGGCCGCAGGCGACGGCGCCGGAGTACGACCGGCAGCCGCCGCAGGACGTCGCGGCCGAGCAGTCGGTGCTGGGCGGCATGCTGATGAGCAAGGACGCCATCGCCGACGTCGTGGAGCAGCTGACCGGCAACGACTTCTACCGGCCGGCGCACCAGTTGATCTACGACTGCATCCTCGACCTGTACGGCCGGGGTGAGCCGGCCGACGCGATCACCGTCGCCGCAGAGCTCAACCGCACCGACCAGCTGTCGAAGATGGGCGGCGCGGTCTACCTGCACACCCTCATCGCCTCGACGCCGACGGCGGCCAACGCGGGCTACTACGCCCAGATCGTGGCCGAGCAGGCCACCCTGCGCCGCCTGGTCGAGGCCGGCACCCGCGTGGTGCAGCTGGGCTACGGCGCGGCCGGCGGGCGGGGCGACGTCGACGACATCGTCGACCGCGCGCAGCAGGAGATCTACGAGGTCACCGAGAAGCGGATGAGCGAGGACTACTCGCGCCTCGAGGACGTCCTGCAGCCCACGATGGACGAGCTCGACGCCATCGCCTCCCGCGGCGGCACCGCCCGCGGCGTGCCCACCGGCATCCGCGACCTCGACGAGCTGACCAACGGGCTGCAGGCGGGCCAGATGGTCGTCATCGCCGCCCGCCCCGGTGTGGGCAAGTCGACCCTGGGGCTGGACATCGCGCGGTCGGCCACGGTCAAGCACCACATGCCGGCCGTCATCTTCTCGCTCGAGATGAGCAAGCACGAGATCACCATGCGGCTGCTGTCGGCCGAGGCGAAGGTGCCGCTGCACCACATGCGCGCCGGCACGCTGTCCGACGAGGACTGGTCGAAGCTGGCCCGCCGGATGGGCGAGGTGGCCGACGCCCCGCTCTACATCGACGACTCGCCGAACATGACGATGATGGAGATCCGGGCCAAGGCCCGGCGGCTCAAGCAGCGCAACGACCTCAAGCTCGTGGTCATCGACTACCTCCAGCTCATGACGTCGGGCAAGCGCGTCGAGAGCCGCCAGCAGGAGGTCTCGGAGTTCTCCCGGGCGCTGAAGCTGCTGGCGAAGGAGCTCGAGGTCCCGGTCATCGCGATGTCGCAGCTCAACCGTGGGTCCGAGCAGCGTCAGGACAAGAAGCCGATGCTGTCGGACCTCCGTGAGTCCGGCTCGATCGAGCAGGACGCCGACATGGTCATGATGATCCACCGCGAGGACATGTACGAGAAGGAGAGCCCTCGGGCCGGCGAGGCCGACATCATGCTGGTCAAGCACCGCAACGGCCCGACGGCCAACGTCACCGTCGCCTTCCAGGGCCACTACAGCCGCTTCGTCGACATGGCCAACTGAGACGCGGCCGACCGAGAGGCCGCGCCTACGCGCAGGAGGGCCCGGGACCGTCGTGGTCCCGGGCCGTCCGTGCGCAGGGGTCAGGAGACCGCGACGCGGGCCAGGCTCTCCGCGCGGGCACGGATCTGCCCGCGCGCCATGTTCACCGTGCCGGTCATCCCGTACACGGTTCGGTTGAGCGCGGCCAGCGAGGGGTCGGCGGTCCTCAGCGTCGCGGCGCCGTGGATGGGCACGTCGACGTCCGGCCACTCGGTGTCGGGCGTGATCTCGTCCAGCGGCGGGATCGGGAACGGTGGGATGAGATACCCGGTGACGGCGACAGCCACCGTCGTCCCCGCGGGCAGGTGCACCACCTCCCGCACGTCGAGGACCCCGACGCCGTCGTGGCGGACCAACAGGAAGTCGGTGCCGACGACCCGGCCGCCGACCATCGGCCCGTCGGTGATGGTCCCCTCGACGCCCACGTCGATCCGCAGGCCCTCGGGCACCACCCCGATGGGCACCATCCCGCTCACCGCCGCCTCCAGGACGTAGCCGTCCATGTCCCCTCCCTCGGTCGACGCCACGGGTCCATGGGAACCCCGTCCGCAGTGCGTGGAGAAGGGGAACCGGCGGGTCTCCGGGGGGACGCGGACGCGCCGCTCCCGGACCGCCCGTGCGGCGCCATCGTGTCCCGACGCTGTCTGTCGCCGCGGTGTTCCACGTGGATCACCGAGCGCGACGTTGCAGCGACACACCGTCGCACTGCAACGTCGTGACCCGGGTGGCGCCCGCTCGTTGGTCCGGGCCGAGCACCGCCGAGCCCGGCCGTGTCCTCGACCGACCGCTCACCGTCGAGAGGCCAACGCGTGACGACCCTGCCCGAGCACCCCCGCACCGACGAGCCCGCGGCCACGCACAGCCGCCGCCGCTTCCTCACCTACCTCGTCGCCGCTCCGACGCTCGCCGTCGCCGCGCAGGTCGTCACCGACGTGGCCGGCCCGGCGACCGCCCAGGCGCTGCCCTCGCTGCCCGCGCCGGCCGAGCTCCTCGACCTCGGCGACGCGCTGATCCTCGCCGGGAAGCCCACCGAGGACCTCATCGTCGTCACCGTCGACGAGCGGGGCCGGGTCGGGCTGGCGCTCCCCCGCGCCGAGGTCGGCCAGGGCATCACCACCGCCGTCGCCATGCTGCTGGCCGACGAGCTCGACGTGCCGCTGGACCGCGTCGACGTCACCCTCGCCGACGCCCGCCCCGAGCTGGTCTTCAACCAGCTCACCGGCGGCTCCAACACCATGCGCAGCGTCTACGGCCCGGTCCGGCGGGCGGCCGCCGTCGCCCGCGCCCGGCTGCTGGCCGCCGCGGCCCTCCGCTGGGGCACCACCCCGGGCTCGCTCACCGTCACCGACGGCGTGGTCAGCGGCCCCGGCGGGCGGACCGCCACGTACGGCGAGCTGTCGGCCGCCGCGGCCGACCGGACGCTGGCCGTCGCGCCGGCCTCGCCCAAGCCCGCGTCCGCGCAGCGGGTCGTCGGCACGCCCACCAGCCGCACGGACGCCCGCGCGATGGTGACCGGCCGGCAGCGCTACACCCTCGACCTCGACGTCGTCCCCGGCGCGCTGCCGACCATGCTGCGCCGCCCGCCGACGATCAACGGCACCGTCCGGTCGCTGGACAACGAGGCGGAGGTCCGGGCCATGCCGGGCGTCGTCGACGTCGCCGTGGTGCCCACCGGGGTCGCCGTCCTCGCCGAGACCTTCGGCCAGGCCCGCGACGCCGTCGCGGCCGTGCGGGCCACCTGGGGGCCGGGCACGGTCGACGGCGAGGACGACGAGTCGATCCGGCGGAAGCTGCGCGCGGTCACGCCGCCGCCGCTGGCCCCGGGCCTGCTGGTGCGGACGGTGGATGCGGAGTTCGACTTCGCCTTCGTCAGCCACGCGCCGCTGGAGCCCAACTGCGCCATCGCGCACGTGACCGCGGACCGCGCCGAGATCTGGTCGCCGCTGAAGTCGCCGATCGTCGCGCAGGAGACCATCGCCGCCGAGCTCGGCCTGCCGGTGTCCCGGGTGACCGTCCACGTCGTCCAGGGCGGCGGCTCGTTCGGCCGGCGCCTGTTCTCCGACGCCGCCCTGGAGGCCGCGCGGGTGTCGAAGGCGACGGGGCGGCCGGTCAAGCTGCTGTGGTCGCGGATCGACGACATGCGCCACGGCCGGGCCCGCGCCGCCAGCCACCACCGCATCCGGGCCACGCACGCCGCCGGGGACGTGCTCACCTTCGAGCACCGGGTGGCCAGCGTGGAGACCGACTTCGGGCACGGCCTCGGCGAGATCCTCACGTCGGTCGCCGCGAGCCTCCCGGTGGGCGGGAACGCCTCGTTCGCGCAGACGGTCTTCCTCACCACCGTGCACTCGCCGTACCACTTCGGTGTCACCACGCAGACCCTGGCCGAGGTGCCGCTGCAGATGCACACCGGCAGCTGGCGCTCGGTGTACTCGGCCAACACCCGCGGGGCCGAGGAGGTCGTCGTCGACGAGCTCGCCGCCGCCACCGGCCGCGACCCGGCCGAGTTCCGCCGCCGCTTCCTCAAGGAGGACCGCTACCGCGCCGTTCTGGACAAGGTCGTCCAGGAGGGGCAGTGGGGACGGCGGCTGCCGCGCGGCCGCGCCCAGGGTCTGGGCTTCCACGCCGAGTACAGGGGCTGCACCGCCTGTCTGGTGGAGATCGACGCGCACGACCCGCAGCGCCCGCGGGTCACCCGGGCGACGATCGCCGTCGACGTCGGGAAGGCGGTCAACCCGCGCGGGCTCGAGGCGCAGATGCTCGGCGGGCTCACCGACGCCATCGGCACCACGCTGCGCGCGGGCCTGCACGTCGTCGACGGGCTGCCTCTCGAGGGCAGCTACAGCCAGTTCCACTACACCCGGCAGGCCGACTCGCCGGCCGACGTCCGGGTCTTCGTCATCGACAGCAGCGACGAGCCCGGCGGGGCCGGCGAGCTCGGCGTCCCGGCCGCGGTCGGCGCCGTCGCCAACGCCTACGCCCGCGCGACCGGGACCAGGCCGCGGTCGTTCCCCCTCGTCTTCCCGGTCGACTTCGAGCCCTTCCCCCGCTGAGGAGCGCCCCGTGCCCACCTACACCTTCCAGCTCAACGGCGAGACGGTCACCGTCGACGCCCCCGCCGACCTGCCCCTGCTCTGGGCGCTGCGCGACAAGCTCGGCGTGACCGGGCCGAAGTACGGCTGCGGCATCGACGTCTGCAAGGCCTGCACCAGCCACCTCGACGGCGAGGCGATCCGCCCGTGCGTCACCCCGACGGCGGAGGTGGCCGGCCGCGAGGTCACGACCATCGAGGGGCTGGCCGACGGCGACCGGCTGCACCCGGTCCAGGAGGCGTGGCTCGAGCAGGACGTCGCGCAGTGCGGCTACTGCCAGCCCGGGCAGATCATGGCCGCGGTCGCGCTGCTGCGCCGGACCTCGGACCCCACCGACGAGGAGATTGACGAGATCCAGAACGTCTGCCGGTGCGGCACCTACGTCCGCATCCGCGAGGCGATCAAGGCCGCGGCCGCGCGGATGTGACCGCCCGTCCGGGGGGGCGGGGGGGGGGGGGCCCCCGCCCCCCTCCCGCGTCCGCGGGTGCGTGACCTGCGAGGACGCCACCCCTAGGCTCCCCGCCCGTGACGGGGACACGGGGACGACGGCTGGGCGCCGCGGGCGC
>NZ_JBJGZJ010000015.1:0-114465 GCF_054050435.1 Geodermatophilus sp. SYSU D01036 | reverse complement strand
CCCCCCCCCCCCCCCCCCCCCCCCCCCCCCCCCCCCCCCCCCCCCCCCCCCCCCCCCCCCCCCCCCCCCCCCCCCCCCCCCCCCCCCCCCCCCCCCCCCCCCCCCCCCCCCGCGTCGGGTCACTGCGCCGGGGGACCCAGCGGGACGGGCTCGGGCCCCGCGACGATCGGCGCGGTCACCGTGCCGATCCGCTCGACCGTCACCGCGACCTCCACACCCGGCCGCAGCCACGGGTGCCGCTCCTCGCCGTGCAGCGACCGCAGCTCCAGCAGGCACCCCGTCCCGACCGTGCCGCTGCCGACGACGTCGCCCGGCCGCAGCTCGGTGCCGCGTGACGCGTAGGCGAGCATCTGCCCGAACGACCAGCGGATGTCGGCCCAGCTGCCGCCGCCCTGCTCCACGCCGTCGACCGCGGCCGCCATCCGCAGCGCGTAACCGGCGCCCGAGCGGTGCGGCTCGAGCTCGTCGGGCGTCACCAGGACCGGGCCGAGCGTCGTCGCGCCGTCCTTGCCCTTGGCGGGGCCGAGGCCGACCTGGGACTCCACGCCCTGCACGTCGCGGGCGCTCCAGTCGACGAACACCGTGTAGCCGGCGATCGCGGCCTCGCCCTGCTCCGGCGTGAGGTCCGACCCGCCCCGGCCGACGACCGCGGCGACCTCCACCTCGTAGTCGAACGCCGCCGAGCCGGGGGAGACCGGCACCGGCTCGCCGGTCCCGCGCACCGCCGCCGGGTTGGTGAAGTAGAAGACCGGCTGCCGGAACCAGACCGGCGAGACCTCCCGGCCGAACGCGGCGGCGGCGTTGCGCGCGTGCTGCTCGAAGGACAGGAAGTCGCGGACCGACGGCGGCCGCGGCACCGGCGCGCGCAGCACCAGCCCGTCCTCCGGCACCACCTCGGCCGGGGTGCGCCCGGCCGCCGCGGCGAGGTCGGGGAGCAGGTCGGCCAGCGCGGCGTCGAACCCGTGCACCTGCCCGTCGCGCAGCAGCCCGGCCCGCTCCGCGCCGTCGGACGGCGAGACGTAGGTGACCCAGCGCATCAGCTCTCCTCCCTCACGCCCGGCAGCCGATGGGGCCGCCGTGGAACGCCACCATGTCCGGCCAGATGCCGGTCAGCGGGAGCCGCTCGCCCGGCGGCCGCCCGTCGAGCTCGGCGTAGGCGCGGTGCAGGTTGCCCACCAGCCGCTCGGACTCCTGCCACCCGGCGTAGGGGTTGTCCGCGTGCCGCCGCGCGGTCTCCAGCGGCGGCCACCCGGCCGCGTGCCCCTCGCGCGCGGTCGCGTCGACGAAGGCCGCGTAGCCGGCCAGCTCGTCGAGCAGCCGGGGGACCTCCTCGCCGCGGCACACCGGGCCGTGCCCGGGCACCAGCACGTCGGGCCCCAGCGCGCGCAGCGCCTCGATCGCCCGGGGGTAACCGGCCACGCTGCCCTCGGCGAGGAACGGCTGGCCGCCGGCGAAGGCGATGTCGCCGGCGAAGGCCACCCGCTGCGCCGGCAGCCACACGACGACGTCGCCGCGGGTGTGCGCCGGCCCGACCGCGTGCAGCTCCACGGCCCGCTCGCCGAGGTGCAGCGTCAGCGCGCCGGTGAACGTGACGTCGGGCGGGCGCACCTCCAGGTGCCCGTAGTCCGGGCCGGTGAGCACCTGCGCGGCCAGCAGCCCGGCGGCGAGCTGGTCCTCCCGCGCGTGCACGTGCCCGACCACCGGCGTCTCGGCGGGCACCAGCCAGTTGCCGAAGGTGTGGTCGCCGTGGTGGTGGGTGTTCACCAGCGCCCGCAGCCGGCCCGGCGCCACCGACCCGACGGCGGCCAGCAGCGCGCGGTTGCGGGCCTCGGTCGAGGTGGTGTCGACCATCAGCCCCGTGCCGTCGTCGCCGGTGACCACGCCGGTGTTGTTGATCATCCAGCTGCCGTCGGGCTGCACGTAGGCGAAGACGCCGGGCGCCACCTGCTCGAGCGCCGCGGCCTCGATCGACGTCGTCACGCCGTCACTCTGCTGGAGCCCAGGTGGCACGGAAAGTCGGCAGGCTCCACGGCTGGGGTGCCCGAGCGAGCTCGTGCTCTGCCCACACCGGCTGGGTAGAGCACGAGCACGCGGCAGGGGACTCAGTCGCCCTTCACGTTCACGATCTGCCGCAGTTGGTGCTTCACCTCCACTAGATCAGCAGCGTCTGACATCACAACGTCAATGCTCTTGTACGCCTCGGGGTGCTCGTCGAGGAAGGCGTCCGAGCGGCCCCAGGCGATGCCGCTCATCCGCCGGTCGAGGTCGGCCCGGCTGAACCGCTTGCGCGCGGCCGACCGGGAGAAAGCCCGCCCGGCACCGTGCGGCGCCGAGGTCAGCGACGCGGCGTCGCCCCTCCCGACGACGACGTAGGACGCGGCACCCATCGAGCCCGGGATGAGGCCCCACTGGCCCGGGCGCGCGGCGATCGCGCCCTTGCGGGACAGCCACACCTCGCGCCCGTAGTGGGTCTCCCGCTCGGTGTAGTTGTGGTGGCACTGCACCACCTGCTCCCGCCGGACCTCCTCGGTGAGGAACCGCGACACCTGGTCGGCGACGCGGTCCATCATCTCCTCGCGGTTGAGCGCGGCGAACCGCTGCGCCCAGCGCAGTGCCTCGACGTACGCGTCGAACTCCGGCTCGCCCTCCTCCAGGTAGGCGAGGTCGCGGTCGGGGACGGCGACGCCGCGGACCCGCGTCCGCTCCTGCGCCACCCGGATGTGCTTCGACGCCAGCTTGTTGCCGACGCCGCGCGAGCCCGAGTGCAGGAAGAGCCACACCCGGTCGGCCTCGTCGAGGGACACCTCGATGAAGTGGTTGCCCGAGCCGAGCGAGCCCAGCTGCAGCGCCCAGTCGCGCACGACGCCGTCGGCCTGGTCGGCGCCCGGCATGCCGCGGAGCTCCTCGACCCGCGGCGCGGCCGTGTCCCGCACCTTCCGGTTGGCGCGGCCGGCCGACAGCGGGATCGCCCGCGAGATCTGCTCGTGCAGCACGGCCAGGTTGTGGCCGCGGACGTCCTCGCCGGTGAACTGCGTGCGCACGGCCATCATCCCGCAGCCGATGTCCACGCCGACCGCCGCCGGGATGATCGCGCCGTCGGTCGGGATGACCGAGCCGACGGTCGCGCCGAGCCCCAGGTGGGCGTCGGGCATGAGCGCCACGTGCGGGTGGATGAACGGGAGCGAGGCGGTGCGCTCGGCCTGCTCGCGGGTCGCGTCCTCGAGGATCGACGCCCAGCTGAGCAGCCTCTCGCTGATCTTCTCCATGGTCCTTTCCGTCTCCAGGGGGGCGGCAGAAATGGCCATTTCTGCCGTTCGGGCCGGGGCAGTCAACGCGCTCGGCTCGCGCAGCGCGAGCGCATTACCCGGGGACCCCGCGGCGGGGAACTCCCTCGGCTTCCGGGCGGCGCGGCACTAGCCTCGGCACCCTCGCGCGACCACCCCGCCGTGGCGCGCGGCGGCCCCCGTCCGCGCCGCGGTGCCCCGCCCACCGTCCGAGGGGAGACCGGGATGACCACGACACTCGGCGCCGCCGAGCTGGCCGAGCGGTACCTGCGCGGCTGGCAGGACCACGACGGGGACGCCGTCGCCGCGACCTTCGCCGACGACGGCGTCTACACCGACCCCTCGTTGCCGGAGCCCCTGCCCAAGGGCGCGGTCGCCGGGTTCGTCTCCGGCTTCCTCGCGGCCTTCCCCGACCTGACGCTGACCGTCGAGGACGTCGTCGGCGAGGGCTCCCGGGCGTACGTCCGCTGGCGCCTGCAGGGCACCAACAGCGGCGTGCTGCCGGGCCTGCCGGCGCCCACCGAGCGCCGGTGTGACCTGACCGGGGTCGACCTGATCGAGACCGGGCCGGCGGGCATCACGCGCGTGGTCGGCTACTTCGACCAGCTCACCCTCCTGCAGCAGCTCGGCCTGCGGTTCGACGTCGTCCCGGCCTGACCGGGGGGAGGCGCCTCCCGGGCCGCCGGCAGCGGCGGTCCGGGACCCCGGCGTGCCGTTTTCGTTCCGCGGGCCCCGGGCAGCCCTCGTGCGACCGCTGGACCCGACAGTGAGGACGCACGCGATGCAGGTCGGACTGAAGCTCGCCACCGAGGCCTTCCCGCCCGAGGAGATCGTCCGCCAGACGGTGCGGGCCGAGGAGGCGGGCTTCGACTTCGTCGAGATGAGCGACCACTACCACCCGTGGCTCGACGTCCAGGGGCACAGCGGCTTCACCTGGTCGATGCTCGGCGCGATGGCCGCGAAGACCGAGCAGATCGGCCTGGTCACCGGCGTGACCTGCCCGATCATCCGGTACCACCCGGCGGTCATCGCCCAGGCCGCGGCCACGGTGCAGATCCTCGCCGAGGGCCGGTTCACCCTCGGCATCGGCGCGGGGGAGCGGCTCAACGAGCACGTCGTCGGCACCGGCTGGCCGGCGGTGCACGTGCGGCACGAGATGCTCCGCGAGGCGCTGCAGATCATCCGGCAGCTCTGGCAGGGCGGCTACCAGACCTTCGAGGGGAAGTACCTGCAAGTCGAGGACGCCCGGGTGTTCGACCTGCCCGACGAGCTCCCGGTCATCGCGGTGGCCAGCGGCGGGCACAACGCCTCGGAGCTGGCCGCCGAGTACGGCGACGGGCTGTTCGCCACCGAGCCGCGCGAGGACCTCGTCGCCGCCTTCCGCGACGCCGGCGGCAAGGGCCCGCTCTACGCCGAGGTGCCGATGGCGTGGGCGCAGGACGAGGAGTCCGCCGTCGAGGAGGCGCTCCGGACCAGCCGCTGGGCGCTCACCGGCTGGAAGGTCATGAGCGAGCTGCCCAACCCGGTCAACTTCGACGCCGCCAGCCAGACGGTGAAGGCCGAGGACATCCGGCAGCAGTTCTCCGTCGGCCCCGACCTCGACGTGCACGTGCAGCAGGCACAGCCCTACGTCGACGCCGGCTTCGACCACCTCGTCCTGCAGAACGTCGGCCCGGACCCCGACGGGTTCATCGACGCCTGTGCCGGCGGGCTCATCGAGCGGGTCAGGGGACTCGCGGCGTCCTGACGCCGTCGTCCCTGCCGGGTTCCGCAACGGACCTGCCAGGGTGCGCGGCGGGCGGGCGGGAGGACGCGACGGCGGGCGCGGCGGCGGCACACTCGCCGACCGTGACCGCACTCCTCCCCGCCCTGCCCGACACCGCCGCCTGCCGCCTCGCCCGGGAGGTGGTGCAGGAGTACAGCTCACCGGCGCTGGTCAACCACTGCCTGCGCTCCTACCTGTGGGCCGCCGACCACGCCGCCCGGCACGGCATCGCCTTCGACGAGGAGCTGCTGTTCGTCGCGGCGATGGTGCACGACCTCGGCCTGGAGCCGGTCTTCGACAGCGCGACCGTGCCGTTCGAGGAGGCCGGCGGGGCGGTCGGCTGGGTGTTCGCCGCGGGCGCGGGCTGGCCGGCCGCGCGGCGGCGCCGGGTCGCGGAGGTCGTCGTCGCGCACATGGCGCCGGAGGTCGACGTCGCCGCCGACCCCGAGGGGCACCTGCTGGAGCTGGCCACCGGCCTCGACATCTCCGGCCGCGACCCGGACGCCTGGCCCGCCGACCTGCGCGCCGCCGTCCTCGCGGAGCACCCGCGGCTGGGCCTCATCGGCGAGTTCGTCGCCTGCTTCGAGGACCAGGCCCGCCGCAAGCCGGACTCGCTGGCCGGCCGGTTCTCCGCGAACGGCTTCGCCGCCCGCGCCCGGGCCAACCCGCTGGACACCCAGGGTCTGTCCTGCGGATCATGTGCGCCCTGACTGCTGCCGGTGTCCCTGAGCGGCCCACTCAGGGACACGGCAGCGACCTGCAGGCTCCCCTGGCACTGCGCCCACCGGACACGGCGGGATCCTCGCCCTGCGCCTACTCGGCAGGACGACATGTGCCGGCCGCATCACCGGCTAGGGGCTCAACTGCTGTTGGATCGCGGCAAGATCGATCCAGGCGCTCTCCCGGCTGATCAGGCCATCGCGGAAGTCGAAGATGTGCAAGAAGCGGGTCTGCACCGGTCGGCCCTGCCCGTCCATACCGAATGGGTGCCCCACCGCGGTGGCGTGCAGGACGGACTCGTCAACTACGTGGTCGGCGCCGTACCGACGGCGGACGGGTTCGAAGCGATCGATCTGCAAGTCAGCGAACAGCGCGCGGTAGAACTGCTCGATCTCTGTCGTACCGTGCAGCGTCGGGCCGGGGCGCCCGACGACGTCGTGCTCGGCATCGGGCTGAAAGCCGGCAACGAGCGCGGCCAGATCGCCGGTCTCCTCCGCTCGGTAGTGGCCGTCGACGAGTTCGTCCATGCGCTCCTGAGACATCTGAGCTCCGGGCACGGGCGCCGTGGTGGTCATGTCGTCCTCCTTGACAAGCCCTCGTCGTCAGGACTCGGCCATGGTGGCCTTCCGAGCAGCTCGCGACCAGCCGCCCTGGCCCCCGACGTGTACCGGTGGGGGCAACCCGGTTGGCCCAGCCATGAGCTGCCTGTTCGGTTGCGTCGCCTCCGGGGTGGCGACCTGTCCCTGAGGCCGCCTTCAGGGACAGGGCGGCGGCGCACGAGATCCGCAGGACAGGCCCTGGTCCCCGCGCGAGCTCGTGCTCTGCGCACAGGTGTGTGCAGAGCACGAGCGTCCGCAGGAGCGGTGGGTCCGTCCTCAGCCGCGGTCGAGCAGGCGCAGCGACGGGCGGCTGGTCAGCCGCTTCTCCAGGCTGACGCAGTGCCGGCCCTCGGGGTCGAGGCGGAAGTCCAGCCGGTCGACCAGCGCCTGCATGAGCGTGAGCCCCGCGCCGCGCTCGCCGTCGAGGCCCGGCCGGGCGGCCGCCTCCGCGTGGTCGAAGCCGGTGCCGTCGTCGACCACGGTGATCCGGCACAGCGCCCGGTCGATCTCCACCGACACCTGGTACCCGGCGTGGTCCCCGGCGTGCTGGACGACGTTCGCGCACGCCTCGGTGAGCGCGAGCGTCGTCTCCTCGACGACGGCCTGCTCGATCCGCAGGTGCTGGAGCGCCTGCCGGCACAGGCCGCGGACGAAGGGCACGCTGTCGACGTCGACGGGCAGCCGGACGGTGAACGCGATGTCCATGCCGAGCCCCCTCCCGTGACGGCGCGTACGCTCCTCGGGTCCGTTCCGGGTACCGAGGGAGCCTGATCGTGCTGTTCGCCGTCGACCGCGTGGCGGTGAACGGGCGGCCCGCGCTGAGGGTACGCGGTGAACTCGACATCGCCACGGTGGCGCTCCTCGCCGCGTACGTCGACGACGAGCTGGCCACCCACCCGCGGTCCCTGGTCATCGACCTGACCGCCACCGTCTTCATGGACTCCTCCGGCGCCCGGCAGCTGGTCCGTACCGCCAAGCAGGCCGCCGCGGCCGGGACCGCGCTGCAGGTCGTCTGCCCGCGGGCCAACCAGCCGGTGCGCATGGTCATCGACCTGCTGGACCTGTCCCGCCTGGTGCCGGTGGTCGAGACGGCGAGCCTGACCGACGGGGAGGTCGGGTCGTAGGGTCGGCCGCGATGACCGCGACCGAGAGCGCCGCCCCGACCCTCCCGTCCCCGGCTCCCGACCCGCTCCGCCGTGTGGTCGACGACGAGGCGCTCGCCCGCTGCGCCGAGGAGCCGATCGCGGTCCCCGGCGCGATCCAGCCGCACGGCGCGCTGCTCGCCGTGACCGAGCCCGACCTCGCCGTCGTCGCCTCGGCCAACGCCGCCGACGTCCTCGGCACCGACCCCACCGGCCGCACGCTGGCCGACCTGCTGACCCCCGCCGAGCTCGACCGGCTCCGGGCGGCGCTGGGCGGGAACCTCGCCGAGGCCGACCCGCTCCGGGTGGCGCCGGCCGGCAGCGAGCTGGACCTGGTCCTCTCCCGCAGCGGCGACCTGCTGGTCACCGAGTGGGAGCCGGTCGCCGGCGCCGGGCAGGCCGGCGCGGCCTGGCACCGCCGGCTGCCGACGGTGCTGCAGCGGCTGTCCGCGCCGACGTCGCTGGAGGGGTTGACCGCCGTGCTGGCCCGCGAGGTGCGGGCGCTGACCGGCTTCGACCGGGTGATGGTCTACCGCTTCGACGCGGAGTGGAACGGCGAGGTGGTCGCCGAGGACCGGCGGGCGGACCTCGAGCCCTTCCTCGGCCTGCACTACCCGGCCGGCGACATCCCCGCCCAGGCCCGCGCCCTCTACGCGACCAACTGGATGCGGCTGATCCCCGACGCCACCTACACGCCGGTGCCGCTGGAGCCGCCGCTGGTCCCCGGGACGGGGCGGCCGCTGGACCTGTCCGGCGCGATGCTGCGCAGCGTCTCGCCGGTGCACCTGGAGTACCTGGCCAACATGGGCGTCACCGCGTCGATGTCGGTGTCACTCATCGACCGCGGCAGGCTCTGGGGCCTGATCTCCTGCCACGGCTACAGCGGCGCGCACCGCCCCTCCTACGCCGACCGCACCGCCGCCGAGTTCCTCGGCCGCACCGCCTCGCTGCTGCTGCACACCACCGTCGAGGCCGGCGAGCGCGACCGGGTGGTCGCCGTCGCGCAGCGGGAGGCCGAGCTGGTGGCCGCGATCGGCCGCACGCCGCGCACCCCCGCGGCCGCGCTCGTCGACGGCGACCTCACCGCGCTGGACCTGCTGCCCGCCGCCGGCGCCGCGGTCCGCCTGGACGGGCGGCTGCACCTGCTGGGGCGCACCCCGCCGGCCGACCGGGTCGCCGCCGTCGTCCCCGCGGTGCTGCGGGCCGGCGGCGCCACCGACCGGCTCACCCTCGCGCTGCCCGGCTTCGACGACCTCGCCGACGACGCCAGCGGCGTGCTCGCCGTCGAGGTCGGCGGCGGTCGCGGCGACTTCCTCGCCTGGTTCCGCCCCGAGACCCCGCGCGAGGTCAGCTGGGGCGGCGACCCGGGGACGTCGAAGGTCACCGACGGGCGGCTGTCCCCGCGCCGGTCGTTCGCCCGCTGGACCGAGACCGTGCGCGGCACCGCCCGGCCCTGGCACGCGCACGAGGTGGTCGCCGCCCGCGCGCTGGCCACCCACCTCGGCGAGGCGGTGCTCGCCCGCGCCGGCGAGGACGACCGGCTCTCGGCCGCGCTGCAGCGCACCCTGCTGCTCGAGGAGCTGCCCAAGGTGCCCGGCGTCGCGCTCGGCGCGCGGTACCGGCCGAGCGAGGCCGACGTCGTCGGCGGCGACTGGTACGACCTGGTGCCGCTGCCCAGCGGGCGGCTGGCCGTGGTGCTCGGCGACGTCGCCGGGCACGGGCTGACCGCCGCCTCGGTCACCGCCCAGCTGCGGCACGCCCTGCGCGCCGCGCTGCTGCGCGACGAGGGCCCGGCCGCGGCGCTGGCCGAGCTCAACCGGCTGGTCGCCGCGCTGCTGCCGGGGGAGATGGCGACCGCGCAGGTCGTCCAGCTGGACCCGCGCAGCGGGGAGCTGGCGCTGGCCAACGCCGGCCACCTGCCCGCCGTGCACGCCCGCGACGGCGCCGCGCGGCTGGTCACCGACGGCCGCGGGCCGGCGCTCGGCCTGCTCGACGACGCCGACTACCCCGAGGTGGCGCTGCGGCTGGACGCCGGCGACCGGCTGCTCCTCTACAGCGACGGCCTGGTCGAGCGGCGCGACCGCCCGCTGCCCGAGGGCATGGAGGCGGTGCGCGCGGCGGTGGCGGGAATCGCCGGGGAGCCGCAGGACGTCGTGGACGGCGTCGTCGCGGCGCTGGACCCGGCGGGCACCGACGACGTCACCGTGGTGGGGCTGGCCCGGGTCTAGCCCGGCGCGCCGCCGCGGACGAGGTAGCGGTAGGCCGGGGAGTCCGGCGCCAGGTGCTGGATGCGCAGCGGGCTGGCGGCGATCCGGTCGAGCAGGCCGGGCAGTGCGGAGGCGGTGCCGAGTTCGATGCCGGTGAGCGCGGCGCCGGTCTCCCGGTTGTCCCGCTTGACGTACTCGAACAGCACGATGTCGTCGTCGGGGCCGAGGACGTCGTCGAGGAAGCGGCGCAGCGCGCCGGGCTCCTGCGGGAACTCGACGAGGAAGTAGTGCTTGAGGCCCTGGTGCACCAGGGAGCGCTCGATGACCTCGGCGTACCGGCTGACGTCGTTGTTGCCGCCGGACAGCACGCAGACCACCGTCTGCCCCGGCTCGACCCGCACGGTGCCGCCGGTGAGCGCGGCCGACGCCAGGGCGCCCGCGGGCTCGGCGATGATCCCGTCGACCTGGTAGAGGTCGAGCATCTCGGTGCAGACCTGCCCCTCGGGCACGGCGACCAGCTCGGCGCCGCAGTCGCGCACCAGCGGGTGGGTGACCGTGCCGGCCCGCCGGACCGCCGCGCCGTCGACGAAGGTGTCGATCTCGGCCAGCTCGACCGGCCGCCCGGCGGCCAGGGCCGCGGCCATGCTCGCCGCCCCGACCGGCTCCACGCCGACCAGCCGGGTGCCGGGGGCGGCCTGCGCCAGCCAGGTGCCGCAGCCGGCCAGCAGCCCGCCGCCGCCGAGCGGCAGGACGACGACGTCGGGTGTCCGGCCGCCGAGCTGGTCGAGCACCTCCACCACGACGGTCGCCTGCCCGACGACGACCGGCCAGGCGTCGAACGCCGGGACCAGCGTGGCGCCGGTCGTGCGGGCGTGTGCCGTGGCGGCGGCCGCGGCGTCGTCGTAGGTGTCGCCGGTGACGACCAGCTCGACGGTGTCGCCGCCGAGGGCCTGGATGCGGGCGCGCTTCTGCCGCGGCGTCGTGCCGGGGACGAAGACCGCGCCGCGCACGCCGAGCGCCCGGCAGGCGTACGCGACGCCCTGGCCGTGGTTGCCCGCGCTGGCGCAGACGACCCCGGCGGCGCGGGCGGCGTCGTCGAGCCGGCTGATCGTGTTGTAGGCGCCGCGGACCTTGTACGAGCGGCCGACCTGCAGGTCCTCCCGCTTGAGCCGGACGTCGGCGCCGGTGAGCGCGGACAGTCGCTCGTTGCGCTGCAGCGGCGTGCGCTCGGCGACCCCGGCCAGCCGGCCGACCGCGTCGCGCACGTCGGCGGCGAAGTCCCGGATCGCGGTCGCCTCGGTCGTCCCGGCGGTGCTCACGGTGCTCCATCCTGCTCCGGCGGCAGAAATGGCCATTTCTGCCGCCCTCAGGCGGTGAGGCGGCCGTCGTCGCCGACGGTGACGCGGCCGGCGGCGGTGACGCGGGCCAGCGCCCCGGCCAGCAGCGGGGCCAGCGACGGCGTGCGGCGGCGGTAGCCGAACACCTCGGCGGTGCGCAGGAACAGCTCGTCCTGGGTCAGCCCGCCGGGCGCGCGGCACAGCGCGACCATCGCGTTGCCGACCTCCTGCACCGGCACCTGCTCGAGCGGGCGCGCGGTGCTGGCGGTCTGGCGGCGGAACGTGGTCCAGGTCTGCCGGTCCAGCGTCTCGGGCCAGACGACGTCGCCGTCGAGCGAGCCCTCGGGCAGCAGGGCCAGCAGCGCGTCGCGGCGGGCCTCGCTCACCCGGGTCAGCCCGAACGCGCCGGCGGTCAGCCGGACGAGGCGGTCGCGGTGCACCGGCCCCTCGGCCCTGACCCCGGCGGTGAGGACGCGCCTGACCAGGCGGACGTTGCGCGGGTCGGCCAGGCCGTCGAGGACCTTGCGGTCGCCCGCGGGCTTGGGCGCCCACGCGCGGAAGCGCAGCTCCTGCGTGGGCTCCTCGACGGGGTCGGGGACGACGGTCAGCGGCACCGGGGTCACCGGCGTCGTGACCACCGGGGCCTCGACCGGCGCGTGCCGCGGCACCGGCAGCGCGGTGACGGCGGCGGACACCATCGAGCGCAGCGTCGGCAGCCCGCGCGGCTCGGGGTCGGGCTCCGGCCCGGCGGCGGGCCCGGGCTCCGGCTCGGCGACGGGGAGCTCGACGACGGGAGCGGGGGCGTCGTCCACCACGCTCAGCGCGGCGGCCGGGGGAGCGGGCGCCGGCTCGGGGACCGCGGCCACCGCGGCGACCAGGCGGTCGAGGACGGCGTCGCGCTCGCGCAGCCACGAGGGCAGCCACACCCGCTCGACCGCGGGCCAGCCGAGCATCCCGGACAGCACCTCGACCGGCAGGCCGTCGCGGTCGCCGACGGTGCGGCGGCGCGCCCACTCGGGGCCGTCGAGCAGCACCGCCACGACCGGGCTGTCCGGCGCGGAGGGCCGGGCCACGGACAGGTCGACGCGGAACTCCGACAGGCCGACGTCGGTGCGCACCGCCAGCCCCCGCTCGCGCAGCGCCGCGGCGATCTCCTCGCGGTGCCGGTCGGGCACGGACGGCCGCCGGGCCTCGCGGGGCAGCGCGTCGGTGCCGAGCGCCGCCAGGTCGAGGTAGGCGCGCAGGTGCTTGATGCCCAGCGACGAGGTCTGCTCCGCGCGCAGCGCCGACGGGTCGAAGGAGGAGAAGACGACGACCTGCCGCCGGGCGCGGGTGATCGCCACGTTGAGCCGGCGCTCGCCGCCCACCCGGTTGAGCGGGCCGAAGTTCAGCGGCAGCACGCCGCGGTCGTCGGGGCTGAAGCCGGTGGAGAACAGCACGACGTCGCGCTCGTCGCCCTGCACGTTCTCCAGGTTCTTGACGAACAGGCCCTCGCCGTCGGTGCGGTCCAGCGCCTCGGCCAGCCGCTCGTCGCCGGCGTCGCGCAGCAGCGACTCGATGTAGGCCCGCTGCTGGGCGTTGAAGGTGACCACGCCGATCGACGGCACCGCGTCCGGCGAGGCGTCGAAGCGGCGGCGGACCTCGGCGACGACCGCCTTGGCCTCCATCGGGTTGGTCCGCAGCAGCCGGCCGGCGCCGGCGCGGTGGAAGGTGCCCTGCACCCGGACCAGCGAGATGCCGCGGCCGCCGACGTCGGCCGAGGGCCGCCCGTGGGTGGGCGCCGGGAACGACGACAGCCGGTTGTCGTAGTAGTGCGCGTTGCTGAACGCGATCAGCGACTCGTCGTGGCTGCGGTAGTGCCAGGACAGCCAGTGCCGCGGCACCCGCGCCTGCACGCACTCGGAGAGGATCGACTCCTCGTCCTCGACGGCGGTGCCCAGCAGCTCGGCGAGCTCGTCGTCGAGGACGGACACCGGCTCGGCGAACGACGTCGGCGGCATCTGCTCGCTGTCGCCCACGACCACGGCCGCCCTCGCCCGGCCCAGCGCGCCGACGGCGTCGGCGACGCGGATCTGCGAGGCCTCGTCGAAGACCACGAGGTCGAACAGCCCGGCCTTCGCGGGGAAGAACCGCGCCACCGAGTCGGGGCTGACCAGCACGCACGGCATGACCGCGGTGACCAGGTCGCCGTACTCGGCGAGCAGCGCGCGCACGCCCGGGCCGCGGCGGGAGCGGCCGAGCTCGCGCTGCAGCGCGCCGAGCCGGTCGTCGGCGTCGCCGAGGTCCCGGCCGGCGAGCACCTCGGCCGGCAGCGCGGCGGTCAGGTGCCGGCGCACCGCCCGGGAGGCGGCGGTGAACCGGGTGATCGCCTTCCCGTGCGCGGCCTCGTCGAAGCCGTCCAGCCCGGTGGCGGCGCGGCGCTCGGCCGTCGACGCGGCGGCCAGGCCGTGCTCGAACGCGCGCGGGGCGTCCTCGGCGGGCAGCCGGCCCGACACCAGCGCGGCGCGGGCCTCGGTCAGCCCGGCGGCGCGCAGCGGCTCCAGGGTGTCGAGGAACTCCGCCCAGCGGCGCAGCGAGATCAGCCCGCTGTGCTCGACGCCGCGCTCGGGGCGGGTCATCGCCCAGCGCAGCACCACGCCGTCGTCGCCGCACCAGGCGGCCAGCGCGGCCGGGGTGCTGGAGCAGACGCGCAGCAGCGCGTCGAGCCCGTCGCGCAGCCGGAGGACGGCGGTGGCCGCGGCGGCGTCCGGCCCGGGACCGGCGACGACGTGGCGGCGCAGCGCGACGGCGAACTCGCGGGCGCTGTCGACGACCGCGCCGGCGCGGCGCAGCCAGGCGACCTGCCCGTCGAGCAGCGTCGGGGCCAGCAGCGGGTTCCAGCCGGCCGGCACCGAGAGCCCGGGGATCACCGAGGCGCGGGCGGCGAGGCCGGCGGCGGCGGTCTGCAGCCGCCACAGCGAGGCGGTGAGCTCGGCGACGTCGCGCAGCTTGACCGTCACGCCCGGGCGCAGCACCGGCGCGAGCTGCGCCCGCACCGCGCGCAGCCCCTGCCGGCGGGCCCACCAGCGGGCGGCCTGCGCGGTCTGGGCGGCGACGTAGAGGTCGGCCAGCGGCAGCGCCAGCGCCTCGGGGATCGCGAGCTCCAGCCCGGGGTGGACGGCGGAGGTGAAGGCGGCGACCTCGCCGAGCACCGCCGCCGTCGCGGTCGTCCAGCGCTCGGTGGGCACCTCGTCGAGGACGTCGAGGCCCACCGCGGGACCGGACAGCAGGTGGGCGAGGTCGTCGAGGTCGCCGGGGGTGCGGACCTCGCGCAGCGCCCGCGCCAGGTGCTCCTCGGCCGGCAGCGCGCGCATGGCGGCGTCCACCTCGGCGGCGGCGGCCTGGGCGGCGCGCAGGTCGACCCGCGCGGTGTCGACGAACGCCCACGGGTGCCGCGGCGAGGGGCGGACCAGGTCGGCGACGTCGGGCAGCAGCGCCAGCGCGCGGCGCACCTCGGCCAGCGTCGCGGCGGGCGCGGCGGCGGCGAAGGTCTGCGGCACCGGCAGCTGCGGGACGTCACCGCCGAGCGCGAGCTGCGCGGTCCGCGCGGAGTAGTAGGACAGGCCCGCGGCGTTCGGCGCGTGCAGCCGGTCGGCGTAGCGGGCCAGCGTGCGGCGGGCGGCGCGCAGGTCGTCGCCGTCGGCGGCCAGGCCCTGCTCGTCGACGGCGACCGCGTGGTCCAGCGCCGCGCGCACCCGGGCGCGGACCTCCGCGGCGCGGGCGCCCCGGTCGTGCAGGTCGAGGGCGAACGGGCCCATGCCGACCGCCTCGAGCCGCCGGGCGACGACGTCGAGCGCGGCCCGCTTCTCGGCCACGAACAGCACCCGCTTGCCGTCGGCGACCGCGCGGGTGAGCAGGTTGGTGATGGTCTGCGACTTGCCGGTGCCGGGCGGGCCCTCCAGCACGAACGTGCGCCCGGCGACGCCCTCGGCCACCGCGCGCAGCTGCGAGGCGTCGGCGGGGACGGGGCAGCGGGCGGCCAGCTCGTCGAGGTCGACGTCGGCGGCCGCGGCCGGCACCGGGTCGGCGAACGCCTCGGTCGGGGCGTGCACGAGGTGGTGCACCAGCGGGTTGGCGGTGAGCTCGGCCCAGTGCTCGTCGAGGTCGCGCCACAGCCGGTACTTGGCGAACTGCAGGACGGCGAGGTCGGCGGTGGCCTCGACGCGGAACGGCAGCCCGGCGTCGGCCAGCGCCTGGCGGACGGCGGTCAGGGCGGTGTCGACGTCGACGCCCTCGCCGTCCAGCCCCGGGACCGTCAGGCCGTGCACCTGGCGCAGCTTCTCCAGCAGGCACCAGTTGGGGCTGGCGGCGGAGGACTCGTCGGCGGAGAGCCGGTAGGCGCCGGTGCGGCCGGCGGGGGAGAGGACCACCGGCAGCAGCACCAGTGGCGAGCGCAGCGACCGGCCGTCGAGCTCCCAGGCCAGGCTGCCGATGGCGACGTAGAGGTTGTTGGCGCCGGTCTCCTCGCGGACGGTCCGCGCCCGGTGCGCCAGCCCGCGCAGCCGGGGCAGGTAGCCGCCCTCGGTGACGTCGGCGTGCACCGCGTGGCGCTCGACCAGCGTCTCGCCGAGCAGGCCGACCGGCAGCTCGCGGGCCGAGCGCACGCCGCGCTCGACGTGCACGGCGGCCAGCCGGTCGCCCGGCAGCAGGGTGACGGCGTCGTCGCCGGTGAGCAGGTCGGCCAGGCCCGCGAGGTAGGCGTCGGGGACGACCAGCGGCAGGCCGGCGCCCTCGGTGTAGTTGATCAGCCGGTTGCGCAGGCTGAGGTCGAGCAGGCTGTTCTTCCACTGCTGCACCCGCGGCGGCACGCCCGGGCGGCCGCCGGCGACCGGCGCGGCGTGCCGGCCGGCCGGGCGGGCGGCGGGGTCGTGCTCGGCGGCGCGGTACTCGATGACCTGCACCGAGCCGTCCGGGCCGCGGGTGCGGGCGGGCAGCGGCAGGATGCCGTCGCGGCGGGCGCGGTGGACGTCGGTGACGCCGACGACGCGGTCCAGCGCACCGGGCAGCCAGGAGTCGTAGGCGGCGCGGTGCAGCAGCTCGGCGTCGGGGTCCTCGGCGCTGCGGCTGGTGAGCAGCGTCGTCTCCACCAGCCGCACCAGGCCGAGGTCGACCAGGTTCACCAGCGGCGCGACGTCGGTGGTGGCCGCGCTCTCCGCGCTGCGCTCCTCCCGCCAGTAGCCGAGGAAGGCGTGCCCCTCGGCCACCCACAGCAGCGGCCGGACGCCGGCGGCCTCGAGCGCGGCGGCGAGCACGACGACGGTGTCCAGGCAGGTGCCGACCCGGCCGTCGAGGACGTCGCCCGGGGTGCGCACCTTCTGGCCGATGTCGGCCCAGCTCGCCGGGGGCTCGCTGTAGCGGATGCCTCGGGCGCGCGCGGCGGCGGCGACCGCGGCGACGATCTCGTCGACCCGCTCGGGCCCGGCCTGGTAGCCCTGCACCGACGGGTCGTCGGTGCGCGCCTCGAGCACCGCGGCGGCCTCGGCCAGCAGCGCGGTCACCGCGGGGTGGTTGGGCAGGACGTGCGCGGCGAGCATCTCCAGCGCCAGCGGCACCGGGGTGGCCAGCCACTGGCTGGCGGCGAGCACCTGCACCGGCACGGCGGTGCCGGCGACGTCCACGCCGTCGACGGCGACGTCGATCTCGATCGAGCCGGGCCGCTGCTCCTCGATCTGCAGCATCGCGGCGGGGTCCATGACCAGGCCGACGTCGCTGAGCACGGTGGTGGTGCCGGCGTCGAGGTCGACCAGCAGCTCGACCGGGCTGCCGATGGGGCCCTCGGCGTCCTGGACGCCCAGGCGCACGGTGGCGCCGCGGACCGCCGCGCCGTGGTTGGTGAACGCCAGCCGCGACACGACCGGGACGCGGTTGTGCGCGAGGGCGTAGGAGAGCACCGGCGTGCTGGTGGCGGAGATCGCCACGGCAGCCCGGACCCCGTCGTGCGGATGCGGGCGGGTGTCCGTGGTGCTCATGGCCTCCTGTCTACCGGTCCGGACGGACCGGTCCGGTCATCCGCGTGGAGCGTCTGGGGCGGGTGTGACGGGAGGGCCGAGACGTTGCCGGGCGGGCGCTCGCGGCTGCCGAGGAGGGGTCTCCGGGGGCTCCTCAGCCGGCGAAGCGCTGCTCGAGGTCCTGCACCTCGGGGAGGCCCACGAGGTCGGTGAACTCGCCGAAGGTGGGCAGCCCGTCCAGCGGCGGGACGCCCTGCTGCCGCAGCGACGCCAGCAACGAGCGGACGCCGGCGGTGGCGGCCAGCAGCGTGCCGATCGGGTAGATCACCAGGGCGAAGCCGAGCTCGGCCATGCGCTCCAGCGACAGCGGCGGCGTGCGCCCGCCCTCGGCCCAGTTGAAGACCAGCGGGGCCACCCCGGCCAGCTCGCCGGCGATCCGCTCGACGTCGGCCTCGTTGGTCGGCGCCTCGACGAAGAGCAGGTCGGCGCCGGCCCCGGCGTAGGCGCGGGCGCGGGCCAGCGCGTCGTCGACCCCGGTGACGGCGACGGCGTCGGTGCGCGCGATCAGCACCAGGTCCGGGTCGCGCCGGGCGGCCGCGGCGGCGCGGATCTTGCCGGCCATCTCCCCGGTGCCGATCAGCGCCTTGCCGCTCATGTGCCCGCACTTCTTGGGCATCACCTGGTCCTCGAGCTGGATGCCGGCCACCCCGGCCTGCTCGTAGAGCTGCACCGTGCGGACGACGTTGATCGCGTTGCCGTAACCGGTGTCGGCGTCGGCGATCACCGGGAGGTCGACGGCGGCGGCGATCCGGCGCGCGTTGTCGACCATCTCCGCGCCCGACAGCAACCCGACGTCGGGCCGGCCGAGCAGCCCCGCGGTCGTCCCGAACCCGGTCATGTAGACGGCGTCGAAGCCGGCCTGCTCGACCAGCCGGGCGGTCAGCGCGTCGTAGGCGCCCGGCGCCATCAGGGGTCCCGGGCCGGCGAGCAGTTCGCGCAGCCGGGCCCGCGGGGCTCGCGCACCGCTCAGCAGATCCGCCACGGTGGCCTCCTCGTGTGTCGTCCCCGTTCCCGCCCGGTTGCATACAGCGACCGGCGCAGCGGCTGTGGGTCACCGCGAGTCTGCACCGCCCCCGACGTGCGCAGCAACGGGGCAGGTCGGTCCTGTGGGGCCCTTGTGCCTCCTCGGCGGTTGCCCCTAGCTTGCATGCAATCCCCGAGGAGGTGTGACCGGTGACACGCCCTCTGACGTCGGCCGAGCGGGCCCTGGCGACCCTCCGCGACCTGATCATGGGCGGCGACCTCGCTCCCGGCGCGCGCCTCGGCGAGGTGGAGCTGGCCGAGCGGCTCGGGGTGAGCCGCACGCCGGTGCGCGAGGCGCTCTCGCGGCTGGCCTCCGAGGGGCTGGTGGAGCTCGTCCCCAACCGAGGCGCACGGGTGGCCACCTGGACCGTCGCCGAGCTGGAGGGCGTGTTCGACCTGCGCTCGGTCCTGGAGCCCCAGCTCACCGCGCACGCGGTCCCGAACGCCCGACCGGCCGACGTCGACGAGCTCGACGGTCTCGCCCGCCGGATGCTCGCCGTCGGCGCCCCCGGCTCGGACCAGGACCTCGACGCCCTGGTGCCGCTCAACCGCGCGTTCCACGACCGGCTGGTCGCGCTGGCCGCGCACCCCACCCTGGCCGCCGCGCTGGCCGCCGCCATCCACCCGCCGATCGTGCGGCGCAACTTCCTCACCTACGACGAGGAGTCGCTGCGCCGCAGCCTGGCGCACCACGCCGAGATCGTCGCCGCCCTGCGCGCGGGTGACCCGGAGTGGGCCCGCGCCGTCATGACCTCGCACATCGCCAACGCCCGGGCCGTGATGGTCCGGGCCGCCCGGCTGCAGGCGACCGATCCCGCGACCCGGAACGAGGAGACCGCATGAGCTACCGGCTCGGAGTCGACGTCGGGGGCACCTTCACCGACGTCCTGCTCGTGGACGAGGACAGCGGCGCCACGTGGCGCGCCAAGACCGCCTCCACCCCGGCCGACCAGGCGGTCGGCGTCCTCACCGGCATCGGGAGGGTGTGCGCCGACGCGGGCATCTCGATGCGCGAGGTGGCACAGGTGCTGCACGGCACCACGGTGGCCACCAACGCGATCCTCGAGGGCAAGGGCGCCCGCGTCGGACTGGTCACCACGCGCGGCTTCCGGCAGGTCCTGCAGATCGCCCGCTCCTTCGTCCCGGGCGGGCTGGCCGGCTGGATCATCTGGCCCAAGCCCGAGCCGCTGGCCGACCTCGAGGACACCGTCGAGGTCGAGGGGCGGATCGCCAGCGACGGGTCGGAGGTGCGCCCCCTCGACGAGGCCGACGTCCGGGCGCAGCTGGAGAGGCTGGCGGGCCACGCCACCCAGCGGCAGGGTGTGCAGGCCCTCGCCGTCAGCCTGGTCAACTCCTTCGCCGACGCGTCCCACGAGCGGCGGGTCCGGGAGATCGCCGCGGAGGTGCTGCCCGGCGTCCCGGTGTCGCTGTCCTCCGACGTGCTCCCCGAGCTGCGCGAGTACGAGCGCACGCTCACCACCGTCGCCAACGGCTACGTGCAGCCGCAGGTGGAGAAGTACGTGCGGCACCTCTCCGACGGGCTGCGCGAGGGCGGGGTGACCGGTGAGCTGTCGATCCTGCGCAGCGACGGCGGCCTGCAGTCGGCCGACGCCGCGGTCGAGGCGCCGGTCAGCATGCTGCTGTCGGGCCCCGCCGGCGGGGTGACCGGCGCGGTGTGGGTGGCCGAGCAGTGCGGCCACCGCGACCTCATCACCTTCGACATGGGCGGCACCTCGACCGACGTGGCGCTGGTCCGCGACCTCTCCCCGCGGATCGGCCGCGAGACGAAGGTCGGCGACCTCACCGTGCGGGCCTCCAGCGTCGACGTCCGCACGGTCGGCGCCGGCGGCGGCTCGATCGCGCACGTGCCGGAGCTGACCCGCGCGCTGCGGGTCGGCCCGCAGTCCGCCGGTGCCGACCCGGGCCCGGCGGCCTACGGCAAGGGCGGCGTGGACCCGACGGTCACCGACGCCAACGTCGTCCTCGGCTACCTGCCCTCGGCCCTCGCCGGCGGGGAGATCACCCTCGACGTGCAGGCCGCGCGCGACGCCGTCGGCAAGGTCGCCGAGGCGATGGGCCTGGACTCCCCGGAGGCCGCGGCCGCCGGGATCGTCGACATCGTCAACGAGAACATGCTCGGCGGGCTGCGGCTGGTGTCGGTGCAGCAGGGCTTCGACCCCCGTGACTTCGCGCTGGTCGCCTTCGGGGGCGCCGGGCCGCTGCACGCCAACGCGCTCGGGGTGTTGACCGGCGCGTGGCCGGTCATCGTGCCGCCGTCGCCCGGGGTGCTGTGCGCCCTCGGTGACGCCACCACCAGCCGGCGCGACGAGTCCGCCCGCACGGTGCTGCGGCGCTTCGCCCAGCTCGGCGACGACGAGCTGGTGCAGGTGCTGCGCGAGCTGGCCGACGACGCCGGTCAGCGGCTGGCCGCCCAGGGCCTGCCCCGGGAGCAGCAGACGGTCGGCTACCAGGTCGACGTCCGCTACCACGGCCAGGGCTTCGAGATCCCGGTGACCGTCGACCCCGCCTGGCTCGACGGCGGGCAGCCGCTGGCCGAACTCGGCCGCGCCTTCGACGCCGAGCACGACCGGCTGTTCTCCTTCCTGCTCACCGTCGACCACGAGCTGGTCAACGCCCGCGCCACCGTCACCGGCCCGCGGCCCGACGTCGCGCCCGTGCGGCTCGAGCCCGGGAACGGCGACCCGGAGGGCGCGCTGGTGAGCGAGCACCCGGTGCACGTCGGCGGCGAGCGGGTCTCGGCGTCGGTCTACGACCGGGCGCGGCTGCGCGCGGGCGACGTCGTGACCGGTCCCGCGATCGTCACCGAGATGGACAGCACCACCCTCGTCCTGCCCGGGCACGTGGCCACCGTCCACGCGTCGGGCTCCCTGCTCATCACCCCGGTGGAGGGCTGACATGGCACGGATCATCGAGACCGCCACCGGCACCGTCGAGCGGGTCGACGTCGACCCGGTCACCCTCGACCTCATCGAGAACGGGCTGCGCAACGCCCGCTACGAGATGGACGAGGTGCTGTTCCGCACCGCGCTCTCGCCCGGCATCCGCGAGCAGCACGACGAGTTCCCGCTCATCGGCGACCCGAGCGGGAAGATGGTCGTCGGCCAGTTCGGCCTGTCCATCCCCGACTTCCTCGAGGGCTTCGACGACACCGTCGAGGAGGGCGACGTCCTCCTCACCAGCGACCCCTACGCCTGCGGCGCGGCGATCAGCCACGCCAACGACTGGCTGGTGGTCATGCCGGTCTTCCACGAGGGCCGGGTCGTGGGCTGGGCGTCGATGTTCGGCCACATGTCCGACGTCGGCGGCAAGACGCCCTCGTCGATGCCCACCGACGCCCGGACGATCTACGAGGAGGGCGTGGTCATCCCGCCCTTCAAGCTCTACCGCCGCGGGCAGCTCAACGAGGACGCGCTGCGGATCATCCTCAACCAGGTCCGCATGCCCGACTGGAACCGCGCCGACCTCAACGGCCTGGTCGCCGCCTGCCGCACCGCCGGCCGGCGGGTGGTGGAGATGTGCACCCGGTTCGGTACGGCCACCTACCTGTCGGCGCTCGACGCACTCCTGCAGCGCAACCACGACGCGATGAAGGTGCTGCTGCAGATGGTGTTCGAGGAGGGCCGCACGCTCTCGTTCACCGACTACATCTGCGACGACGGCGTGGGCAACGGCCCCTACGAGCTGAAGCTGTCGCTGACCCGCACCGGCGAGAAGGTGCACCTGGACTTCACCGGGTCCTCGCCCCAGGCGGCCGGGCCGATCAACTACTACATCAACGAGAACCTGACCCGGATGTTCTTCGGGATCTACATGATCACGGTGGCCGACCCGCAGATCCTCTGGAACGACGGGTTCTACCCGCTGATCGACGTCACGATCCCGGACGGGTCCTACTGGAAGCCCGCCCACCCCGCCGCGCTCAACGGCCGCAACCACGGCATCGGGCGGGTCTTCGACCTCTTCGGCGGGCTGCTCGGGCAGACGAACCCGGCGCTGCTCAACGCCGCCGGCTTCTCCTCCTCGCCGCACTTCATGTACTCCGGCCACTACTCCGGCGGCGAGCGGAAGGGGGAGTGGTTCCAGCTCTACTCGATCGGCTTCGGCGGCATCCCCGGCCGGCCGCTCGGCGACGGCCCGGACGGCCACTCGCTGTGGCCGAGCTTCGTCAACATCCCCTGCGAGTACCTGGAGTCCTACTACCCGCTGCGGATCGAGCGGTGGGAGACCGTCGCCGACACCGGCGGCGCCGGCCTGCACCGCGGCGGCAACGGCGTCGACGTCGCCTACGTGTTCGAGGAGCCCGGCGAGATCGCCATCCACGACGACCGCTGGCTCACCTACCCGTGGGGCGTCAACGGCGGCGAGCCCGGCGCCCGCGGCCGCAAGTGGATCGACCGGGCCGACGGCACCCGCGAGGTGCTGCCGAGCAAGTGCCACGGGGTGCCGGTGTCCCCGGGCGACGTCCTGCACTTCGTCACCTGGGGCGGCGGCGGGTGGGGCGACCCGCTCGAGCGCGACCCCGAGCTGGTGGCGCGGGAGGTGCGCCGCGGGCTGGTCACCCAGGACGGCGCCCGGCGCTACGGCGTCGTCGTCTGCGACGGCGGCGAGGTGGACGCCGAGGCCACCGAGACCCTGCGCGACCAGCTGAGCGCCGACCGCCCCGCCGAGCTGCCGGTCTTCGACATGGGCCCGCCGGTCGAGGAGCTGCTGGCCCGGTGCGAGGAGGAGACCGGGCTGCCGGCGCCACGGCGCCCGGTGTGGTCGGCGACGTGACCGGGGCCGGGCCGCACGGCCCGGCGTTCTCCGGCCGGGTGGGCTGGGGGACCCGCCCGGCCGTGGTGGTCATCGACCTGTGCCGGGCCTACACCGAGCCCGGCGGGCCGTTCGCGCTGCCCGACCCGGGGCCGGCGGTCGAGGCGGCACGGGCGCTGGTGGAGGCGGCGCGCGCCGGCGGGCACCCCGTCGTCTGGACGGCGGTCCGGTACTCGGCCGGGCTGGCCGACGGCGGGCTGTTCGTCCGCAAGGTCCCGGCGCTGGCGGCGTTCGCCGAGGACGCGGACGGCGACTGGGGCCGGCTCGCGCTGACGCCGTCGCCGGGGGAGCCGGTGGTGGTCAAGCAGTACGCCTCGGGCTTCTTCGGCACCCCGCTGTCCTCCACGCTGCACGCCCTCGGTGTGGACACCGTGGTGCTGGGCGGGGTCTCCACGTCGGGGTGCGTGCGCGCGACGGCGATGGACGCGCTCAACGCCGGGTTCCGGCCGCAAGTGGTCCGGGAGGCGTGCGCCGACCGGAGCGCGGCGGTGCACGAGAACAACCTGGCCGACCTCGACGCCAAGTACGCCGACGTCACCGGCCTCGACGACGCGCTGGCCCACCTCCAGCGCCCGTAGACCGCGGCTCCTCCCGGGCGCCCCCTCCCGGGAGGAGCCGCCCCCACTGGGACGGGTGTGACGGGCGGGCGGGCCGCCCGCGGGTCGCGGAACGGATCCGGCCCGCCCGCTCCGTAGGTTCGCCGGGATGCACACCGCCCGCCTCGACCCGGTCCCCGCGCCCGATCCCGCCGTCGACCCTGCCGGCGAGCACGACACCGACGTGCTGCCCACCCGGTCCCGCCACCGGGCGGCGCGGGCGAGGCTGCGCCGGCGGTGGCTCGGCATCGGCGCCGCGGCCCTGGTGCTGCTCGTCGCCGGGCTCGCCGTGCTGGTCGCCCCCGCCGTGCGCGGGGGTGGGGCGCCCGAGGTGCCGCCGCTGTCCGGGCCCGCGCCGGCGGGCGCGCCGCCGGCCGGGCGGACGGCCACGCCCTCGCCCGAGCCCCCGCCCGAGCCCGCGCCGGGCCCGGAGCCCACCCCGGTCGCGGAGGAGCCGGTGCCCACCGCGGCGCCGACGCTCGCCGTGCCGGCGACCCCGCCGCCGCCCGTCGCCCCCGTCGTCCCCGTCCCCGTCGTCCCCGCCCCCTGCGACGACGGTCCGGGACGCGGCAACGGCCACGGCCAGGGCAACGGTCACGGGACCGGCCCGGACGACTGCCGCTGACACCGCGGGACGAGGCGGCTCCCGGGCCGGTTCTGCCACGGCTGCGGACGGCGGGCGGTGCCGGTGCCGGCGGGGCGCCGCCGGCCGGTCGACCGGGTCCGGCCGCCCGCCGTGCGAGGCTGGGCCGGTGCCGAGACGGAGCGCGGGGGTCCTGCTGTACCGGCGCGTGCCCTCCGTGGAGGTGCTGCTCGGTCACATGGGCGGGCCGTTCTGGGCGCGGAAGGACGACGGCGCCTGGTCGTTCCCGAAGGGCGAGTACGCCGACGGCGAGGACCCGCTCGCGGTCGCGCACCGCGAGTTCGAGGAGGAGTTCGGCAGCCCGGTGCCGGCAGCGTCGCTGGTGGCGCTGGGCGAGCTGCGGGCCGGCGGCAAGGTGCTCACCGTGTGGGCCGGCGAGGGCGACCTCGACGCGGACGCCGCCGTCAGCAACACGTTCACGATCGAGTGGCCGCCGCGGTCGGGGCGGCTCCAGGAGTTCCCGGAGATCGACCGCGCCGCCTGGTTCGGCGTCGACGAGGCGCGCAGCAAGCTGGTGAAGGGGCAGGTGCCCTACCTCGACCGGCTGCTGGACCTGCTCGTCGGCTGACGTCGCGCCGCTCGTCGACCTGCTGCTGTCTCGGCCGTCCCGAGACGACGTCAGGTCGACACCCGGCGACGAGCGGTCGCTCGTCGGGGTCGTCGAGGTGCGGTGACCCCGACCGGTGACCACTCGCCGGCCACCGGTCTACCGGCGGATGCGCGCGTCCCCGGCGGCCGGACGGTGCCGGACGGGGGAACGGGGTGGGTCGATCGTGTGACGTCTCGTCCCACCGTCGCGCCGGGTCTCGCGCCGCGGGCGGGGCGCCGCCATCCTCGGCGGACACCGTCCCGGGAGGTCCCGTTGAGCACCTCGCACAGTGGCCCTGACCAGGCCTGCGCGCCCGCGTCCCGCCCCGTCGCGACCACCGTCCTGCGCCGCCGCCCGGGGTGGGGGAGCGGTCCCGCCGCGCCGTCGTCGCCGGCTTCGGTGACGGATCGCTGACGAGACGTCACACCCGTCCCACGGGCGGGCGCGACGTCGCAGGTGGGTGGCATCTTCTGGCTCTCGAGTCCTGACGGACTCCCGAGCGAGGAGACCCGCGTGCTGTGTGACACCTGCGCCGCCGAGACCCACCCCGGCCCGGTCTGCGCCCGCTGCGCCGCGCTGGCGCAGCTGACCCAGCCGGTGCTGCGGCTGGAGACCCGCCGCCGGCCCCCGGTCCCCCCGGCGCCGGCGCGCTGAGGCGCCGCACCGGCTCCGCGGCGGTCCCGCGGAGCCGGTGCGACCCGCACCTCAGCCGACCCCGGCCGGCTCGGGCACCCGCGGCCGCGGCGACGGCGGGGCGTCCGGCGTCCCGCCGTCGGAGTCGCGGATCCCGTAGCGGGCGTAGAGCCGGCCCAGTGGCCCCGGCGCCCACCAGTTGGCCCGGCCCAGCAGCCGCATCGTCGCCGGGACCAGCAGTGTCCGGACGACCGTCGCGTCCACCACGATCGCGATCGCCATCGCGACGCCGATCATCTTGATGAAGGCGATCCCCGAGGTGGAGAACGCCCCGATCACCACGAGCAGCAGCAGCGCCGCGCTGGTGATGATCCCGCCGGTGCGCTGCAGCCCGGTGGCGACGGCGGTGGTGTTGTCGCCGGTCAGGTCGTACTGCTCGCGGATGCGGGACATGAGGAAGACCTCGTAGTCCATCGACAGCCCGAACACGATGGCCAGCACGAGGATCGGCTGGGTCGCCTCGATGAACCCGGTCGGCGTGAAGCCCAGGACGCCGGACAGGTTGCCGTCCTGGAACACCCACACCAGCGCGCCGAACGAGGCGCCGAGCGACAGCACGTTCATCAGCACCGCCTTGACCGGCAGCACCACCGACCCGAAGGCCAGGAACAGCAGCACGAACGTCGTGGAGACGACGATCAGCGCCATCCACGGCAGCAGCGAGCCGAGACTGTCCAGCAGGTCGGTCATCACCGCGCTCTCGCCGCCGACGAGCACCTCGCCGCCCGGCGGGGCGGGTACGTCACGGACGTCGGCGACCAGCGCGCGGGCGTCGGCGTCGACCGGGTCGCCGTCGTAGGCCACCGACACCCGCGCGGTCGTCCCCTCCGCGCCGGTCACCGTCGCGCCGTCCACCTCCGGCAGCGCGGCGACGTCGGCCACGTACCCCTCGAGCGCGGCGGCGCCGGCGGGGGAGTCGACCGGGTCGGCCAGGGTGACCACGGCGGTCACCGGGCCCGACGGCGCGGGCGGGAAGTCCCGGTCGATCGTCTCGGCCACCACCCGGCTCTCCGTGCCGGCGGGCAGCGCGCGGACGTCGATCGCGCCGAACTGCACCCGCAGGAACGGCAGCGCGAGCACCAGCAGCAGCCCGACGACGGCGACGGTCACCAGCACCGGCCGGCGCATGACGCCGCGGGCGATCCGCTCCCACGCGCCGCGGCCGGGCTCCGCGTCCCGCACCCGCCGGCGCCCCGGCACCGCCAGCGCGTCCACCCGCGGGCCGAGCACCGCCAAGAGCGCGGGCAGCAGGGTCAGCGCGGCGAGCATCGCGACCAGCACCGCGCTCACCCCGCCGAAGCCCATCGAGCGGAGGAACACCTGCGGGAACACCACCAGCCCGGCCAGCGACAGCGCCACGGTGATCCCGGAGACGGCGACCGTGCGGCCCGCCGTCGCCATCGTGCGGGCCAGCGCGTCCTCCACCGTCGCCTGCCGGCGCACCTCCTCGCGGAACCGGCTGACCACGAACAGGCCGTAGTCGATCGCCAGCCCCAGCCCGAGGATCGTCACGATGTTGACCGCGAACACCGACACCTCGGTGAACAGGCTGACCACCCGCAGCGCGGTGAACGCCCCGAGGATCGCGGTGACGCCGATGGCCAGCGGCAGGCTCGCGGCGGCGAGGCTGCCGAACACGACGACGAGCAGCACCGCCAGCACCGGCAGCGAGATCATCTCCGCGCGGGCGATGTCGGCGCTGACCCGTTCGTCGATGTCGCGCTCGACCGTGGTCGCGCCGCCGATCGACGTCTCCAGGCCCGGCGCGGACAGCTCCTGCTCGACGACGTCGACGGCGTCGGTGCGCGCGTCGGCGTCGCCGGCCAGCTGCAGCACGGCGTAGGTGGACCGGCGGTCCTCGCTCACCAGCGGCGCGGCGCCGGTGTCGAACCAGGTCGTGGCCCGCTCGACCACGCCGTCGGGGAGCCCGGTCAGGGACGCGGCGACCGCCTCCCGGTAGGCCGGGTCGTCGACGGTGAGGTCGTCGCTGCGGTACAGGACGACGACGTCGGAGGCGTCGCGGCCCAGCTCACGGACCGCCAGCTCGGCGGCCCGGGCGCTCTCGCTGCCCGGGTCCTCGAACCCGCCGCTGGTCAGCCGGCCGAAGACGCCCGTGCCCCACACACCCGCGACGACGACGGCGACGGCGCTGAGCGCCAGCACCCACCGTCGCCGTCGGTACACCACTCGTCCGAGGGCCTCGAACACGGCAGCCCCTCCCTCTCCCGGTACGCTGGGTGAACGCTGTTAGCGAACGGCGATAACTCTGCATACGCCGTTCACTGACGTCAACCCCGGGAGGTGGTCGGCCGTGGCGGAGCCGGTGAGCAGGCGCGAGCGGCTGCGCGCCGAGACGCTGCGCGACATCCGGAGCGCGGCCCGCCGCGTGCTGGTCGAGCACGGGCCGGACGGGCTGGCGCTGCGGGCCATCGCGCGCGAGGTCGGGCTGACCGCGCCGGCGCTGTACCGCTACTACGCCAGCCGCGAGGAGCTCGTCGAGCAGGTGGTGGCCGACCTCTACGACGAGCTGTGCGACCACCTGGAGGCCGCCCGCGACGCCGTCGTCCCGCCCCGGCCCGGCGCGCAGCTGCTGGTCACCGCGCGCGCCTTCCGCACGTGGGCGGTCGGCCACCCGGCCGAGTTCGGGCTGCTCTTCGGCTCCGCGGCCGACGGCGTCGTCCCCGACGAGACCGGCGAGGGGCCGGCCGCGGTCGCCGGCCGCCGCTTCGGCGGGGTCTTCGCCGCCCTCCTGGCGGCCGTGTACTTCCAGCGGCCGTTCCCGATCCCGGCCGACGCCGACCTCGCCCCCGACTTCCAGGAGCAGCTGCGCGCGTGGTGCGCGAAGCTCCCGGTCGAGCTGCCGCTGGGCGTGATGGCCGTCTTCCTCTCCTGCTGGGTGCGGCTGTACGGGCTGGTCTGCATGGAGGTGTTCGGGCACCTCAAGTTCGCCCTGGTCGACGCCGCGCCGCTGTTCGAGGCGGAGATGCGGGCGATCGGGGAGCAACTCGGCATCTCGGCCGAGTGGGTGCCGCCGGGGACGTGATCCGCCTCACTGCTAGCAATCCGCTTGCTGTTGTTAGCAGTACCCGGTGGCGGGGCAGGAAGAGGGCGTCAGGTCGTCCCCGATCGTTGGAGTCCCCGCCGTGACCGACAACGAGAACGCCAAGATCGTCAACCAGCTCCGCGCGCTCGTCCTGCTCAGCCAGACCGAGGAGCAGATCGCCCGCACCCGGGTGCTGCAGGCCCGGACCGACGCCGTCCGCCGCGAGCTGACCCAGAACGCCGACAACGCCGCCGAGCGCACCCGCCTCACCACCGCCGTGCTGCGCGACCTCGGCGGCGTGCCCGACGTCGTCACCCCGGCCCTCGGCCGGCTGGCCGCCCTCCTCAAGGCCACCTTCGAGCAGGCCGCGCCCATCGAGGAGGCGCTGCTGCAGGACCTCACCCTCGAGCACCAGCTGCTCGACCGCGCCCTCTACCTCAAGGTGCTCGGCCAGAAGGCCGGCCTGGAGGAGGTCGTGCGGCTCGCCGAGGGCCTGGTCACCGCCCACGAGGCGACCGTCGACTGGCTGCGCGTCGTGCTGGCCGAGGAGGCGCTGGGTGGCCCCGCCGCGCTGCGACCCACCCCGTTCCAGCAGGTCGCCGGCGCCGCCAGCCGGGCCGTCGTCGCGCCGTACCGCTTCGTCGCCAACCGGGTGAACGGGGCGCTCGACACCGCCGAGCAGCGGCGTCAGAAGGTCGGCGAGGAGATCGGGCAGGCCGCGAACAGGGCGAGCGGCCTGGCCGGCGCCGTCCGCGAGACCCTGGGCGCCGGCCGGAGCGCCGCGCTGCGCCGGGCCGAGCGGGTCGCCGACCGCGAGGGCAACCGCGAGGCCGCCGACGCCGCCCGGGCCGCCCGTGAGGAGCTCGGCGACGTCTCCGCCGACGAGCTGCCCGTCAAGGGCTTCGACTCGCTGTCGACCCCGGACGCCGCCGAGGCCGCCAAGGCCCTGCGCGACCCGCGCCAGATCAACGTGCTCATCCGCTACGAGGAGACGCACAAGAACCGGCCGGACGTGATCAGCGCCGCGCAGGTGGCGCTGGCCGCGGTGGCCAAGGAGGCCGTGGGCGTCGAGGACGAGTGACGCCCGGCTGACACGCTCCGGAGGGCCCGCACCCACCCTGGGTGCGGGCCCTCCGCCGACCGGGGGAGATCCGCGTCGCAGCGGGTCGCGACCGTCCGCCTCCTCGGGGAAGGTGGGAGCATGCAGATCACTCCCGAGGCCCTGGAGCAGGAGTTCTCGCTCCAGACGGCCGCCACCCGCCTCGACTTCCTCAGCCGGCGGGACTCCGGGGCGACGACTCTCAACACCGTCCGGGACCGGGACGACGACGACTGGACCTCGCTGCTGAGCGAGCAGACCTCGCTCGACGTGCCGGAGTCCCTGGAGATCCTCGCGCTCTGCGAGGTCATCGCCCGCAAGGCCCACGACAGCCAGCTGACCGGCTTCCGCGCCGCGCTGCGCGGCGGGGCGAGCTGGGAGCAGATCGCCGCGGCGCTCGGCGTCTCCCCGGGCGAGGCCTGGGAGGCCTACCACCGGGCCATCGAGCGCCAGGAGCGCAGCGCCGCCCTCGCGCCCGAGGAGGCCGCCTCCGCCCGCGAGCTCGCCGGTGGGCGCCCCAGCTCGTGACGGACCGACGCGAGGGCCCGGCCGCCGCGGCGGCCGGGCCCTCGTCGTTCAGCGGACCTCGACGCCCCGCCAGAAGGCCACCCGGCCGGTGATCTCCCTCGCCGCGTCCTCGGGCTCGGGGTAGTACCAGGCCGCGTCGGGGTTGGTCCGCCCGTCGACCTCGAGGGAGAAGTAGGAGGCCCGGCCCTTCCAGGGGCAGGTGGTGTGCGTCGACGACGGGCGCAGCACGTCCGCGCGCACCGACTCACGCGGGAAGTAGGCGTTGCCCTCGACGGTGACGATGTCGTCGGACTCGGCGACGACGGTCCCGTTCCACGTGGCTGTGGTCATGCGGCGATCGTGCCGCCCGCCGCCGCGCCCCGCAGGCGTACCGGCGGGTGGGCTGGGCATGTGTGGGGAGAGACGGCGCAGCACACGCGGCCCCGTCCGTCCTGCACGAGGAGTCCGCCCATGTCCCAGGCCGCCCGCCCGCCCGACCCCGACGACCCGCGGCGGGGCATGCAGCCGCGGCCCAAGCGCGGCCGGGCGGTGCTCCTCGGGACCTTCCTCGGCCTGATCGCCCTGGTGTTCGCCTTCATCCTCCTGGTCAGCCAGTGCGGCACGGGGGACGACGACGAGGTGTACGAGGACGACCCGGCCGGCGCCCCGGCGAGCGTCAGCGTGGTGCTCGACGACCCCCTCCCGGCCCCGGTCCCGACCTGACCCGCGCGGGGGACGCTGCGGCGCGTCCTCCTGACCTGCGCGTTCGCCGTGTGTGAAGGTGCCCGTCGGACCGCGTGCCGCCCCGGCGCCGGTCGGAGCACCGAGGAGCACGTGATGACGAACCCGGGACAGCCCGGCCCCCCGCCGCCGGCAGGGGGCCCGCAGCCCGGCCCGCCCGTTCCGCCGCCGGGCGCCCCACAGCCGGGGAGCTGGCAGCCGCCCGCCGGTGGCCAGCCCGGGCAGCCCGGCGCGTGGGGTCAGCCCCAGCCCGGCCAGCAGGGGTACGGCCGGCCCGGTCAGCCGGCGTTCGGTCAGCCGGCGTTCGGTCAGCCGCAGCCCGGCCAGCCGGCGTTCGGCCAGCCCGGCCCATCGGGGCAGTTCGGTCCCGGCCAGCCCGGCCAGCCGGGGCCCTTCGGCGGCCCCGCGCCGGCCGGCAGGCCCGGCAAGGGCAGGAAGATCGGCAGCGTCGTCGCCGCGGTCGCCGTCGCGGGCGGCCTCGCCGCGTTCCGCTTCATCGACTTCGGCGCCCCCGAGGTCGGCGACTGCGTGCAGCGCACCAGCGGCACGGACGTCGACGTCGTCGACTGCGACGACTCGGCGGCCGAGCTGCGGGTGGTCGGCATCGAGGAGGAGGAGCAGACGGAGAGCGAGTACCTCGCCGACCCCGACACCTGCATCGACTTCGCCTCGGCCACCGACGCCCTCTGGTACGGCAGCACCGGCGACGAGGGCACGGTCTACTGCCTCGAGCCGATCGCCTGATCGGACCCGCACACGACGAGCGCCCCGCCGGCCCGGCCGGCGGGGCGCTCGCGCGTTCTCAGCGCTCGAGCAGGGCGAACGTCGCGACGGCGTGCGCCAGCGCCTTGCGCTCCTGCTCGACGTCGGCCTCGCAGATGGTCAGGTGCTCGCCGCGGGTGCGCACCCGGCCGCGCACCTCGAGCGGGCCGGGTCTCCCCGGGCGCAGGTAGGTGACGGTGAGCTGGCTGGTCGCGGGCACCTCGCCGTCGCCGGTGGTGGTGCGCACCGCCTGGCCCATGACCGTGTCGACCAGCGTCGCCACGACGCCGCCGTGCAGCGTGCCCGCCGGGTTCAGGTGCTCGTCGCGGACCTCGAACGCCAGCGTCGCGGCGCCGTCGCCGGCGTCCTGCACCGTCGCCCCGAGCCGTCCGGCGAACCCGCCGGGGGTCCTGTCGTCTGCCATGGGGCGCGCGGTACCCGCCCGCCGGACAGCCACGCTCGCGAAGCCCCACGGGCGGCGGGGCCGCGGCTAGGGTCCGCCGCCGTGTCGACGCGGCGGAGGACCTGGATCTGGTCGGCGGCGGCGGTCGTGGTGGTGGCGCTGGCCGCCGTCGCGCTCGTCTGGTTCCAGCCGCAGAAGCTCTTCTACGACGAGCGGGTGGACGAGAGCCTGCCGTCGGCGGCCGCGGAGGAGACCCCGGGGGCCGGCGAGGGCGGGGGAGCGGTGATCACCGTGGCGCCGCCCGGGCCGGTCGACCTGGCCACCGGCACGTTCGTCTCCCGGGAGCACGAGACCGTCGGCACCGCGCGGGTGGTGCGGCTCCCCGACGGGCAGGTCGTCGTCCGGCTGGAGGGCTTCGCGACCTCCAACGGCCCGGCGCTGTACGTGTACCTCTCGCAGAACCCGGCCACCGGCGAGGAGGCCGCCTTCGACGAGCAGTTCGTCGACCTCGGGCCGCTCAAGGGCAACGTCGGCGACCAGAACTACGCCGTGCCCGCGGGGGTCGACGCGACCGGCTGGACGAGCGTCGTCATCTGGTGCGACCGGTTCGACGCCGCGTTCGGCGCCGCCGACCTGGGGCCGGCGACGGCGGCCTGAGCGCCGGTCAGGCCGGCTCGCGGCGCATCGGCACGTGCGGGATCCCGTCCTCCACGTAGCCGGGCCCGCTGAGCCGGAATCCGAAGCGCTCGTACCAGCCCTGCAGGTGCGCCTGGGCGCCCAGCGTGATCGGGGCGCCGTCGCACAGCTCGATCCCGGCCTCGATCAGCCGCGCGGCCAGCCCCCGCCCGCGCGCGGTGGCGGCGGTGGCGACCCGGCCGATCGCCCGGGTCGCGCCGTCGTCGAGGACGCGGATGGTGGCCAGCACCTCGCCGTCCTCCTCGAACCACAGGTGCCGCGTGGCCGGCTCGGTGTCCCGGCCGTCGAGCTCGGGGTACGGGCACTCCTGCTCGACGACGAAGACGTCGACCCGCAACCGGCAGAGGGCGTAGACCTCGAACGGGGTGAGCTCGGCGAAGGGGGCGGTGCGGAGGGTCGGCTGCGAGGCGGGCACCTCCCCGTTGTAGCCGACGTCAGTTCCGGGTGCGGTAGCGGCGCATCGTCAGCGGGCCGAGGACGGCGACCAGCGCGGCCGCCCACACCAGCACGAGGACGACGTCGGAGCCGGCGACCTCGCCGTGCACCAGCCCGCGCACCGCGCTGACCAGGTGGCTGACCGGGTTGACCTCGACCACGGCCTCCAGCCAGCCGGGCATCGTGGCGGGGTCGACGAAGATGTTGCTGCCGAACGTCAGCGGCGTGATGACCAGCATGCTCCAGCCCATGACCGCGTTCGGCGTGCGCACGACCAGCGCGAGGTAGGTCCAGATCCAGCCGAGGGCGAAGGCGAACACCAGCAGCAGCGCCACGGCCGCGAGCACCCCACCCGGCCCGCCCCGCGGCCGGAACCCGAGCGCGAGGCCCAGGCCGATGACCACCGCCGAGGCGAGGGTGAACCGGACGACGTCGCCGAGCAGCGCGCCGACCAGCGCGCTGGGCCGCCAGACCGGCAGCGAGCGGATGCGGTCGAAGACGCCCTTCTCGATGTCGGTGTTGAGCGCCACCCCGGTGTACATCGTGATCATGAGGATGCTCTGCACGAGGATCCCGGGCAGGAAGAACTGCAGGTAGCGGTCGACCGAGCCGGCCAGGGCGCCGCCGAACAGGTACGTGAAGATCAGGGTGAGCATCACCGGGAAGACGGTGACGTCGAACAGCTGCTCCGGGACGTACTTGATCCGCAGCAGGGTGCGCCGGCCGAAGGTCGCCGACGCCGCCAGCGGGCCCTGCGGCCGCGGTCGCTCCCCCGAGCCGAGGGCGGCGAGGACCGCGTCGGTGTCCGGGGCCGCGACCTCGGCCGAGGCGGTCGCGGCCGGCGGGCTGTCGAGGGTGGTCATCGCAGGTCCTCCGGATCGGGGGCGGACGGAGCGGCGGTCTCGGCGGGCCGGCCGGTCAGGGCGAGGAAGACCTCGTCGAGGCTCGGCTGCCCGAGGGCGAACTGGGCCAGCGGGATGCCGGCGGCCTCCAGCTCGGTGAGCGCCCGGGCGGCCGGCCCGGCGTCGGGCACGGAGGCGGTGAGGGCCGCCGGGTCGCCGTCCTCGGTCACCGGCACGGCCAGCACCCGCTCGAGCAGCTCGCGGGCCGCCCCCCGGCGGGCCGGGTCGCCGACCCGCACGTGCAGCGTGCCCGACCCCACCGACGCTTTCAGCTCACCCGGCGTGCCCTCGGCGATGACGCGGCCGGCGTCGACGACGGAGATGCGGTCGGCGAGCTGGTCGGCCTCGTCGAGGTACTGGGTGGTCAGCAGCACCGTCGTCCCGCCGCGGACCAGGGCCCGCACGACGTCCCACACCTGGTTGCGGCTGCGCGGGTCCAGGCCGGTGGTCGGCTCGTCGAGGAAGATCAGGTCCGGCCGGACGACGATGCTCGCGGCGATGTCGATCCGCCGCCGCATGCCGCCGGAGTAGTTCTTCACCTGCTTGCCCGCGGCCTCGGTGAGACCGAACGCCGACAGCAGCTGGTCGGTGCGCTGGCGGGCGGCGGCCCGCGAGTAGCCGAGCAGCCGGGCGAGCAGCAGCAGGTTCTCCGCGCCGCTGAGCACCTCGTCCAGGGAGGCGAACTGGCCGGTCAGGCTCACCCGCGCGCGGACGGCGTCGGCGTCGGTGACGACGTCGTGGCCGAACACCCGGGCGGTGCCGCCGTCGGGCGGGAGCAGGGTCGCCAGCATCCGGATCGTCGTCGTCTTGCCGGCCCCGTTGGGGCCGAGGAAGCCGTGCACGCCGCCCTGCGGGATCAGCAGGTCGACCCCGGCGACCGCCGTCGTGGTGCCGAAGCGCTTGACCAGCCCCACGGCCTCGATCGCCGGGACCCCGTCGCTCCCGGGCGCCTGCCCACCGGCCGGCGCCGCATCACCGACGTACGCCGTCACGTGCCCCACCCCCTGCTCCCGAGTCGGGTGCCCGCACGGTCCCGCGCGGGTCTGACGCTTCCGACCGGGGAGGGGGTGCGGACTCATCGGTCCCCGGCCTCGTGGGCGCTTCTGGTTAGGTGTGCCTACCCTGGCTGTCGAGATCAGCCGTGCACGTCTCCTGGAGGACCCGTGACCACGCCCGGGCGGGCGACCGCCGCCGTTCTGACCGCCGTCTGCCTGTCCGGCGCCCTGGCCGCCTGCGGGAGCGCCGGTGCGTCGGACGCGGAGACGCTCACGGTGTACAGCGCCCAGCACGAGAGCCTGGTGCGCACGATGCTCGAGGGCTTCACCGAGGAGACCGGCATCGAGGTGGAGTTCCGCGACGGCAACGACGCGGAGCTGGCCAACCAGATCGTGCAGGAGGGCGACGCCTCGCCCGCCGACGTCTTCCTCACCGAGAACAGCCCCTCGATCGCCGTCCTCGACCGCGAGGGGTTGCTCGCCCCGCTGGACCCGGCCACGCTCGACCAGGTCGGCGAGCGGTTCCGGCCGTCGTCGGGGACCTGGACCGGCTTCGCCGCCCGCTCGACCGTGCTGGTGTACGACCCCACCGCGCTGCCGGAGGACCAGCTGCCGGCGTCGATCCTGGACCTGGCCGACCCGGCGTGGGCGGGCCGCATCGGCATCGCGGCCGGCGGTGCGGACTTCCAGGCGATCGTCGCCGCGGTGCTGGCGCTGCGCGGCGAGGACGCCACCCGGGCGTGGCTGGAGGGGCTCGAGCGCAACGCCGGCGTCTACCAGAGCAACACCGCCGTCATGGTGGCCGCCGACGAGGGCGAGATCGATGCCGGCGTCATGTACCACTACTACTGGTACCGCGACCAGGCCGAGGGCGGCCTCAAGGGCGACGACGCGCGGCTGCACTTCTTCGGCGGGCAGGACCCGGGCGCCTTCCTCAGCGTCTCCGGGGCCGGCGTCCTCGCCTCCTCCGACCAGCCCGAGGACGCCCAGCGGCTGGTCGCCTGGCTGACCGGGCGGGAGGCGCAGGAGCGGCTGGCCGAGAGCACCGCCCTGGAGTACGCGGTCGGCACCGGGGTCGCCTCCGCCGAGGCGCTCCCGGCGCTGGACACCCTCGACGCGCCCGCGGTCGACCCCGGCTCCCTCGACCAGGAGCGGGTCACCGAACTCATGCAGGAGGTGGGCCTGCTCTGAGCACCTCCCGGGCCCCGGCCCCCGCCCGCCCGCGCACCGCGACGCCCGTCCCTCCGGCGTCGCGGGGCCGTCGCGCGTCCCGGGCCCGGCGCGCGCCGGTGACGGTGGCGCTGGCCGCGGCCGTGGCGGCGCTGGCGCTGCTGCCCCTGGCGCACATCGCGGTGGCCGTCGTGGAGGTCGGCTGGAGCGGCGTAGGGGAGCTGCTGTTCCGGCGCCGGGTGGCCGACCTGCTGGGCAACACCCTCCGGCTGGTCGCCGGCGCGGTGGCGGTCTGCGTCGTGCTCGGCGTGGGGGCGGCCTGGCTGGTGGAGCGCGCCGCCCTGCCCGGCCGCCGGGTGTGGCACGTGCTGATGGTCGCGCCGCTGGCCCTGCCGGCGTTCGTCACCAGCTCGGCGTGGATCTCCCTGCTGCCCGGGCTGGACACGTACGGCGGCGCGCTGCTGGTCGTCTCGCTGGCCTACTTCCCGTTCGTGTACCTGCCCGCGGTCGCCGCCCTCCGCGGCACCGACCCGGCGCTGGAGGAGACCGCGCGGGGCCTGGGCCTGTCGGGCTGGGCGGTGTTCCGGCGGGTGCAGCTGCCCCAGTTGCGGGTGGCGGTGCTCGGCGGGGCGCTGCTCGTCGCCCTGCACGTGCTGGCCGAGTTCGGTGCCCTGGCGATGCTGCGCTACCCGACCTTCACCACGGCGGTCTACGACCAGTACCGCGCCACCTTCAACGGGCCGGCCGCCACCGTGCTCGCCGGCGTCCTCGTGCTGCTGTGCCTGGTGCTGCTGGTGGCCGAGATCCGCCTGCGCGGAGCCCGCGGCTACGCCCGCACCGGGGCCGGCGCCGCCCGCCGGCCGCGCGCGGTCCGGCTCGGGCTGCTCACCGGGCCGGCGCTGCTGGCCCTCGCCGCGGTCGTGGGGCTCTCGCTGGTCGTCCCCGTCGCCGCGCTGGCGTCCTGGTTCCTCACCGGCACCTCGGCGCGGGTCGACTGGGCGGCCCTGGCCACCACCACCGGCACGACCCTCGCGCTGGCCACCGCGGCCGCGGCCGTCACCACCGCGCTGGCCCTGCCGACCGGCTGGCTCGCGGTGCGCCGCCGCGGGCCGCTGGCCACCCTGCTCGAGCGCACCACCTACCTGGGCAGCGCCGTGCCGGCGATCGTCGTCGCGCTGGCGCTGGTCACGGTGAGCATCCGGCTGCTGCCGGCGCTCTACCAGACCGTCCCGGTGCTGCTGGCCGCCTACGCGATCCTCTTCCTGCCCCGGGCGATCGTCACGGTGCGCGCGGCGGTGGAGCAGTCGCCGCCGGTGCACGACGACGTGGCGGCCTCCCTCGGCGCCTCCGCGCCGGCCCGGCTCGCCCGCGTGACCCTCCCGCTGCTGGCCCCGGGGATCGGCGCGGGTGCGGCGCTGGTGTTCCTCGCGGTGGTCACCGAGCTCACCGCCACCCTGCTGCTCGCCCCGACCGGCACCCGGACCCTCGCGACGGCGTTCTGGTCGGCCAGCAGCGCCCTGGAGTACGGCGCCGCCGCGCCCTACGCCGTCGTCATGGTCCTGCTCTCGGCACCGGCCACGGTGCTGCTCTCCCGAGACGTCCGACGAGGTCTGACCACATGAGCGCGCTGACCGTCACCGGCCTGGCGAAGTCCTACGGCCGCACCCCCGTGCTCACCGGGGTGGACCTGCACGTCCCCGCCGGGACGACGACCGCGCTGCTGGGCCCCTCCGGCTGCGGGAAGACGACGCTGCTGCGCATCGTCGCCGGCTTCGACGACCCCGACGCCGGGACCGTCGAGCTGGGCGGCCGGGTGGTGGCCGGGGACGGCCGCGGGGTGCCCGCCCGCCGGCGCGGCATCGGGTTCGTGCCCCAGGAGGGCGGGCTGTTCCCGCACCTGAGCGTGGCGGGCAACGTCGCCTTCGGCCTGCCCCGCCGGCTGCGCCGGGACCGGGCGCGGATCACCGGGCTGCTCGCCCTCGTCGGCCTCGACGCCGCGCTCGCCGACCGCGCGCCGCACCAGCTCTCCGGCGGCCAGCAGCAGCGGGTGGCGCTGGCCCGGGCCCTGGCGCCCGAGCCGTCGCTGGTGCTGCTCGACGAGCCGTTCTCGTCCCTCGACGCCGCGCTGCGGGAGGACACCCGCCGGGCCGTCGTCGAGGCGCTGCGGGCCACCGGCGCGACCGCCGTGCTGGTCACGCACGACCAGGCCGAGGCGCTGTCGACCGCCGACCAGGTGGCGGTCCTGCGCGGCGGGACGCTCGCCCAGCTGGCCGATCCGCGCACGCTCTACCGCGAGCCGCGCGACCTGGACGTGGCCGCCTTCGTCGGGGAGGCCGTGGTGCTCGACGGCGTCGCCGCGGGGGGCCGGGTGGCCTCCGAGCTCGGTGAGCTGGCGCTGGCCCTGTCCTGTCCGGACGGCCCGGTCCGGGTGATGCTGCGGCCCGAGCAGCTGCGGCTGACGGCCGGTCCGGGCGCCCGGGTGCGCGGCGTCGACTTCTACGGCCACGACGCCCGCGTCGAGCTGGAGCTGCCCTCGGGCCGGCGGGTGAGCGCGCGCACCGAGGGCGCGGAGCTGCCGCCCCCCGGCGCGGAGGTCACCGTCACCGTGCAGGGCCCGGCGGTGCCGTTCCCGGCGGCCCTGGCCGCGCCGTCAGCACCGGCCGGGCGGGCCCCGGCGCCCGCCTGACCCTGGGTGACCACGGTGGGTTAGGTGTGCCTAAGCTCACCGCGTGGACCTGTTCCTCTTCACCGTGGACGCCGCCTGGGGGCGCGACGTCGTCGCGGCCGGTGCGGCCGGGATCGTCGTCGACTGGGAGCGCCGCGGGAAGCACCGCCGGCAGGCCGGCGAGGGCACCCAGATCAACGCCGACACCCTCGCGGACCTCGTGCGCATGCGCGCGGCCACCGACGGGCGGCTGCTGTGCCGGATCAACGCCGCGGGCCCGTGGACGGCGCGCGAGGTGGCCGACGCGGTGGCGGCCGGCGCCGACGAGGTCCTGCTGCCCATGGTCCGCACGGCCGAGGAGGTCGACCGCGCGCTGGACCTGGTCGCCGGCCGCTGCGGGCTGGGCATCCTGGTCGAGACGCAGGACGCCGTCGACCGGGTGGCCGAGCTGGCCCGGCGGCCGCTGTCGCGGATCTACGTCGGGCTCAACGACCTGCGCATCGACCGGCGGTCGCGGGAGCTATTCCGGCCGCTGGTCGACGGGACCGTCGAGGCCGTGCGCGGTGCCGTCGGCGTGCCCTTCGGCGTCGGCGGGCTGACGCTGCCCGGCGGCGGGTTCCCCGTGCCCGGGGTGCTGCTGGCCGCCGAGCTGGTGCGGCTGCGCACCGACTTCACCTTCCTGCGGCGCTCGTTCACCGCGGACATGGCCGGGCGCGACCCCTTCGTCGAGGTGCCGCGCCTGCGCGCCGCGCTGGCCGCGCTGTCCGCCGCCGACCGGCTCGCCGTGGCCGAGCGGCGGGCGGCATTCGTGGCGGCGGTGGAGGCCGCCGCGGTCGACCTCCCGGTCGTGCTGCCCGCGTGAGCGGCCGGGCGCTGGTCACCGGCGCCGGCGGCTTCGTCGGGCGGCACCTGGTGGCGCGGCTGCGGGCCGACGGCTGGGACGTCACCGGACCGACCCGCGCCGCCGTCGACCTCGCCGACCCGGTCGCCGCGGCGGCCGCGGTCCGGGCCGCCGATCCGGACGTCGTCTTCTCCCTGGCGGCCGGGCGGGCCAAGGCGACGCCGGCCGAGCGGGCCGCGACGATCGCGGTCAACACCAGTCCCTGGCTGGTCGACGCCCTGCCCGACCGCTGCCGTGCCGTCGTGCGGCTCGGCTCGTCGACCGAGTACGCGGCCGGCCCGGCGCCGTTGACCGAGGACGCCCCGCTGCGGCCGCGCGGCTTCTTCGGCGCCACCAAGGCGGCCGGCTCGCTGCTGCTGCAGGCGGCCGCCGCGGAGCGCGGCGTGCGGGCGGCGGTGCTGCGCGCGTTCCAGGTCTACGGGCCGGGGGACCACCCGACCCGGCTGGTGCCGGTGGTGCTCGCCGCCGCCCGCACCGGCGGGACCGTGCCGCTGCCGGCCGGGGTCAGCCGGCGGGACTGGGTGTGGGTCGGCGACGTCGTCGAGGCCTGCGTGCGGGCGGCGACGGACGACACCCTGCCGCCGGGCGCGGTGGTGAACGTCGGGACCGGCGTGCAGACCGACGTCGCGGAACTCGTCGCGACCGCGGAGCGGGTCACCGGCCGGCCGATCGCGACCGCGCCGGGCGCCCATCCCGGCCGGCACTGGGACACCGCCGACTGGGCGTGCGACCCGGGCGCCGCCCGCGAGCTGCTCGGCTGGACGCCGACGGTGGACCTGGCGGAGGGGCTCGCGCGGACGTGGGCGGCGGAGTGAGCCCGCCCCGCGTCGCCGTCGTCGTCCCGGTGTACGGCAACGAGGCGACCCTGCGGCCGCTGGCGCAGCGGCTGGCCGCGGCGCTGGCCGGGCGGGACTGGCGGCTGCGGCTGGTGGTCGACGCCTCGCCCGACGGCAGCCTGGCGGTCGCCCGGGAGCTGGCGGCCGACCCGCGGGTGGCGGTCACCGCGCTGGAGGTCAACGTCGGCCAGCACCGCGCCCTGGCCACCGGGCTGGCCGCGGAGGACGCCGACGCGTGGGTGTGCCTCGACGCCGACCTGCAGGACCCGCCGGAGGCGGTGCCGGCGCTGCTCGACCGGCTGGCCCGGGGCGACGTCGGCGCGGTCTTCGCGGGGCGGCGCGGCCGCTACGAGTCGCCGGTGCGCCGGCTGACCGGCGAGCTGCACCGGCGGATCGCCGCCCGCCTCACCGGCCTGCCTCCGGACGCCGGCGCGTTCCTCGCGCTCGGGCCCGCCGTGCGCGACGCCGTCGTCGCGGCCGTGCTGGGCGGCGAGGCGCCCAGCGTCGTGCTCGCCGCCGCGCTGCCCGGCGTACCGCTGGGCAGCGTGCCGATCGCGCGCGATCGCCGGCCGGAGGGCACCTCGGCGTGGACCGCCCGCGCTCGGCTGCGGCAGTCGCTGCGGTCGCTCGCCTGGGCGGCGACGCGCGGGGTCAGCGCTCCCAGATCTGGACGACCAGGTCGGTCTTCGCGCCCAGGAACTCCTCGGTCCGGGTCAGGGACAGCCCGGCGTCGATGAGGACCGCGTCGTCGTCGGTGGGCACGGGCTCGCCGTCGATCAGGCGCCGGACCAGCCAGACGCGCTCGGCGCCGGCGGGGGCGTCGTCGGGCGGCAGGACGACGTCGGGACGCAGCCGCGGGCCCTCCGTCCGCACGAAGTGGTCGAGCCCGAGCGCAGCGCGCTGGTCGGCGGCCACCACCGGCTCGCCCGCGTGCTGCTCGTGCAGCAGGAACGCGACGACCTCGTCCGACCGCTCCCGCGGCTCCCTCGTGGCGAGCGGCGCGCTCGCCACCAGGGACAGGCCGACCAGCGCGGCGGCCACCGGCGCCCGCGCACCCCGGGGGAGGGCGGTGGCGCCGACCGCGGCGAGCACGCCCAGACCGAGCAGTCCGGCCAGCAGGTAGCGGGGCAGGTAGACCGGCCGCACCGCCTCGGCGGCCAGCAGGAGCAGCAGCGGCACCAGCACCCAGCAGACGCCGACCACCCGCATCCCGGCGCCGCGCACCGCGCCGACCACGGCCAGCCCCACGGTGAGGTACAGCAGCGGCGTGCGCCCGCCGGCCCACGCCTCGACGGCGAGGTCCGCGAGCGTGCCGCCGGTGTCGCGCAGGTGCTCGGCGTTGCGCGCGCCGGTGCCGTTGAGCAGGTTGACGCCGACCAGGCCGACAGCCGGCAGGGCGGCGAGCGCGCCGACGACGGCGACCCGCACGGCCGCGCGGCCGCAGAGCAGCAGCGCCGCGACGACGAACGCGGCCAGCACCGTCACCGCGTACCAGTGCATGAGGCCCATGCCGGCGCCGGCGAGACCGAACAGCAGCAGCCCGCGCCCGTCCTGCAGCCAGCGGGTCAGGCCCAGCAGCGCCCCGCCGGTGGCCAGGACGGCCAGCCCGTAGCTGCGGGCCTCCACGGCCTGCTCGAGCAGCAGCGGCGCGGCGGCGGGCACCACGCCGGCCAGCACCCCGGTCGCCCGCCCGGCCAGCCGGGTCACCGCCCGGGTGACCAGCGCCAGCCCGCCGGCGGTGGCCAGCACGGAGAGCACCCGCAGCGACGTGTCGCCGCCCGGCCCGGGAAGGGACACCCACAGGTGCACGACGAGGTAGTACGGCGCGTTGTAGGAGGGCGGGACGTCGGCGAGGTAGCCCGTCACCCCCTCGCCGGTGACGACCGCCCGCAGGATGTCCGCCAGCGGGCGGCGGGCGACCTCGGCCGTGAACGCCTCGTCGAACCAGAGCCCGTGCCCGGGGGCCAGCAGGACGCCGCACAGCAGCGCGAGCACCGCCGGCGGGAGCAGTTCGACGGGGGACCAGCGGAGGGGCCCGCCGGCCGGTCGCGGCGGTACGTCCGTCGTCACCGCCGTCTGCACGGGACGCCAGCCTAGGGGAGCGGCGCCGCCGGACCGTCGGTGCCGGCGGTCAGGATGCGCGGGTGGCCGCCCCCGACCCGACGACCGGTCCCTGGCCCGCACCCGTGCCGTCGTCGGAGGTGGTGGCGGCCCGCTTCCGGCGGCAGGGCCGGCGCGACACCGCTCCCGAGATGGCGGTGCGCCGGCGACTGCACGCCAGCGGCGTCCGCTACCGCGTCGACGTCCGGCTCCGGCCCCGTCCAGAGGCTCGCCCCGAGCTTGCGAGGGGTGAGGGGGACGGGGTCCTTACCGGGTGCTTCTGGCACGGCTGTCCGGAGTGCGGGCACCTGCCGAGGGCCAACCGCGACTGGTGGGCGGCGAAGCTCGCGGGCAACGTGGCGCGCGACCGCTGCACTTCGGCCACCGTGCAGGGGCCCGCCGCGAGCGTGCGAGTGGCGGGGGGCACGGTGGTCCTTACCGACGTCGTCGACGCCGTCTGCGCCGCCCTCGGCCGCTGAGCCCCGGCGTCAGTGGCGGGGGGCGCCGCCGCGGGCGCGCTGGACGGTCGGGCTGCCGATCCACAGCCAGCCGAGCAGCAGCGCCACGACGCCGCCGGTGATCAGCGCCTGCGGGAGGGCGAAGAGGAAGTCGACCACCAGCACCACCGCCGAGACGATCGCGACCGCGAGCACGCACAGGCCGAGGAAGGCGTTGCGGTTGCTGCGCCGCAGCAGGTCCTCCTTGTCGTGCTGGCGGAACAGCGCCCGGTGCTGCGCGGCCGGGGCGATCAGCAGGGCGGTGGCCACCACGGCGGCGACCAGGGTCACGAAGTAGACGTCGCGCTGGAAGTCGGTCGCGCGGGACGTCGCCTGCTGGAACGGCACGATGAGCAGGAAGGCGAAGAGGAACTGCACCCCGGGCAGCGCCACGCGCAGCTCGTTGAGCAGCTCCATCAGCTCGCGGTCGATCCGCTCGGCGCGGCTCTCGCGCCGCCCGTCGTCCGCGCCGTCCATCCCGTGCTGCGCGGGGACCGGCCGGGCGTCCCGTCGTGCCCGCTGACCAGAGCCCGTCGTCGCCATCGTCGCGTGCCCCCTCCGGAACCGGCCGCCCCGTGGATCCCCGTGATCCCGGCCGTTCCCGGGCCGTATACCCGGCGGACGCCCGGTGATCACCTGCTGGTCACCCGGACGGCCGACGGGAGGGACCCGCGCGGGGTAGGGGAGGGCCATGTCGATGTGGGAGCCGATGACACCGAACCGCTACCGCCCGGACGACGAGGTCGCCGCCGCCGACCCGGGCGCCGGCGCGCCGCCGCCGGCCGAGGGGTTCGGCGTCGGCGGCGAGGAGCCCGACCGCCCCGAGGAGGACGGCGCGTCGCCCACGGACGCCGAGGGCCGGGACACGGTCTTCCGCACGCCCGACCCCGGCGACGTCCGGCGGGGGACGGACGCCGGCTAGAGCAGCGGGCTGGGCGCCGTCGCGGGGGCCTCGTCGGGCTGGTCGGGCTCGCGCAGGTCGTGCGCGGCGCGCACCCGGTGGGCGGGGTAGACGTCGATGCTGCCCTCGGAGGTCTCCACGTAGCACCAGCCCTCGGTGAACAGGACGTGGCAGCGCTCGTGCACCTCGCGCGCCGTCGGGAGCCCGCCGGGCTCGGTGATCTCGACGCGCGCCGCCCGCTGCCACTGCCCGGGCCTGACCCTCCGGAAGTCCATGGCGGTCACCGTGGCACCGGCCGGGCGGCGCGGCCAGCCGTGCGCCGGGCGTCTCGTACCGTCGGGGCGTGGACCTGACCGTGCTGCCCCCGCGGACCCCCGACGAGCTCGACGCCATGCGCGAGGCCGGGCGCGCGGTGGCGCGGACGCTGGCCGCCGTGCGGGCGGCGGCGGTCCCCGGTGTGCGGCTGCGCGAGCTCGACGACCTCGCCAGGACGACGATGTACGAGGCGGGCGCGACGTCGTCGTTCCTCGGCTACAAGCCGGCGTGGGCGCCGACGGCCTACAACGGCGTGCTGTGCCTGTCGCCCAACGAGGTCGTCGTGCACGGCCGACCCAGCGGCCAGCGGCTGAAGGACGGCGACCTGCTCAGCGTCGACTGCGGCACCGTCGTCGACGGCTGGAACGGCGACGCCGCGATCTCGCTGCTGGTGGGGGAGCAGGCCTCCGACGACGACGCGCGGCTGGTCACCGCGACCGAGGAGGCGCTGGCCGCGGGCATCGCCGCCGCGGTGCCCGGCGCGACCCTGCAGGACGTCGCCCGCGCCGTCGACGACGTCGCCCGGCGGTACGGCTACGCGCACCTGCCCGACCACGGCGGGCACGGCATCGGCCGCTCGATGCACGAGCCGCCGTTCGTGCCCAACCGGCCCTCCACCGGCCTGGACCGGGTGCGCCTGCACGCCGGCAGCACCCTGGCGATCGAGCCGATGCTGCTGGCCGGCGGCGACCGCTACAAGCACAAGAAGGACGGCTGGGCGGTGGTCACCGCCGACGGCCGGCGCGCGGCGCACGTGGAGCACACCGTCGCGGTCACCGACGACGGCCCGGTGGTGCTCACCGCGCCCTGAGGTCAGCGGCGCCGGCGCCAGGTCATCGCCCGGCGGACCGCGCGCCGCTGCGCCGCGGCCAGCGGGGGCGGCGCCCACGACGCCGTCGGCGGCTGCAGCGCGGTGCCCAGCTCCACGCGCAGCAGGTCCAGGGCGTCGAGCAGGGCGCCGTGCTGCGACCAGGCGGCGGGGTCGGCCCGGGGGTCGACGAGCAGCGCCTCGGCCAGCCGGGCCCGCAGCGCGAGCAGTGTCTCCAGGCAGGCGGGGTCGATGCCGGCGGCCGGCCCGGTGCCGACCGCCACGGCCGCGACGTCGCGCAGGGTGGTCGCGACGGCGCCCAGCAGGTCGGCCAGCGCCTCCCGCGCCGGCCGCGACCACGCCCGGTCGGCGTCGTCCTCGGGCAGGAAGTAGGTGCGGTCCAGCAGCACGCGGGCGACGTTGCGCAGAGTGACGTGCACCCGCTCGAGGGCGGTCAGCGTGTTCCGCAGCCGCGGCTGGGCCTCCCGCGCCGCCCGCCCGCGCGGGTTGAGGCGGGCGCTCTCCTCGGTGCGGGCGAGCCGGCGGTCGGCGCGGGCCACCTCCGTGCTCACCGCGCGGGCGCGGGCCAGCAGCTCGTCGGTGAGGCGGCGCGACCACGGGCCGCGCAGCGCCGCGGCGAGGTCCTCGCAGAACCCGGCCATGCGCTCGGCGAGCTCCGCGATCGCCTCGCCGGCGGGCTGGACGTAGAGCGGCGGGGCGACCGCCAGGTTCACCAGCACCCCGACCGCCGCGCCGATCAGCGTCTCGTTGACGCGGTCCAGCGCCGCGCTCTCCGCCCCGCCCACGGCCAGCACGAGCATCGCGCTGATGGGCACCTCGGCCAGGTGCGGCCCCAGCCGCAGCAGCCGGCCGACCACCAGGGAGAGCCCGACGACCAGCCCGAGGCTCCACCAGGACAGGCCGACGACGGAGGCGAACAGCGCCGCGATCAGGACGCCGGCGGTGACGCTGGCGATCCGCTCCCAGCCGGTCGCCAGCGTCTCGTACATCGTCAGCTGCACGACCAGCAGCGCGGTCAGCGGCGCGAGGACCGGCGAGCTGCTGGTGTCCAGCCAGGTCGCGATCTGGAACGCCAGCACCGCGGCGAGCACGGTCTTGCCGGTGCGCAGCCCGGGGGTGCGCCCGCGCCGGACCAGCCGGGGCAGCCGGCGGGGCAGGGCGTGCGGTCCCGTCACGGGGGTCGGTGTGCCCGCGCGACGGTCCCGGACACGCGCCGACCGCCGTCCGCGGGGTGCGGACGGCGGCCGGGGACGGGCGGGGTCAGCCGAGGCCGAGCGCGGTCGTGGCGCGGTCGACCAGGGAGAAGCGGCCGACCGCCCAGAACGCCAGCGCCGCGGCCGCGAGCCCGCCGACGGTCACCACCGCGGAGCTGACCGGGTGCTGTCTGGCGTGCTGCCACGCCGCGACCGCCTTGCGGCGGAACGCGGCGAAGAACCGCCGCGCCCAGTCGAACTCGGTCGACCACACCCACAGCCCGACCAGGATCGGCGGGATCGTGAGCGGCCCGGGCAGCACCGTGAGCGCGAGGCCGAGCAGCACGAACAGCAGCCCGGCGACGAACACCGCGACCCGGTACGCCAGGTGCAGCGGCGGGTTCTGCCGGATGCGGTCGCGCCACGAGCCCGGGGGGACCTCCCGGGGCCGGCCGAGGCCGTCGGTGCAGTCGGGGCAGACCGTGGCGCCGTGGCCGCCGGGGGACCGGTCGGCCACGGTGTTGCCGGAGAACGTCGTCGTGCGGGTGTCGGTCCGGGACACGGGTCCCCTTCCGGGTCGGTGCGGGCGGTGCGGGTGCTGCGGCGGGTCGGGGCCGCGGTCAGCGGCGGGCGACGCCCTTCGCGACCTCGCCGGGCCGCTGCTGCTCGCCCGCGTAGGAGCTGACGGCGACCAGCGCGCCGGTCAGGGCCGGGACGACCCACTGCAGCGAGTCCAGCTGCTGCTGCGCGTGGGCGATCTCCGCCTTGGTGCGCTTGGTCGGCTTGGTGCCGGACTTCGCCGACGGGTTGGCCTGGCTGTTGACGACCTGGCCCAGCGAGCGGCTGTAGGCGGTGACGCCCAGCGCGGCGGCGGTGAGCAGGGTCTTGACGGCGGACATGCCCGCCACGCCCTCCTGCTGGGCCACCCGGCCGCGGTTGCCGATGAGCTGGCCGACGCTGCCCACCAGGTGCGCGCCGATGGCCAGCGCGTTGACCGGCGTCCACCGGTTCCAGCCGGTGTTGGCGACCCGGCCGGCGTCCCCGCCGGCGTCCGCTGCGGCGGCGTTGAGGGCCACGGCGTTGGCCAGCGTGCCGCCGAACCAGGCGGACAGACCGAGGTCGTGCAGGGCGCGGGACAGGGTGTTGCGGGCCATCGGGACTCTCCTCGAGGGGAAGGGGTCGGGAGTCCGCCCCCTACCCGCTCCGCCGGAGGCCATGCCCGAGGAGTGCAAGTGGATCGTGCACGACCCGCTGGGGCGTCAGGTCCCGTAGCGGACCGCTGCGCGGGCGCGCGCCTTCGCCGCCTCGACCTCCCGGTCCTTCGGCGGCGCCGTCGTCACCAGGGACTCCAGCAACCGGGTGGACGCGGCGGCCACCTCCTCGACGGCGCGCGCGAAGGCCTCGGCGTTGGCCCGGGACGGGTGCGTGGACCCGCTGATCTTGCGGACGTACTGCAGCGCCGCGGCCCGGACCTCGTCCTCGGTGGCCGGCGGCTCGAAGTTCGACAGGGGGCGGATGTTGCGGCACATGCGGCGCAGCGTAGGACCGGGGTGCGACCGCGGGGCCCCGCCGACGACGGGGCCCCGCGGTCGGTCAGACGCCGAAGCCGGCGCGGTCGACCCGGCGGTGGTAGCGGGTCCCGAGCTTGCCGCCGAGCAGGGCGCCGACCAGCGTGGCGACCAGGACCGCCGCCAGCGTGACGATCCCGGCGGTGGTCGCGGTGCCCTCGTCGATCGGGATGCGCGGCAGGTTCAGCTGCTGCAGCACGTTGTACTGCGCGCCCAGCACCGCCCCGGCCACGGCCAGCAGCACGACGACGAGCAGCCCGATCAGCCACACCGCCAGCCCCTGCCGGGCGCCGTCGAAGCGGGCCATCCGCCCGGCCACGTAGCCACCGGCGAGGTAGGCCAGGAACAGGACGACCAGCAGCGCGATGCCGCCGGCGACGCCGAGGGCGCTGGTCGGGTCGGACGGGACGTCCTCGACGCCGTCGACCTCGGCGAGGCTGAGCCCCACGCCGGCGGCGGCCAGCAGCGCGACGAGGACGACGGCCAGCCCGTTGGCCGACAGCCAGCCGAAGAACGCCGCTCCCCACTTGATGCCGCCGAAGCGGTCGCGCTGCGCGTCGATCGCGTCGCGGGCGGCGCCGCGGGTCGCGTGCGCGCCGTCGGTGGTCGCCGTCGCGTCGTGGTCGTGGTGGGTACGGTCGGTGCTCGCCATCGGACCTCCTCGTCGTGGGGGAGTGCTGGCCCGCCCGGTACCCCCGTCCGGACCTGCGCGAACGGGGTCACCCGCAGGGAGGACACATGACCGTCCTGCTCGTCGACGCCGCCAACGTCGTCGGCGCCCGTCCCGACGGCTGGTGGCGCGACCGCGCCGGTGCGACCGCCCGGCTGCTGCGGCGGCTGGCCGGCGCGTCCCTCCCGGAGGACGTCGACGGGCTCGGGGTCGACGAGGTGGTGGTCGTCGTCGAGGGCGCCGCGCGGGAGGTCCCGGCCCCCGACGGCGTCCGCCTGGTGCGCGCGGCCGGTAGCGGGGACGACGCCCTGGCCGCGGAGGCCGCCGCGCTGACGGACGCCGGCCGGGCGGTGCTCGCGGTGACCGCCGACCGCGGCCTGCGCGCCCGGCTGCCCGCGGGCACCGACGTCCGCGGGCCCGGCTGGCTGCTCGGCGTGCTCGATCGCATGGCGGGCAACCGACCGGGGTAGCCGGGGAGGACCGCCGAGCCGAGGAGTCGTCCCCGCATGCCCCAGACCGTGCTGATCACCGGTGCCTCGAGCGGCATCGGCCGCGCCACCGCCCGCCTGTTCGCCCAGCGGGGCGCGTCGTTGGTCCTGCTGGCGCGCGGCCGCGCGGCGCTGGAGGAGACCGCGACCGAGGTCCGCGCGGAGGGCGCGGCCGACGTCGTCGTCTGCCCGGCCGACGTGCTCGACGAGGACGCGCTGCGCGACGTCGTCGAGGGCACCGTATTCCGGTCCGGCCGCCTCGACGTCGTCGTCCACGCCGCGCAGGTGGTCGCCTACGGGCGGATCGAGGAGGTGCCGAAGGCCGTGTACGAGCGGGTCGTCGACACCGCCCTGCACGGCACGGCCAACCTGGCCCGCGTCGTGCTCCCGCAGTTCCGCCGCCAGGGCGCCGGGCACCTCGTCGTCGTGAGCTCGCTGCTCGCCTCGGTGACCACCCCGCTCATGGGCAGCTACATCACCGCCAAGTGGGGCCAGCTCGGGCTGGTCCGCGTCCTGCAGCAGGAGACGCGCGACGTCGCCGGCATCCACGTCTCCGCGGTGGCGCCCGGCGGGGTGAACACCCCCATCTACTCGCAGGCCGGCAGCTACATCGGCCTCAAGGGCCGCCCGCCGATCCCGGTCTACTCGCCGGAGCGGGTCGCCCGCTCGGTCGTCGCCCGGCTGGACCGGCCGCGCCGGCTGGTCCAGTCCGGCTTCGCCAACCCCGTCGTCATCCTCGGCTTCCGGCTGTTCCCGGCGGTCTACGACGCCCTCGTCGGCCCGCTGCTGCGCGTGTTCGCGCTCGCCGACGACCACCGGACGGAGCCGACGGAGGGCAACGTCTTCGAGTCCCGGCCGGCCGGCAACGCCCGGAAGGGCCGCTGGCGCGGCATCCCGTGAACGGCGTGTTCCGTTCCGTCCCACCCCGTTGACCCGCCGGGCGGCGCCGGGCCACGCTGACCGGGCCGCCGACCCGGGGAGCCGCCGTGACCGTCCGCCGCACGACCCTCGGCGGCCACACCCACGAGTTCCCGACGCTCGTCGAGCTGCTGGCGAAGGCCACCCCGCTGCGCTCCGGGGACGTGCTCGCCGGGTGCGCGGCCGGGTCGGCCGCCGAGCGGGTGGCCGCCCAGACCGTGCTCGCCGACCTGCCGCTGGCCACCTTCCTCGACGAGCAGGTGGTCGGCTACGACGAGGACGACGTCACCCGGCTGGTCCTCGACACCCACGACGCCGCGGCGTTCGCGCCGGTCGCCTCGCTGACGGTGGGGGAGTTCCGCGACCGGCTGCTGGCCTGGGCGGCGGCCGGGGACGAGGCGTCGATCAGCGCGCTCGCGCCCGGCCTCACGCCGGAGATGGTGGCGGCGACGTCGAAGCTCATGCGCAACGCGGACCTGGTCGCCGTCGGCCGGCGGACGCGGGTGGTGACCGGGCTGCGCAGCACCATCGGCCTGCCCGGCACGCTCGCCTCCCGGCTGCAGCCCAACCACCCCACCGACGACCCGGTGGGCGTCACCGCCTCGATCGTCGACGGGCTGCTGCACGGCTCGGGCGACGCGGTCATCGGCATCAACCCGGCCACCGACTCCCCGGCCCGCACGGTGGCGCTGCTGGAGCTGGTCGACGCGGTGATCGACCGCTACGGGATCCCGACGCAGTCCTGCGTGCTCGCCCACGTGACGACGACGCTGCGCGCGCTGGAGCAGGGCGCGCCGGTGGACCTGGTGTTCCAGTCGGTCGCCGGCACCCAGGAGGCCAACCGTGGCTTCGGCGTCACCCTCGACCTGCTCGCCGAGGCCCGCGCCGGGGCGCTCGCGCTGGGCCGCGGCACCGTCGGGGACGACGTCACCTACTTCGAGACGGGACAGGGGTCGGCGCTGTCGGCCGGCGCGCACCTCGGTGTCGGCGGCCGGCCGGTGGACCAGCAGACGCTGGAGGCCCGCGCGTACGGCGTCGCCCGGCACTTCCGCCCGCTGCTGGTGAACACCGTCGTCGGGTTCATCGGCCCGGAGTACCTCTACGACGGCAAGCAGGTGCTGCGCGCCGGGCTGGAGGACCACTTCTGCGGCAAGCTGCTCGGCCTGCCGATGGGCGTCGACGTCTGCTACACGAACCACGCCGAGGTCGACGGCGACGACACCGACTCCCTCGTGCTGCTGCTCGGCGCGGCCGGCTGCTCGTTCGTCATCGCCGTCCCGGGCTCGGACGACGTGATGCTGCACTACCAGTCGCTGTCGTTCTCCGACGTCCTCACGACCCGGCAGGTGCTGGGCCTGCGCCCGGCGCCGGAGTTCGAGGCGTGGCTGGCCCGGATGGACCTGCTCGACGACGCGGGCCGGGTGCGCGAGCTCGCCCCCGACGCCCCGGCGGCGCGGGCGCTCCTCGCGGCGGCGTCGTCGTGAGCGACAGGGCGGCAGAAATGGCCATTTCCGCCACCGACCCGTGGGCGGTGCTGCGGTCCGCGACCCGGGCGCGGGTGGCGCTCGGGCGGGCCGGGGACGCCCTGCCCACGCACCGCGAGCTGGAGTTCCGCGCCGCGCACGCCGCCGCCCGGGACGCCGTCCACTCGCCGCTCGACGTCGACGCGGTCCGCGCGGCGCTGGGCGGTGAGGTCCTGACCGTCGCCTCGGCCGCGCCCGACCGCGCCACCTACCTGCAGCGCCCCGACCTCGGCCGGCAGCTCGCGGAGGGGACGGCGCTGCCGCGGACCGGCGCCGACCTCGCGCTCGTGCTGGCCGACGGGCTGAGCCCCCGCGCGGTGCAGGCGCACGGGCCGGGACTGGCCGCCGCGCTGCTCGAGCGGCTGCCCGGCTGGTCGGTCGCGCCGCTCGTCGTGGCCACCCAGGCACGGGTGGCGCTGGGCGACGCGGTGGGGGAGGCCCTCGGCGTGCGCGCCGTCGTGGTGCTGATCGGCGAGCGGCCGGGGCTGTCGTCGGCGGACTCCCTCGGCGTCTACCTCACCTGGGACCCGCGGCCGGGGCGGGTGGACTCCGAGCGCAACTGCGTATCCAACGTCCGCCCGCCGCACGGGCTGTCCTACGCGCAGGCCGCCGACACCGTGGCCGCCCTCCTCTCCTCCGCCCGCGAGCTGGGCGCCTCGGGTGTCGCGCTCAAGGACGAGGGCCCGGTGCTCCCCGCGGGCGGGGTCAGCTGAAGAACGCGTCCATCGCGGCCTGGTCGGTGTGCGCCTCCCAGAACTCGGCGACCAGCCCGTCCTGGAACCGGACGAGGTCGGCGGCGAGCACGTCGAGGTCCCGGTCGCCGCGGGAGGCGGTGATCCGCACGATCGCCGCGCCGTCGGTGTCGTCGGCGAAGGCAGCCTGCAGCTCGACGCGGAAGGTGCCCTCGCTCAGCACGAACACCCGGCCGAAGAGCTCGAAGACCTCGTCGATGCCGGTGTAGTCGCCGCTGAGCCGGTTCTGGCCGGGCTCGTGCCAGCGGATGTCCGGGCGCCACAGCTCCTGCAGCCGGTCGAGGTCGCCCTTGCCGAACGCCTCGAACGCCTCGTGCAGGCGCGCGACGTTCGGGTGCGCCACGTCGGTCACGCCTGCTGCCCGTCGTAGAAGGCGTCGACGACGTCCGGCTCGGTGAGGGCGTTCCAGAACTCGGCCAGCTTCCCGTCCCCGTCGAAGCGGACGACGTGTGCGCCCAGCGTGTCCATGTGCCGGTCGCCGCGGTGGGCGGTGACCCGCACCAGGGCGGTGCCGTACTCGTCGTCCGCACAGACGAGCAGCGGCTCGACCCGCAGACTGTTCTCGGTCAGCTCCCCGAGCCGGGCGAACATGCCGAAGACGGCCTGCGGCCCCTCGTAGTCGCCGGCCACCTGGTCGTTGCCCTGCTCGTGCCAGTGGACGTCCTCGCGCCACAGCTCCGTCAGCGTGCCCAGGTCGCCCTTGGCGAAGGCCTCGTAGCCCTCCCACATGCGGGCGGTGTTCGGGTGCGCCACCTCGGTCACGCCCCCTGCCCGTCGAAGAAGGCGGCCAGGACCCCCGGCTCGGTGGGCGCGTGCCAGAACTCGGCGATCTTCCCGTCCGCGTCGAAGCGGACGACGTGGGCGGCCAGCGTGTCCAGGTACGCGGTCCCGCGGGACGCCGTGAACCGCACCAGCGCGGTGCCGTGCGCGGCGTCGGCACACAGGAGCACCGGCTCGGCGCGGAAGGTGTTGCCGGTCAGTTCCATGAGCCGGGCGAACATGCCGAAGACGGCCTGCGGTCCCTCGTAGTCGCCGGCCAGCGGGGTGATCACCGGCTCGTGCCAGTGGATGTCCTCCCGCCACAGCCCGGTCAGCGTCGCCAGGTCACCCTTGGCGAACGCCTCGTAGGCCTCCCGCACGCGGGCGAGGTTGGGGTGCTCGGTGGTCACGACTGCCTCCTCCAGGATCGACGGGATCGACGGGCTCAGCGCAGGAAGTCCTCCATGACCTGCGGTTGCGTGGGCGCGTTCCAGAACTCGGCCACCCGGCCGTCCCCGCCGAAGCGGAAGACCTGGGCGACCAGCGTGTCCAGGTGCCGGTCGCCGCGGTGGGCCAGGAACCGGACCAGGGCGACGCCGTGCTCGTCGTCGGCGCACACCTGCACCGGCTCGACCCGCAGGCTGTTCTCCGTCAGCTCCATGGACCGGGCGAACATGGCGAACACGGCCTGCGGCCCCTCGTGGTCACCGGACAGGGGGCCGTCGCCGGGCTCGTGCCAGCGGATGTCCTCGCGCATCAGCTCGGTCAGGGCGGCGAGGTCCCCCTTGGCGTACGCGTCGTAGCCCTCACGCATGCGGGTGGCGTTGGCGTGGTCGGACACGGTGCTCTCCCTCCCGAGGACGGGTCCCCCGTGGACGGCGCGAGCAGTGTCGACCCGGCGCGGGAGAGGGAGGAGGGGGTGCTGCGCGGCCCGGTGTGGCGGTCGCCGTCCGTCCGTGCGGGGGTGACCTGGGTCAGCGGCGACGGCGGAGCGGCAGGCGCAGCCACCGGCGCCGTGCCGGCACCTCGACGGGGCCGGGCGGCTCCGCCCCGTGCGGCTGCGCCTCCGGCGCGGCGGCGAGGGCGGCCGCGTGCCGCTCGTGCAGCCGGGCGCGGACGTCCTCGGGCGTGTACGCCCGGCGCTGCCGCTCGCCGCGGGCGAGCACCGCGCCGGTGGCCGCGACGCCGGCCAGCCCGGCCAGGCCGAGGAGCTTCCAGAGCCGCGTCGGTGACCGCACGGTCGCCTACCGTAGCCGCGTGACCGGCCCGCGCACGCTCCCGCTCGACGACGCGGTCGAGCTGACCCGCACCGGCGACGTCTGGGTGTTCCGCGGCGCCTCGCCGGCCGACCGGGTGATCCGAGCGGTGACCAACGCGCCGGTCAACCACGTCGGGATGGCGGTGGTCCTCGAGGACCTCCCGCCGCTGCTGTGGCACGCCGAGCTCGGCCGCTCGCTGCCCGACGCCTGGACCGGGCAGCACCAGCGCGGCGTCCAGCTGCACGACCTGCGCGACGCCGTCGTCACCTGGCGGCAGCGGTACGGCCAGCGCGCCTGGCTGCGCCAGCTGGTCGGCCCGGCCGACGACGGCGGGGTGACCCGCGCGATGGAGGACGCCGTCCTGCGCACGGTCGCCCGCCTCGACGGCCGGCCGTTCCCGACCACCCGCGGGTTGGTCCGCGGCTGGCTCAGCGGCCGGCTGCGCCGGGGCACCGCGGCCGAGACGGTGTTCTGCGCCGAACTGGTGGCCGCCACCTACGCGGCCATGGGCCTGCTGCCGGCCGACCGCCCGCGCAACTGGTACGACCCGGGCAGCTTCTGGTCGGGCGACGACCTGCCGCTGCTGCAGGGGACCGGGCTGGGGCCGGAGGTCCCGGTCGACGTGTCCGCCGGGAACTGACCCCGGCGGCGCGGTTCCCGGCGCTGCCACCGGGTAGCACGGGAGAACTGTCAGACCCCGGCGGTAGGCATGACCTCGTTCCCCCCGGCGTTGTACGGAGCACGGGAACCGCCCACGGAGGCTCGTCATGGCCACCACGACCCTCACCGTCGTCCCCCTCCCCGCGAGCACGCACCCCGGCCCGTCCGACGCCGCCGGGGACCTGCTCGCCGTCGCCTGGGCGCCCGGCGCGGCGCCGCCCCGCGAGATCGCCGTCCGGCCGGAGCTGTACGAGCGCCTGTGCGCGCAGCTCGGCTGGCACGGCACCGGTCCGCGCTCGCTCGGCGAGCCGGCCGGCGTGCCCCTCGTCGTCGACCCGCGGCTGCCCGCCAGCCCCGGCTTCGAGGTGCGCCGGGTCCGGCCCGCCGTCCCCCGCTGGTCCGGCGCCGCGGCCGCCTGGGGGAGGACCCCCTCCTCCCCACCCCTCGCGGGCTCGGGGCGGGCCCCGCGAGGGGCCGGTGACGCCGGGACGTGCGCTGTCGGGTCCGGTCCTCAGGCGGTGAGCGCCAGCCGGTCGCCCAGGTCGAGCACGGTGTCCCCGGCCTGCTCGACGCCGTCGTCGTGGGTCACGCAGACGACGACCCGGCCGGCCAGCGCGGCGCGCAGGTCCCGCACCAGGGCGGCCGCCGTCGGCGGGTCCAGGTGGGCGGTCGGCTCGTCGAGCAGGACGACGTCGCGGTCGGCCAGCAGCGCCCGGGCCGCGGCCAGCCGCCGCCGCTCGCCGCCGGACAGCGCGGTGCCGCCGGCGCCGACCGGCGTGTCCAGCCCGTCGGGCAGCCCGGCCAGCAGCGGGCCGAGGCCGGCGGCGGTGAGCGCGGCGGTCATCCGCGCCTCCCCGCCGGGGCCGGCCAGCCCGCCGCGCGGCGCGGCCAGGGCCAGGTTGGCGCGGATCGTCGAGGCGAACACGTGCGCGTCCTGCGGCAGCCAGGCGGTGCGGGCCCGCACGGCCGCGCCGGTCAGCCGGGCGGTGTCGGCGCCGCCGAGCGCGTAGCGCCCCGCCCGCGGGCGCAGCGCCGCGAGCAGCACGGCGAGGAACGTCGACTTGCCGGCGCCGGACGGGCCGCGGACCACCAGCCAGCCGCCGTCGGCGGCCGCCCGCGCGGTGAGGCCGCGCAGCACGTCCGGGCCGCCGGGCCAGCCGGCGACGAGATCGGTGACGGCGAGGTCGCGCACCGGCGCGGGGGCGGGCAGCGGGTCGGCCGGGTCGGCGGGCACCGGGGCGGTGAGGACCGCGTCGAGGCGGGCGCGGGCGTCGGCGAGCGCGCCGCGCCGCTGCAGCGCGGACACCAGCCCGGCCAGCGGCTCGGCCAGCGCCAGCGGGGCCAGGCCGAGGACCGCGACCTCCGGGCCGCCGAGGCCCGACGCCGCCCCGACCGCGGTGGCGGCGACGGCGGCCAGCCCGGTGCCGAGGACGACCAGGCCGGTGCCCAGCGCGCCGGCCCGCGCGCCGGCCGCGGCGACGGCGGAGCGGCGGCCCGCCACCGCGGCGAGGTCGGCGGCGGTGGCGGCGGCGAGGCCGTGCGCGCGCAGGTCGGCCGCGCCGTCGAGGGCGGTGGTGACGTCGCGCAGCGCGGCCACCCGCAGCGCGCCCTCGGTGCGGGCGGCGCCGGCGTCGACCCGCCGGTGCACCAGCAGCACGCCCGCGGCGGTGAGCGCGAGGACGAGCGCCGCGGCGCCCGCGGCGGCCGGCGAGAGCAGCGCCAGCGCGGCCAGCGTGAGCACCGGGACGGCGCCGGCGACCGCCGCGGGCGGCACCACCCGCACCGACAGGTCCTGCACCAGGCCGACGTCGCCGACCACGCGGGCCAGCGCGCTGCCTGGCGTCCGGTCGGCGGCCACGCCCTGCGCGGCCAGCGCCCGCCAGACGCGCACCCGCAGGTCGGCGGCCATCCGCAGGGCGGCGTCGTGCGCGGTGAGCCGCTCGACCCAGCGCAGCGCCGCGCGGCCGAGGCCGAAGGCGCGCACGCCGACGATGGCGACCATCAGCGTGAGGATCGGCGGCATCTCCGCGGCCCGGACGATCAGCCAGCCGCTCACCGCGGTGAGCGCGACGCCCGCGCCGGCCGAGGCGGTGCCGGCCGCGACCGCCCGCAGCAGCGCCCGCCGCGGCCAGCCGAGCTCCGTCGTCGGGGTGGTGGTGGCGGGAGCGGCCGGCTCCGGTCCCGCGAGATCGGCGGTCTCGTGGCCATCAGCCGCCGATCGCCACGAGACCGCCGATCTCGCGCCGGGGGGCGCCGGGACCGCGGGGCCCGGCAGCGTCACCGTGCGGTCGGCGAGCGCCGCCAGCGCCGGGTCGTGGGTGACCAGCAGGACCGTGACCGTGCCGCGCAGGCCGGCCAGGACGGCGGCGACGCGGGCGGCCGCAGCCTCGTCGAGGTGCGCGGTGGGCTCGTCCAGCAGCAGCAGCCGGGCACCGCGGCGCACGCGGACCAGCGCCCGCGCGACCGCCACCCGCTGCAGCTCGCCGGGGGAGAGGGTGGTGCAGTCCCGCCCCGCGAGCGCCTCGGCGCCGACCCGCTGCAGCGCCTCGACGACGAACGCCTCGGCCGCCACCGCGTCCACGCCCGGCGAGGCGGCGGCGTGCCGGCGGAGCTCGTCGGCCACCGTGCGCGCCGTCGTCCGGGGGTGCTGCGGCACCAGCGCGACTGCGCCGGCGGGGACGCCGGTGACTGTGCCGGCGACGTCCGCGGCCGGGTCGAGCGCGCCGGTGAGCGCGGCCAGCAGCGTGGACTTGCCCGAGCCGCTGGGGCCGCGGAGCACGACCAGCTCGCCCGGGCGCAGCGCGAGGTCGACCGGCGGGAGGGCGGGCAGCGCGCGGCCGGGGTGGCGCACGGTCAGCCCGGAGACGGCGACGTCGGCGCCGCGGGGGTCGTCGTCGTCCGCCGCCGCGGGAACGGGCGCGACCGGGGCGGCGAGCACGGCGCGCGCCTCCGCGGCGGCCAGGGTGGCGGCCTCGCCGGCGTGGTGGGCGGTGCCGAGTGCGCGCAGCGGGGCGAAGACCTCGGGGGCGAGCAGCAGCGCGGTGAGCCCGACGGCGAGCGCGAGGTCGCCGTGCACCAGCCGCAGGCCCACGGTGACCGCGACCAGCGCCACCGACAGCGTGGCGATCAGCTCCAGCACCAGGGCGGAGAGGAACGCCAGGCGCAGGGTGGCCAGCGTGCGGCGGCGGGTGGCCTCACCCAGCTCGGCGAGCGCGGTCACCTGGTCGGCGGCGCGGCCGAGACCGACCAGCACCGGCAGGCCGCGGACCAGCTCGGCGACGTGCGCGGCCAGCCGGTCCAGGGCGCGGGCGGCGCCGGTGGTGCCGTCCCGGGTGGCCAGCCCCACCAGCGCCATGAATAGCGGCACCAGCGGCAGGGTGGCCGCGACCAGGCCGGCCGAGAGCAGGTCGGTGGCGGCGAGCACCACCAGCAGCACCGGCGGGACGACGGCGGTCTGCGCGAGCGCCGGCAGGTAGGTGGCGAGGGCGGGCGCGAGGTCGGCCAGCCGGGTGGTGGCCAGCACCGCGGCCGGGGCCGGGCCGCCCGCGGCGGCGACCGCGGCGGGGGAGGCGGCCAGCCGGTCGAGCAGCGCGCGGCGCAGCGCGTCCTCGGCGCGGCGGGCGTCACGGGCGGCGGCCCGCTCGCCGAGGGTGCCGGCCACCGCCCGCAGCACGGCGCCGGCGGCGGCCAGCGCGAGCGGCGGCAGCAGGTCGCCGTCGGCGTACCCGGCGGCCCGGGCGACGGTGTGCGCGAGGCCGGCGGCGAGCAGCACGAGCCCCGCCGTCGAGCCGAGGGCGGCGGCCGCCGCCCGGGCCAGCGCCCGGGGCAGCCCCGGCACGCCGGCCAGCGGGGCCAGCGGCCCTCGGCCCGGGGCGGCAGAAATGGCCATTTCTGCCGTCACGCGGCCACCGGCTCGGACTGCGGCTCGGCGGTCAGGCGGCGGCGGAACACCCAGTACGTCCAGGCCTGGTAGGCGAGCACGACCGGCAGGCCGACCGCGGCCACCCAGGTCATCACGGTGAGCGTGTAGTCGCTGACCGACGCCTCGGCGATGGTGACGTCGAAGGCCGGGTCGATCGTCGAGGGCACGACCACCGGGTAGGCCGAGCCAAACAGCGCGGCCGCGGAGGCGAGCAGCACGGTGGCCCAGCCGGCGAAGGCCTGCCCCTCGCGGTCCAGCCGCACCCGGGTCCACGTCACGACGACGGCGAGCGCGGCCACCAGCCACAGCGCGCCGGTGAGCGCCGTGCCCGACCGCAGCTGGACCAGCCCGGCCCAGGCCAGCAGCGGCAGCGCGGCCACCGGCGACCAGCGCAGCGCGAACGCCCGCGCCCGCAGCCGCAGCGGGCCGTCGGTCTTGAGCGCGAGGAACAGCGCGCCGTGCACCAGCGAGTAGCCGACCACCGCGGCCGCGCCCAGCAGCGCGGACCAGCCCACCCCGGCGAACGCGCCGCCGACCCGGGTGCCGTCGGCGTCGATCGGCAGGCCGAGGGTGGTGGCGGCCAGTGCCGCGCCCACGCCAGCGGCGGCCACCAGCGAGCCGCCGGTGATGACGCGGGTCCAGGCGGCATCCCAGCGCGGGTCGTGCGAGCTGTGCCGCCACTCGAAGGCCACCGCCCGCACGATCAGGCCGAGCAGCACCAGGACGAAGGGCAGGTACAGCGCCGGCAGCCAGGTGGCGTACCAGCCGGGGAAGGCGGCGAACACCGCGCCGGCGGCGGTGATCAGCCAGACCTCGTTGCCGTCCCAGACGGGCCCGATCGTGCGGAGCATGAGGTGCCGGTCGGCACGCCCGTCGACAGCACCGCGGCGACCGAGCACCGGCAGCAGCGCGGCGACGCCGAAGTCGAAGCCCTCGAGCAGCAGGAAGCCGGTCCACAGCACCGCGACGGCGGCGAACCACAGGGTCTGCAGGTCCATGTCAGGCACTCCGGTCAGTACGCGAAGGAGAGGACGTCGTCGTCGGCCCGGTCGTCGCCCGGGCGCGGGTCGTCGTCGTCCCGGCGGGACGACCCGACCGCCGGCGGGGTCGGCGTCGTGTCCCCGGTGGTGACGCCGCGGCGGGCCAGCCGCACGAGGAGGAACAGCTCGACCACCGCGAGGGCGCCGTAGAGCAGGCCGAGGCTGATCAGCGACGTCCACACCTCGGTGGCGGTGATGCCGGGGGAGACGGCCTGGGCGGTGAAGAACCACACCTGCTCGTCCACGGGCACGTCCGGGTTCGGGTAGACGACGAAGGGCTGGCGGCCCATCTCGGTGAACACCCAGCCGGCCGCGTTGGCCACGAAGGGCGCGCCGACGGCGAGCAGCGAGCCGTAGACGCCGATCCGCGACGTCGGCACGCGGCCGCGGCGGGTGGCCCACAGGGCATAGGCGGCGACGCCGGCCGACACCGCACCCATGCCGATCATGAGCCGGAAGCTCCAGTAGGTGACCGCGAGCACCGGGGTGTAGTCGATCTCCTGGCCGGCGCGGTCGCCGAAGGACGGGTCGTCGGGGTAGGTCTCGCCGTAGACGGCGGCGTACTCCTCCTGCAGCTCGTTGACGCCGGGGACGGCGGTCTCGAAGTCGCTGTGCGCGAGGAAGGAGAGCAGGCCGGGGACGGTCCAGCTGTGGACGTCGTCGCACTCGTTGGAGCCGAGCTTGCCCCAGGCGAAGACCGAGAACGGCGCCGGTGCCTCGGTCTCGCACAGCGCCTCGGCCGAGCTCATCTTCAGCGGCTGCTGCGCGTACATGAGCTTGCCCTGCCAGTCGCCGGTGACGGCGACCAGGACGAAGGCGGCCAGCGACACGTACCCGCCGAGCCGCACCGAGCGGCGCCAGACCGAGTGCTCGACGTCGGTGGTCGGGGCGCCGGCCAGCTCCCGCTTCCGCAGCTGGTACAGGCCGATGCCGACGAGCAGGGCGCCGGCGACCATCAGCGCGGCGACGATCGCGTGGCTGAACGCGGCCAGGGCGGTGTTGTTGGTCAGGACGGCGAGGAAGTCGACCTGCTGCGGGCGGCCGTCGTCGCCGACGGTGACGCCGACCGGGTGCTGCATCCACGAGTTGGCCGCGATGATGAAGTACGCGCTGACGATCGAGCCGATCACCGCGGCCCACAGCGCCGCCAGGTGCAGCTTCTTCGGGATGCGGCCCCAGCCGAAGATCCACAGGCCGAGGAAGGTCGACTCGAGGAAGAAGGCGAGCAGCGCCTCCATCGCCAGCAGCGAGCCGAACACGTCGCCGACGAAGCGCGAGTACTCGCTCCACGCCAGGCCGAACTGGAACTCCTGGACCAGGCCGGTGGCCACGCCCAGCACGAAGTTGACCAGGTAGACGCGGCCCCAGAAGCGCGTCATCCGGAGCCACTCCGGCTTGTCGGTGCGCACCCAGAGGGTGTGCATGACCGCCACCAGGATCCCCAGTCCGATGGTCAGCGGGACCATCAGGAAGTGGTAGACGGTCGTGATGCCGAACTGCCACCGGGCGATGTCGAGCACGTCCACGCGCGCTGCTCCTCGTCTGTGCCGCCTCTGAGCCGACACACTCTTTCTACGCTCTGTAGAACTCGTTTTCTACGCCGCGTAGACGATCGGCGTGTGAGGTCGCGGACAGGCAGGGACCTTCGTCCCGGCGGGCAGGGACCAGGGGCACGACCGGCCCGTGGGGCGCGTTCTACGCTGGGTAGAGAAACCGAGCCGGGAGGAGTCGTCGTGGCGTCGCTGGGGGACCTGGAGCGCACCGTCATGGACGTGCTGTGGGCGGCCGACGGGCCGGTGGCCGCGGCCGAGCTGCGCGACGCCCTGGCCGACCGCGAGCTCGCGCTCACCACCGTGCACACCGTGCTGTCCCGGCTGGAGGCCAAGGGCTTCGTCGAGCACGACGACGCCCGACCGCGTCGCTTCCGCCCGCGGGCCAGCCGCGCCGACCACGCCGCCGAGCTCATGCACGAGGTCCTCGGCCAGGCCGGCGACCGGCAGGCGGTACTCGCCCGGTTCGTCGGCGGCGTCGACCCCGAGGAGGCCCGCCTGCTGCGGCAGCTGCTGGCCGAGAGCGCCCCGGACGCCGGCGCCCGCTGACGTGCTGCCCGCGACCGCCGCGGCGCTCGCGGTCCTCGCCGCCCTGCTCGCCTGGCCGGTGCCGGCGCTGCTCGGCCGCGCCCGGTGGCCCCGGCGCGACCCGCTGGTGGCGCTGGTCTGCTGGCAGGCGCTCGGGCTGGCCGGCGGCCTGTCGATCATCGGCGCGCTGCTCGTGCACGGGCTGGCGCCGTGGGGCCACTCGCTGCCCGAGGCCGGCTGGGCGGTGCTGACCGGGCACCCGGCCCGCGACCCGGTCCGCGGCGACCACTGGGTCACCCTCACCCTCGCGGGCGTCCTCGCCGCCGAGCTGCTCGGCGTCCTCGTGCTGTCGTGGGTGCGCACCGCGCGCACGCGGCGGCGGCACCGGGCGCTGCTGGAGCTGGTCGTGCAGCCGTCCTCGGCCGCCCCCGACGCCCGGCTGCTCGAGCACCCCGCGCCGGTCGCGTTCTGCATCCCCGGCGCCCGCCCGCTGCTGGTGCTGTCCTCGGGCATGGTCGCCGAGCTCGACGACGGGCAGCTGGCCGCCGTCGTCGCGCACGAGCGGGCGCACCTGGCCGAGCACCACCACCTCTACCTGCTGCCGTTCGTCGCGTGGGAGGCGGCCCTGCCGGTGCTGCCCGCGGCCGCCCGGGCGCACGCCGCGGTGCGCGAGCTGGTGGAGATGCGCGCCGACGACCGCGCGCTGACCTCGCTGGCCGGGCCCGACCCGCGGCGCACGCTGGCGCAGGCGATCGTCGTCACGGCCGGGGGCGCGGGCGGGGGCGTGCCGAGCGGCGCGCTGGCGGTGACCGGCAGCGCGGTCGCCGCCCGGGTGCTGAGGCTGGTCAGCCCGCCGGCCCCGTTGCCGGCCGCCGCCCGGGCCGCCGTCCTGCTCGGCGCGGGCCTGCTCCTCCTGGTCCCGACCGTCCTGCTCCTGCTCCCAGCCCTCTGAGCGTGCACTTCCGCGGAGATGCACCGTGCACTTCCGCGGACGTGCACCCGGGGGGCGTCAGCGGGTGGGCAGAGCCGCCGGGAAGTCGACGCCGGTGAGCCGCGCGGACGCCGTCCAGAGGCGGGCCGCGAGGTCGGGGTCGCTGGCGGCGGCCGTCCGGCCGACCAGCGTCGGGTACCCGCGGAGCTCGCCCAGCCCGTCCGGCCCGGCGTAGCTGCCGCCGGGGAGGTCGGCGGTCGCGGCGAACAGCGTCGGCAGCGCGCCCTGCTCCGCGGACTGGGCGACCACCCGGTTGCCTAGGAGCGCGAACGCGTCCTTCAGCCGGTTCCCGGTGCGGCCCTGCAGGTTGGTGGCCGACCAGCCCGGGTGCGCCGCCATGGCCCGCACCGGCGAGCCCGCGGCGGTCAGCCGGCGCTGAAGCTCCAGCGTGAACAGCAGGTTGGCCAGCTTCGACTGGCCGTAGGCGCGCTCGGCGGAGTAGCGCCGCCGCTCCCAGTCGAGGTCGTCGAGGTCGATCGCGCCCATCCGGTGCGCCCCCGACGACAGGGTCACCACTCGGTCGGTGACGTGCGGCAGCAGCAGGTTGGTCAGCGCGAAGTGGCCGAGGTGGTTGGTGCCGAACTGCAGCTCGAAGCCGTCGGCGGTGCGGCCCTCGGGCACCATCATGATCCCGGCGTTGTTCACCAGGACGTCGAGCGGGCCGTCCCAGGCCCCGGCGAAGGCGCGCACCGAGGCCAGGTCCGCCAGGTCCAGCCGGCGCACCTCGACGTCCCCGGGCAGGCCGGCGGCCGCCGCCTCCCCGCGGGTGGTGTCGCGGACGGCGAGCACCACCCGCGCGCCCCGCTCCGCGAGCGCCCGCGCGGTGGCCAGGCCCAGCCCGCTCGTGGCGCCGGTGACGACGGCGGTGCGCCCGGTCTGGTCGGGGACGTCGGCGGCGGTCCAGCGGCGGCTCGTCATGCCGGGTCCAACGCGGGCGCGGGCGCCGGCGTGCCGGAGGGCACCGCCGTGGTGGCGTTGCCCGGCAGGGGCCGGAACCGGCGCAGCCGCAGGCTGTTGGTGACGACGAAGACCGAGCTGAACGCCATCGCGGCCCCGGCGATCATCGGGTTGAGCAGCCCGGCCATCGCCAGCGGCAGCGCGGCGACGTTGTAGGCGAACGCCCAGAACAGGTTCCCCTTGATCACCGCGAGGGTGCGGCGGGCCAGCCGGACGGCGTCGGCGGCGGCGCGCAGGTCGCCGCGGACGAGGGTGAGGTCGCTGGCCTGGATGGCGACGTCGGTGCCGGTGCCCATCGCCAGTCCCAGGTCGGCCTGCGCCAGCGCGGCCGCGTCGTTGACGCCGTCGCCGACCATCGCCACCGTCCGGCCCTCGGCCTGCAGCCGCCGGACGGCGTCGACCTTGTCCTGCGGCAGCACCTCGGCGACGACGTCGTCGATGCCGACCTCGGCGGCGACCGCGCGGGCGGCGGCGGCGGAGTCGCCGGTGAGCAGCACCGGCCGCAGCCCGAGCGCGCGGAACTGGCGGACGGCGGCCGCCGACGTCGGCTTGACGGTGTCGGCGACGACGAGCACGCCGCGCGCGGCGCCGTCCCAGCCGACGGCGACCGCGGTGCGCCCGGCGGCGTCCGCGTCGGCGACCGCGGCGGCCAGCTCCGGGGGCAGCGCGCCCACCAGCGCGGGCCGGCCGACGACGACCGGCACGCCCTCGACGGTGCCGCGGACGCCCAGCCCGGCCTCGCTGCGGAACCCGGTGACGGCCGGCAGCGCACCGGCCCGCTCGCGGGCGGCGGACGCCACGGCCGCGGCGATCGGGTGCTCGGAGGCGTCCTCCAGCGCGCCGGCCCGGCGCAGCACCTCGGCGGCGTCCTCGCCGGCGGCGGCGACCACGCCGGCCAGGCTCATCCGGCCGGTGGTGACGGTGCCGGTCTTGTCGAGCACGACGGTGTCGACCCGGCGCGTGGACTCCAGCACCTCCGGGCCGCGCACGAGGATGCCGAGCTGCGCGCCGCGGCCGGTGCCGACCATGAGCGCGGTCGGCGTGGCCAGCCCGAGCGCGCAGGGGCAGGCGATGATCAGCACCGCGACGGCGGCGGGGAACGCCCCGGCCACGCCGGCGCCGGTGCCGATCCAGAAGCCCAGGGTGGCCAGCGCGAGGGCGAGCACGACCGGCACGAACACCCCGGACACCCGGTCGGCCAGCCGCTGCACCTGCGCCTTGCCGTTCTGTGCCTCCTCGACCAGCCGCGCCATCTGCGCGAGCTGGGTGTCCGCGCCGACCCGGGTGGCCCGCACGACCAGCCGGCCGCCGGCGTTGACCGTGGCGCCGACGACGGCGTCGCCCGGGCCGACCTCGACCGGCACCGACTCGCCGGTGAGCATCGAGGCGTCGACGGCGGAGGAGCCCTCGACCACCTCGCCGTCGGTGGCCACCCGCTCGCCCGGCCGGACCACGAACAGGTCGCCGGGCCGCAGCTGCTCCACCGGCACGCGCACCTCGGCGCCGCCCCGCAGGACCGACGCCTCGCGGGCGCCCATCTCCAGCAGCGCCCGCAGGGCCGACCCGGCCCGCCGCTTGGCGCGCGCCTCGGCGTAGCGGCCGGCCAGCAGGAAGGTGGTCACGCCCGCGGCGGCCTCCAGGTAGACGTCGCCGCTGCCGTCGCCGCGGGTGACGGCCAGCGAGAACGGGTGCGTCATCCCGGGCTCGCCGGCGGTGCCGAGGAACAACGCGTACAGCGACCAGCCGAAGGCGGCGAGGGTGCCGAGCGAGACGAGGGTGTCCATGGTGGCCGCGCCGTGGCGGAGGTTGGTCCAGGCGGCGCGGTGGAACGGCCAGCCGCCCCAGACGACCACCGGCGCGGCCAGCGTCAGCGAGGCCCACTGCCAGTACTCGAACTGCAGCGCCGGGACCATCCCGAGCAGGACGACCGGCAGGCTGAGCGCCGCGGAGACCAGCAGCCGCTGCCGCAGCCCGGCGTCCGGATCGGACTCCGGGGCGTCCTCCCTGGGCGGCGCCGGGAGGGCGGCGGTGTAGCCGGCCCTCTCCACGGTCGCGACCAGGTCCTCGGGCGCGACGCCGTCGCCGAAGGTGACCCGGGCCTTCTCCGTCGCGTAGTTGACGGTGGCAGTCACGCCGTCGAGCCGGTTGAGCTTCTTCTCGATGCGGGCCGCGCACGACGCGCAGGTCATGCCGCCGATCGACAGCTCGATCTGCGTGGGGGTGGTCACGGGGCGCTCCGGGCGGTCAAGGTGAAGGCGGCGGTGCGGACGACGTCGCCGTGGCGGAAGTCGAGGAACAGCCGGTGCTCGCCGGCCGCGGGCACCTCGACGGCGAAGCGGACCTGCCCGCCGGAGTCCCCGGTGGGGTGGACGTGCAGGTAGCCGAGGTCGCCGGCGCGCAGCGCGACCAGGTGGCCGCGGGCGCCGAGGTAGGGCTGCAGGTCGGTCACCGGCACGCCGTCGCGGCGCACGGTGAGCACGACCTCGGACTCCCGGCCGGCCACCAGGTCGCCGTCGAGGGTGACGGTGTAGCCGTCCACCTGCGCGGTCGCCGCGGGGGCGGGCAGCGGCGCGGGTTCCCAGGCGCCGCCGACGGCGAGGTCGGCGCCGAGCACGAGGTCCTCGCCGAGGGCGGCGGGCGTGGCGTCGGCCAGCACCCGCCAGGCGCCGGGCTCGAGCGCGACCGTCGTCGTCCAGGTGCCGTCGGGGGACATCTCGGGGTGCACGTGCTGGTAGCCGGTGAGGTCCCGGCGGACGACGACCAGGTGCAGGTCCTGCTCGTGCACGGCCTCGTAGGCGGTCACCGGGGCGCCGTCGGGCCCGAGCAGCCGGAACGACAGCGGCACCGCGGCGCCGGCGGGGAGGGCGTCGTCGGCGAGGTCGAGGGTGTGGCCCTCGGCGGAGACGGCGAGTCCGGCGGGCAGGTCGTGCTCCCCGGCGGGAGGAGCCGCCGGCGCGTGCCCGCCGTCGCCGGCGTGCGCCGCGGTGGCGTCCCCCGCGGCGGCCGGGGGCGCGCCCACCGGGCCGGCGAGGGCGCCCACGCCCCAGCCGGCACCGAGGACGGCGGCCGCGGCGCCGAGGACGGCGGCGACCCGGGTGGCGGTGCGCACGACGGCTCCCTCCCGACCGGCCGCGTCAGCGGCCGGCGACCTCGTAGCCGGCCTCCGCGACGGCGGCGCGCACGGCGGCGTCGTCGACGGGGGCGTCGCTGGTGACGGTCAGGCCGCCGCTGGCCAGGTCCACCTGGACGTCGGTGACGCCGGGGATCTCGCTGACCTCCTCGGTGACCGAGGCGACGCAGTGCTGGCAGGTCATGCCGGTGACGGTGTAGCTGGCGGTGCTCATGGCGGGGTCCTCCGGGGTGGGGGTGGGGATCAGGAGCGGACGAGCCGGGCGATCGCGGCGGAGGCCTCGCGGACCTTCGCGTCGGCCTCCGGGCCGCCGGTGGCGACGGCCTCGGCGACGCAGTGCGACAGGTGCTCCTCGAGCAGGCTCAACGCCACCGACTGCAGCGCGGAGGTCATCGCCGAGACCTGGGTGAGGATGTCGATGCAGTACTTCTCGTCCTCGACCATGCGCTGCAGCCCGCGGGCCTGGCCCTCGATGCGGCGCAGCCGCTTGAGGTGGTCGTCCTTGCGGGGGATGTAGCCGTGGACGTGGCCGGGGGCGCTCTCCGAGTCGGTCACGCGGACGACTGTACCCCTACCCCCAGGGGGTATCAACTCCCGCCCTGCTCCGGCTCCTCCGGGCGCCCGGCGCGGAGGCGGGCGACGGTCTCGCGCAGCCGGTCGGTGTCGGCGCGGGCGTCGGCGAGCTCGTCCTGCAGGCCGAGGATGACCTCGGCGGAGGCGAGCGTGTGGCCGTCGTCGAGCAGGCCGCGCAGCCGCGCGGCGAGGACGAGCTGGTGGCGCGAGTAGCGCCGGTGGCCGCCGGGGGAGCGGTGCGGCTGCAGGACCCCGGAGCCGTCGAGGCTGCGCAGGAAGGCGGCCTGGACGCCGAGCAGCGCGGCGGCCTGGCTCATCGTCAGCGCCGGGAAGTCGGGGTCGTCGAGCCGGCGCACGGCGTCGGCCGCCGGGTCGGCCTGCTGCGGGTCGCCCTGCTGGCGGTCGACGGGGCCGGGCACGGGACCTCCTCCTCCCTGCGGTGCCGGGACCCGGCGGGCCCCGGATGCGACGCGGGGGCCGGGCCGCACCGGCCCGGCCCCCGCGGACGGGACGCCGGTCAGCCCTCGACGGCCCGGGTCTCGCCCTGGGCGGGCTCCTGCTCGCCCTCGATGGTCCGGCCCTCGACCGCGGCCGGCACGTCGGCGCGGGTCACGGTGATCTTGCGGGACCGGGCCTTCTCCGCGACCGGGATGCTCACGGTGAGCACGCCGTCGTGGTAGCTGGCCTCGAGCCGGTCGGTGTCGAGGCTGCGGCCGAGGACCAGCTGCCGGGTGTAGGCGCCGTAGGGGCGCTCGGCGACGGCCCACTCCGCGCCCTCCAACTGCGGGATCGAGCGCTCCGCGCTGACGGTGAGGGTCGTGCCCTCGAGCGACAGGTCGATCGAGCCCGGGTCGACGCCGGGCAGGTCGAAGTGGGCGACGAACTTGTCACCGACGCGGTAGGCGTCCATTGGCATGCCCGACAGGGCGCGGGCGGTGCCGGTGCGGCCGGTGAGCTGGTCCAGGGCGCGGAAGGCGGCGGACGCGGTCGGGAAGGGGTCGTACGCGGTCAGCACCATGGCTGGTGAACCTCCTGGGAGATCCGGTGTGGAGTTCGCTGCCCGGGGATGAACCTCCAGTGGCAACTGGAGATTACCTCGATCGGGCATCCGTGTAAACGTCTCTCGTCGGTTGTTGTTCCCGGTCGCGCATGGACGGCGGGCAACGGGGGCAGACCCCGGGCATGGACGAGCACCGAGAACCCGGTGGACCCGCGGCCGAGGACCTCGCCGCCGCGCCCCACGAGGGCGAGCCCGAGGTCGACGCCCGGCTCGACGGCGACGTCAGCTGCATCACCGTGACCGGCGAGCTCACCGAGGCCGCCCGCCGGCCGCTGGTCCGCGTGGTCACCGACCAGCTGCTGTCGGTGCCCACGCTCTCGCGGGTGGAGCTGGAGCTGAGCGGCGTCTCCTACATGAACTCCGCCGGGATGGCCGTGCTCGTGCAGCTGCAGCGGATGACCCAGCCGCGGGCGGTCACCGTGGCGCTGGTCGAGCCGCCGGCCGCGGTCGCCCGGCCGCTGCAGCTGACCGGCCTGTGGCGCCGCTTCGAGGTGGTCGGCGAGGGCGCCGGGCCGGCCGACGCCGGCGGCGCACCGCCGTCGGGGGGCCCGTCGCGGCGCCCGGACGGGCCGGACGGCCGCAGCGCCTGACCGGCGGTGCGCGACCGCGGTGTCGGGCGGTCCCGGGCCGGGGGCTGCTCCTAGCCTGGCCGGGTGCCGCCCCACACCCACAGCCACGGGCCCGACCCCGACGCGCCCCCGCCGAGCCCGGAGACGCTGACCCGGCGACGGCGCGCGGTCACGCTGATGCTCCTGCTGCTGGTGCCGGTCGGGCTGGCCACCGTGGTCGGCCTGGTCGTGCTCTGGCCCGGCGGCGAGCCGACCCGCGCCGAGCAGGTCGCGGCCACCTTCCTGCCGGCGGGGACCACCTACGCCGACGCGCGGGTGGTCTCGCTGCAGACGCTGCCCTGCGGGGAGACCGGGACCGGGCAGGCCACGTGCGCCACCGCCGTCGTCGAGGTGCTCGAGGGCGACGGCGCGGGGGACTACCAGCAGGTCGACCTGTCGGCCGAGGTGGTCGCCAACGGGGTGGGCGAGGGCGACACCCTCGTGCTCACCCGCGACCCCGGCGCCGAGGGCGGCCCGAACTACCAGTTCGCCGACTTCGAGCGGACCACGCCGATCGTCGTCCTCGCGGTGGCGTTCGCCCTCGTCGTCGGGGCGGTCGCGCGGCTGCGCGGGCTCGCCGCGCTGGTCGGCCTCGCCTTCGCGTTCTTCGTCCTCCTGCAGTTCGTGCTGCCCGCGCTGCTCGAGGGGTCCTCGCCGACGCTGGTCAGCCTGGTCGGCTCGTCGGCGATCATGTTCGTCGTCCTGTACCTCGCGCACGGCTTCTCCGCCCGGACGACGACGGCGCTGGTGGGCACCCTGTTCGGCCTGGCGCTGGTGACCGTGCTGGGCTCGGTGGCCGTCGGCGTCGCGCGGCTGACCGGGCTCACCAGCGAGGAGACCATCCAGCTGCTGACGTTCGACCCGACGCTGGACTTCTCCGGCCTGGTGATCGCCGGGGTCGTCGTCGCCGGCCTCGGCGTGCTCAACGACGTCACGATCACCCAGGCCTCGGCGATCTGGCAGCTCAACGAGGTGGACCCGGCGATGGGGTGGCGGCAGCTGTACCGCCGCGGCATGGCCGTCGGCCGCGACCACATCGCCTCGACCGTCTACACGATCGTCTTCGCCTACGCGGGGGCCGCGCTGCCGCTGCTGCTGCTGTTCGAGGTCTACACGCAGCCCGCCGGCGTCACGCTCACCAGCGCCGCGGTGGCCGAGGAGGTCATCCGCACGCTGGTCGGCGCGATCGCGCTGGTGCTGGCGGTCCCGGTGACGACGGCGGTCGGCGCGTTCTTCGCCACCGCGGCCGGGACGGCGGCCGGCGCGGCCCCCGAGCGACGTCTGTCGGGGCTGCGTGCGAGGTTTGCCCGATGAACACGAGCACTGACCGGCCCCGTCCAGAGGCTCGCGGCGAGCTCGCGAGGCGGGAGGAGGACGGGGTCCTTCCACTGCTGGCCGCGGCGGAAGCGGCTCCCGGGTTCATGCCCGCCGACGAGGGCCGCGCCCTCTACGAGGCCGCCCGCACCGTGGCGGTGCCCGGGCCGCTGCTGGAGATCGGCTCGTGGATGGGCAAGTCGGCGCTCTACCTCGCCGCCGCCGCGCGGGAGACCGGCCGGCAGGTGGTCACCGTCGACCACCACCGCGGCTCCGAGGAGCACCAGCCCGGCTGGGAGTACCACGACCCGTCGCTGGTCGACCCCGCCGTCGGGCGGATCGACACCCTGCCGCGGTTCCGCCGGACGATCGCCGACGCCGGCGCCGAGGACGTCGTCGTCGCCGTCGTGGCGCGGTCGGAGGTGCTCGCGCCGCTGTGGACGGCCCCGCTGGCGCTGCTGTTCCTCGACGGCAGCCACACCGAGGAGTCCGCGCGCCGCGACCAGGACGCCTGGGTGGACAAGCTCGCCGTCGGCGGCACGCTGGCCATCCACGACGTCTTCCCCGACCCCGCCGACGGCGGCCAGGCCCCGTTCGGCGTGTACCGGCGGGTGCTCGGGTCCGGCGACTTCGAGGAACTGCCGGGCACCGGCTCGCTGCGGCTGCTGCGCCGTGTCCGCTGACGCGCTGGGGGCCGAGCGGGCGGCCGCCCAGGCGCAGATCGAGGCGCTGACCCGCCAGTTCGACGAGATCGTCGCCGCGTCGCGGGCGTCCAACGCCGACGACGAGCACGACCCGGAGGGTGCGACCATCGCCTTCGAGCGGCAGCAGGTGGCGGCGCTGCTGGAGCAGGCGCGCCGCCGGCTGGCCGACGTCGACGCCGCCGTCACCGCCGTCGAGGCCGGCACCTACGGCCGCTGCGAGACCTGCGGCGGCGCGATCGCGCCCGAGCGGCTGGCCGCCCGGCCGACAGCGCGCACCTGCATCAACTGCGCGCGCTGACCCCCGGCCGCACCGACAGGCGGGGCAGCAGCACCTGGGTGAGCGGGCCGATGGCCAGGGCGTAGGCGACGGTCGCGACGCCGAGGGTGCCGCCGAGCACCCACCCGGTCGCGACGACGGCGACCTCGATCGTGGTCCGCACGAGCCGCACCGACCCGCCGGTGCGCCGCACCAGCCCGGTCATCAGCCCGTCCCGCGGGCCGGGCCCGAGGTGCACCCCGACGTAGGCGGCCGTGGCGACGGCGTTGAGGACGATGCCCGACACCGCGAACGCCGCCTGCGCCGCCAGGTGCGACGGCGCGGGCAGGACGGCGAGCGTGCCGTCGACGGCGACCCCGATGACGACGACGTTGCTCACCGTGCCGATCCCCGGCCGCTCCCGCAGCGGGATCCACACCAGCAGCACCAGCGCGCCCACCACCACGGTCACCAGCCCCAGCGACCAGCCCAGCCGCTGCGCGAGGCCCTGGTGCAGCACGTCCCACGGCGTGACCCCGAGCGAGGACCGCACCAGCAGGGCCATCGACGCCCCGTAGAGCGCGAGGCCGGCGTACAGCTGGACGAGGCGGCGCGGGAGGCGGGCGGACACGGGAACCGGACGGTGCTGCAACACGACCGCCACTCTGCTGCGCGGCCGGCCCACCCCCTACGGGCCAATCGACCGGATTGGCCTGGTCCTCCGGGCGCCCGTCGTCGACCCGGTGTCGTCTCGGCGGCGCGGAGACAGCACCAGGTCGACGAGCGGTGCGACGGTGCCGCCTCAGCTCACGTAGCGGCGGGCGGTGGAGCGGCGCTGGGCGGCGTCGAGCGCGGCGAACCGGGCCTCGGCGTGCGGGGGCAGCACCCGCCGCTCGCGCACCAGCCACGGGATCCCGCGGACGGCGGCCCACAGCCCCTGCGCGGTCACCCGGTCCCGGGGCAGCGTGGCCAGCAGGTGCAGGGTGCGGCGCAGCGCGGGGCGCAGCGGGCGCCGCAGCCACGTCGTCCAGAGGGTGTTGCGGATGCCGTCGCGCCGGCGACGGTGCCCGTCGCGGGCCTTCGACGCCTGGTGGTGCACGGTCAGCTCGGGCAGGTAGCACAGCTCCCAGCCGGCGGTGGCGAGGTCGCCGGCCATGAGCTCCTCCTCCCCGCCCAGCCACAGCCGCTCGCAGAAGCCGCCGACCTCGAGGAACGCCTCCCGGCGCAGGACGCTCGCGCCGGCGAGGAAGGACCCGAGCGCCGGGCCGGGCAGCCAGCCGGCGCCGCGGACGGGGGAGTCGCGCAGCTCCGGCACGATCGGGTCCTCCCGCCCGCCGGGCTCGACCAGGATCCGCGCGGTCACCACGGCCAGCCGCGGGTGCGCGTCGAGGACGTCGGCCGCCCGCCGCAGCGACCCCGGCTCCCACCACGTGTCGTCGTCGCAGAAGGCCACGTAGGGCGTGTCCACCCGGTCGACGCCGACGTTGCGGCCGGTCGCGCCGAGGTTCTCCGGGCTGGCGACCAGATCGACGGCGGGGAAGTGCCGGGCGATCGCCTCCGCGGTCCCGTCCGTGGAGCCGTTGTCGACGGCCACCACGTGCGGCCGCTCGGGCAGCGCCAGCAGCCGGTCCAGCGCCCCGAGCACCTCGTCGCGGCGCTGGTGGGTGATCATGACGACGGCGACCCGCGGGTCCGGGCCGGTGTCCGCGTGCAGGGGCCGGGGCACGGTGGCCGTCACCGGGCGTCCCCGGCCAGCAGCCGCAGGTCGGCCAGGACGTGCGCGGGCAGCCGGCGACGCCGGCGCAGCGCGGCGGGCAAGTCCGGCAGCGCCCGCCGCAGCCCCCGCCGTTCCGGTGCCCCGGTCCGCAGGGCGGTGCCGACGGTGCGGACGACGTCGCGCAGCGGCAGCCGCATCACCGCGGTGAGCGCCTTCGAGCGCCAGATCGCCGCCCGCCGCGCGTCCGGGTCGGACCGGCGGACCGAGGGGTGGTGGTGCACCGTCACCGAGTCCACGTAGGCGATGTCCCAGCCGGCGGCGGCGAGGTCCAGCGACAGCCGCTCCTCCTCGCCGGGGAAGCGCACCACCGGGTCGAAGCCGCCGACGGACAGGAACGCCTCGGTGCGCACCATCGCCGCGCACGCGATGAAGCCGAGCAACCGCGGCCCGGGCAGGTGCGCCGGGGTGCCGAGGGGGCTCGCGGCCAGCTCCGGGCACAGCGGGTCCAGCCGCTCCTCCGGGCCGACGAGGACCCGGGCGTTGAGCACCGCCAGCCGCGGGTGCGCGCGCATGACCTCCGCGGCGCGGGCCAGGTCGCCGGGCGCCCACCACGAGTCGTCGTCGGCGAAGGCCACGAACTCGCTGCCCGCGTGCCCGGCGCCGATCGTGCGGGCGTGCGCGCCGGCGTTCTCCGCCAGCGGCAGCACGGTCACCTGCGGCAGCGCGGCGCGGACGGCGTCGACGGTGCCGTCGGTGGAGCCGTTGTCCACCAGCACGACCGGCGCCTCGTGGCGGGGCAGCGTGGCCAGCAGGTCCGCGCGCCGGTCGCGGCTCATCACGACGACGCTGACGCCGTCGGGAGTGGGGGTGCGGGGGGAACGGGGCCGTGCCGACGTGCGCGTCACGCAGGGGCACTGCCCGGCAGCGGCGCTGCCGAACCGGCGTCCTCGGTGCCCGGCGCGGGCAGCGCCGCGGGGTCGGCGAACAGCCCGCAGGCGGGCGTGGCGCCGGCCAGCGCGTCCGCGGCGAGCACCACCGCCGCCGCGGTCCACGTCGTCCGCTCGACCGGCCAGCGGGCGTCGTCCGGGTAGACGAACCCGGTCCAGTACGAGCCGTCGTCGTGCCGCAGGTGCTGCATCGCCGCCACCTGCTCCAACGCGGCCTCCGGCTGCCCGGCGACGACCAGCGCCAGCGCCAGCTCGCAGGTCTCCGCGCCGGTCACCCACGGGCGGTCGGCCACGCAGCGGGCGCCGAGGCCCGGGACGACGAAGCGGTCCCAGTCGGCGGCCAGCCGGGCACGGGCGGGCCCGCCGGTGACCGCGCCGGCCAGCACCGGGTAGTACCAGTCCATCGAGTACCGGGAGCGGTCGGCGAAAGCGGCGGGGTCGGTGCGCAGCGCCGTGCCGAGGCCGGTGACCGCCAGCTCCCAGTCCGGCTGCGACTGCCCGGCCAGCTCCGCCAGCGCGATGCCGCAGCGCAGCGCCTGGAACAGGCTGGCGTTGCCGGTCAGCAGCGCGACGTCGTCCGGCGTGCCGTCGGGCCGCAGCGCCCAGCCGATCGCGCCCGAGGCCAGCTGCATGTCCACGACGAGGTCCAGGCCGCGGCGCGCCGTCGGCCACAGCTCCCGGACCAGCCGCTCGTCGCCGCTGGCCAGCCACGTGTGCCACGCGCCGACGGCGAGGTAGCCGGCGTGGTTGCTCTCGACGGCGGGCTGGGTCTCGGCGCCGTCGCGGTACTCCGCGGCCCAGGAGCCGTCCGCGCGCTGCCGGGCGGCCAGCCAGCGGTAGGCGGCCGCCGCCCGCGCGTGCTCCCCGCCGACGTCGAGGGCCATCGCCGCCTCGACCGAGTCCCACGGGTCCAGCTGCCCGCCGCGGAACCACGGCAGGGACCCGTCGCGGCCCTGCTCGGCGGCGATGGCGGCCACGGTGCGCCGCACGGCGGCCCCGTCGAGGACGCCGGGCAGCTCGGGCAGCTCAGCGGACGGCAGCGGTCTGCTCCCGCTCCGGGCGGGTCCCCGCTGCCGGCACCCGCGGCTTGTCCGCGTAGACCACGAGGCTCTTGCCGATCAGCGGGTCGAGCACCTTCTCGGCCAGCCGGGTCACCCACGGCCGCTTCGTCAGGTCCCACACCAGCAGCCGGTGGTAGGCCCGGACGACGGCGGCGTCCCGGTCCACCCCGACGGCGCACTTGAGCCACCAGTAGGGCGCGTGCAGCGCGTGCGCGTGGTGGCTGCGCCCGGGCACCAGGCCCGCCACCGACAGCCGGGCGCGCAGCACGTCTCCGCGGTAGATGCGGATGTGGCCGCCCTCGTTGGCGTGGTAGGCGTCCGACAGCGCCCAGCAGACCCGCTCGGGGCCGTACCGCGGCACGGTGACGGCGACCCGCCCGCCCGGCTTGAGCACCCGGGCGATCTCGGCCATCGCGGAGCCGTCGTCGGGGATGTGCTCGAGCACCTCGGAGGCGATCACCCGGTCCACGCTGCCGTCGGGGAACGGCAGGTGCCGCAGGTCGCCGCGGACCACCTCGAAGTGCGCCCCGGCCGGCGCCTCGCCGGCCTCGGCGATCGCGCCCAGCCACCGCTTGGTGGTCTCCACCTCGGGCACGCCCCAGTCGACCGCGACCACGGACGCGCCGCGGCGGTAGGCCTCGAAGGCGTGCCGTCCCTCGCCGCAGCCGAGGTCCAGCACGGTCATCCCGGGGCGCAGGTCCAGCAGGTCGTAGTCGACGGTCAGCACGGACGACCCTCCCGGTCGCGCGTCGGGCCCGGCGTCATCCGCGGCGTCCCTTCCGGTCCAGCACCTCGGCGTACCAGTCCGCGGTCCGCTCCGCGGTCGACCGCCACGTGTAGGAGGCCAGCACCCGGCGGCGCCCGGCGCGGCCCAGCTGCTCCTGCAGCGACGGCTTCTCCAGCACCAGCCTCAGCGCCGCCGTCAGCTCGTCGACGTCCCCGGCCCGCACCCGCAGGCCGGCCTGGGAGCCGACCACCTCCGGCAGCGCGCCGGCGTCGGTGGTGACCAGCGGCGTCCCGCAGGCCATGGCCTCGACCGCGGGCAGCGAGAAGCCCTCGTAGAGGGAGGGGATGGCGGCGACGGTCGCCGTCTGCAGCAGGCGCACCAGGTCGGCCTCGGGCAGCGGCCCGGTGAAGCGGACGGCGTCGCGCAGGCCGAGGCGGTCCAGCGCCGACTCGGCCGGCCCGCCGGGCCGCGCGGTGCCGACGACGGTCAGCCGCACCGGCCGCTCGGTGCGCAGCTTGGCCACCGCCTCGAGCAGGTGCACCAGGCCCTTGAGCGGGACGTCGGCGCTGGTGGTGACGACGATCGAGTCGGCCTCGCGCGGCCGGCCGGCCGGCGGCGGGGTGAACACCTCGGGGTCGATGCCGACCGGGATGACCTCGACGCCCGCAGCGGGCACGCCGAGGTGGGTCTCGATGTCGCGCCGCGAGTTCTCCGAGACGGTGGTGACCGCGTCCAGCCGGGGCGCCACGCGGGCCTGCATGGCGGTGAAGGCGTACCAGCGGCGCAGGGTCAGCCGGCGGCGGAGCGTGGGCGCGGCGGCGAGCTCGAGCTGCCGGTCGATGGCGATCGGGTGGTGCACGGTGGCCACGGTCGGCACGCCGGCGCGGACCAGCCGCAGCAGCCCGTAGCCCAGGCTCTGGTTGTCGTGCACGACGTCGAACTCGTGCGCGCGGGGGAGCAGCAGCCGGGCGGCGCGCAGCGTGAAGGTCAGCGGCTCCGGGAACGCGGCGGTGCACATCGCCGCCCACTCCAGGACGTCGATCCGGTCGCGGAACTCCGAGGGGCGCGGCGTCCGGAACGGGTCGGGCTCGCGGTAGAGGTCGAGGCTCGGCACCCGGGTGAGCGGGACGCCGTCGTCGAGCTCGGGGTAGGGCTGGCCGGAGAGGACCTCGACGTGGTGGCCGAGGACGGTCAGCTCGCGCGAGAGGGCCCGGACGTAGACGCCCTGGCCGCCGCCGTGCGGCTTGCTGCGGTACGACAGCAGTGCGATCCGCAGCCGTCGTCCCATGCGCCGGACCCTACCGACCCCGTCCGGTCCTCTTTCCGGGCCCGCCTGACAGGGTGACCGGCGTGATCCGACACGTCGTGCACTTCACCTGGTCCGACGCCGCCGACGACGCCCGGCGGGCCGAGACGGTGGCCGCGCTGCGCCGGCTGCCCGAGCAGGTGCCCGGGTCGCTGGCGTTCACCGTCGCGCCCGACGCCGGCCTGGTCGAGGGCAACGCGCACACGGTCCTGGTCGCCGACTTCCCCGACGCCGAGGCCTTCCGGCGCTACGCCACCGACCCGGTGCACCTCGCGGTGATCGCCGAGCACGTGCACCCGTACCTGGCCGCCCGCAGCGCCGTCCAGTACGAGCTGTGACCCGGACGGGTGGCTGACCTGCCCCTCCGCCCGGCGCGGGATACCGTCCGGCGGATGACCGGACGCCGCCCCGTCCTCGCCGCCACCGCGGGCCTGCTCGCCGTCCCGCTGCTCGCGGCGTGCGGCGGGGAGGACGTCCGGGGCGCGGCCTCGCCCGCCTCCACCGCCGCGTCGGGCTCGTCCCCGACGTCGCCGTCCTCCGGGACCGACCTCGCGCCCGGCCTGCTCCCGGCCGAGGCGTTCGGCGCCGGCGCGCAGGTCACCCCGCTGACCGAGGCCCAGCTGGAGCAGGGCGCGGCGGCGGCCGGCGGCACTCCCGAGGACCTGCAGGTGACCCCGCCGGAGTGCGAGCCCGCGGTGCAGGGCACCCAGCCGTCCTTCGACGAGTACGACGACGTCGCCGCGCAGGTCGCGGTCGCCGGGACGGTCACGACCGTGCAGGCGCTGGCCTCCGGCGGCCCGGCCGAGGACGCGCTGGCCGGCTTCGGGCAGCAGCTCGACCAGTGCCGGGAGGTGCAGGTGAGCGCGCCGGAGATCGGCACGGTGACCATCGCCTTCGCCGAGCTCGACGTCCCCGACCTCGGCGACGGCTCCGCGGGGGTCACCTACACCACCACGGTGACCGGGCCCGACGGTCAGCAGCTGACCGTGCCGGCGCTGGTCGGCGTCGTGCAGGACGGGGAGCGGGTGGTCGTGCTGCTGACCACCGACACCTCCGGCGGCCGGCCCGACCCCGCGGCGTTCACCGCCCTGCTCGAGCAGGCCTACGAGACGCAGGCCGACGCCCTCGACTGACGGTCCGGGGCCCGGCCGTCCACAGGGCCGGACCCCTCCACAGGAGGGCTCTGACGACGCTCACGGCGGGCGCCCGGCTGCAGCGTTGCCCGGGTGGACCAACCCCCCATCCCCGTCATCCGGCTCGGCGACACCGGCGAGGTCGCCGCCGCCCTGCCCCACCTGCTCGGCTTCCACCCCGCCGAGTCGATCGTGCTGGTCGGCCTGCGCGGGCCGGGCGGCAGCCGCGTCGGCCTCACCGTGCGCGCCGACCTCCCGCCGCCCGCCGCGGCGCACGCACTGGCGGTCACGCTGGCCGGGAAGGTGCTCACCGACGACCCGGTCGCCGTGCTGCTCGCCGTGGTGTCCGAGGTCCCCGACGTCATGGCTCCTGACCTCATGGCCCCCGACGACCGGTCGGTCCCCGTCCAGTCGTCCGGGCCGGGGGAGCCGGCCCCGGAGCTCCCGCACCGCGACCTGGTGCACGAGCTCGTGCTCGCCCTCGACGCCCGGGACGTGCCGGTGCGCGAGGCCCTGCTGGTCCGGTCGGGCCGCTGGTGGGACTACGACTGCCCGTACCCGTGCTGCGAGCCCGGCGCCGGGACGCCGCTGCCCGCCGGGGCCAGCCCGCTGGCCGCGGCGGCGGTGGCCGGCGGAGCGCTCCTGGCCGCCGACCGCGCCGCGCTCGCCGCGCGGATCACCCCGCCCGACGGCGACCCGGGGGCGCCCGCGATGGCGGCGGCCTGCCTGGCGGAGGGGCGCGAGCACGCCGCCCGGCTCCGGGCGCTCGGCCGGGACGCGGTCGCCGCGGACGCCGGCGCGGCGATCGCCGCGGCCCTGGCCGACTGCCGGCCCGGACCGGCCACCGCGGCCACCCGGCTCCCCGACGCCCGGGTGGCCCGGGTGCTGTGGGGGCTCACGATCCCCGACGTCCGCGACCGCGCGCTCGGCCTCGCGCTGGGCGAGGACGCCGCGGCCGCCGAGGTGCTGTGGACCGAGTGCACCCGCCGCGCGCCGGTGCCGCTCGACGGACCGCCGGCCACGCTGCTCGCGGTCAGCGCCTGGCTGCGCGGCGACGGCGCCACGGCCAACGTGGCCCTGGACCGCGCCCTGGCCGCCGACCCCGGCGCCCGGCTGCCCCGGCTGCTCGCCGACGGCCTGGCGCAGTGCCTGCCACCGAGCGAGCTCCGCGTGCTGATCAGCCGCACCCTCGAGGAGGCCGGGTGAGCGGGCTCAGACCAGCTCGGGCCGCTGCCACCCCTGCCCGAGGACGTGCTCGGCGAGGAAGGCGATCACCGTCTCGTACCAGACCGTCGCGTTCCCGGGAGTGAGCACCCAGTGGTTCTCGTCGGGGAAGTACAGGAACCGCGACGGGACGCCGCGCTTCTGCAGGTCGTACCAGAGCCGCAGGCCCTCGCCGATCGGCACGCGGTAGTCCTTGTCGCCGTGGATCACCAGCACCGGCGTGCGGATGGCGTCGGCGAACCGGTGCGGGGAGTTCTGCTCGTAGCGCTTGGGCTCGACCAGCGGCGCGCCCCACTCCCGCTCCCAGTAGTAGGCGGCGTCCGTGGTGCCGACGAACGAGTCGAGGTCCCACAGGCTCGCGTGGGTGACGATCGCCCGGAACCGGTCGGTCTGGGTGGCCACCCAGTTGGCCATGTAGCCGCCGAAGGAGCCGCCCATCGCCGCGGTCCGCTCCGCGTCCACCTCGGGCCGCTCGAGGGCGGCGTCCACGGCGGTCATCAGGTCGGTGTACGGGGCGCCGCCCCACTCGCCCCAGCCGCGGCGGACGAAGTCCTGCCCGAACCCCTGCGACAGCGCCGGGTTGGGCAGCAGGACGGCGTAGCCGCGGGCCGCCAGCACCCACGGGCACCAGCGCCACGACCAGGAGTTCCAGCTCATCAGCGGCCCGCCGTGGATCCACAGCAGCAGCGGCGCCGGGTCCTCCGCGGTGGCGCCCTCGGGCAGCACCAGCCACGACTGCACCTCCGCGCCGTCGGCGGCGGTGGCGCGCACCTCGTGCAGGGTGCCCGGCAGCGGCCCGAGCGCGCCGGGGGCCGGCAGCGGCTCGGGGTGCTGGCCGGGAGCGCGCGGGTCCAGGCGCACCGGCGCCGGCGGCTCGTCGTAGGCCGAGCGCAGCGCGAACAGGGCGCTGCCGTCGCGGGCCACCCGCAGGTCGCTGTAGGCGCCGTCGCCGGTCAGCCGGACCGGGGCGCCGCCGGCGACCTCCACCCGGAACAGGGCGTGCCGGCCGTCGTCGTCGGCGAGGAAGTAGACGGCGTCGCCCTCGGCGCTGAACTGCGGGGCGCTGGGCCAGCGGTCGAAGTCCGGGGTCAGGTCGCGGGCGTCCCCGGAGGCGACGTCGACCAGCAGCAGCGTGTAGTCCGGCGGCTCGGCGTAGGTGGTCATCGACTCGCGCACGCAGACCACCGCGGCGCCGTCGGGGGAGAACGCGGCGGCGTACACGTCGGCCAGCGGGTCGTCGACCAGGACCCGGGCGTCGCCGGTCGCGGTCTCGACGAGGACCAGCCGGTCGCGCCGGCCGGCCGGGCCGTCGGCGACGGAGTCCACGCGCACCAGCAGCCGGCCGTCGGGGGAGAGGGCCACCGCCTCCCCGGAGCCGAGCGGCGGGAGGACGTCGGGGGTCAGGTCGCGCAGCGGCACCGGCCCGGCCGGCTCGCCGGCGGGGTCCTCCGCGGGCAGGGCGCCGGCCCAGAACAGGTGCGGGGCCGCCGGCCCGAGGTCGCTGTCCCAGTACCGGACCGGATAGGCCTCGTGCAGCACCGCCGACACCCCGGCGTCGGCGCGGGCCTTGCGGCGCTGCTCGTCCTCGTCCGCGTCGGCGGCGCCGGGCATGGTCGAGGCCACGACGACGACCTCGCCGCTGTCGGCCGCCACGGCGAACCCGCCCACGCCGCCGGGCCGGGTCACCACCGGCCGGGCCTCCCCGCCGCCGGGCGGCAGCGCCCACAGCGCCGGCTTCGGGTCGCCGCCGTCCTTGCCCGTGGCGGGGTCGGGGCGGGCCGAGAGGAACAGCAGCGTGCCGTCCGGGGCGAACGCCGGCGCCCCCTCCCCGGGCGCGCTGCGGGTCAGCCGGCGCGGCGGGCGGTGCCCCTCGGGGTCGACGTCCCACAGCGCCGAGACCCACTTCTTCCGATCGGCGTCGAGGGTCTGCACCGAGACCGCCAGCCGGCCGTCGCGGGCCAGCGCCAGGCCGGTCACCCGCGGGATCGCGACGAAGTCGGACAGCCGGGCGAACGGGTGCGCCGGATCGGGATCGGGAGCGGTCTCGGGCACGGCGTCGGACGGGCTCACCGGGGCTCCTCGCGGGGACGACGGGACGGTGCCGCCCACCGTAACCAGCAGCGCCCGGTTCCCCGCCGGAGCGGGGGACCGGGCGCTGCGACGCTCCGGGGGAGGGGACGCCTACAGCTGGGCGGCGGCCTCGACCGGAGTCAGGTCCTCGTCCATCGCCGAGACGAACAGGTGCTGGGCCACGCCCTGCGGCAGCGGGTGCCCGTCGAGGCTGATCGTGCCGTTCACCGACTGCGCCACCATCGTGACGCCGGGGCGGATGCCCTGGTCGGCGAGCTGCCGCAGCAGCGCGGCGTCCTCCTGGAGCTGCTCGCTGATCCGCCGGATGGTCACCTGCCGGCCCTCGGCGGTCGCGGTGTTCGACAGCAGCGTCAGGGCGTCGAGGACGGCCGAGGTCTCCCCGCCGAGCGCGTCCAGGCCCGGGATCGGGTTGCCGAAGGGGGAGACCGTCGGGTTGCCGAGCAGGGTCAGCAGGCGGCGCTCCACCGCCTCGCTCATGACGTGCTCCCAGCGGCAGGCCTCCTCGTGGACCTCGGCGTAGTCCAGGCCGATGACGTCGACGAGCAGGCACTCGGCCAGCCGGTGCTTGCGCATGACCGCGGTGGCCAGCGCCCGCCCGGTCTCCGACAGCTGCAGGTGGCGGTCGCCCTCGACGGTCAGCAGGCCGTCGCGCTCCATGCGGGCCACGGTCTGGGACACCGTCGGGCCGCTCTGGTGCAGCCGCTCGGCGATGCGCGCCCGCAGCGGGACGATGCCCTCCTCCTCCAGCTCGAAGATCGTGCGGAGGTACATCTCGGTGGTGTCGATGAGGTCGTTCACTGGCACTCCTCCGTGTCTGACCCGATCGTACGGTGCGCGGGACCCCGCTCCGGGGATCGCGAACGGGGTTCCCGGGCGACCGGCGTCACGGGCGCGGCGCCGTGGAGGGGACGGCCGGAGGGCGCGGCGGTAGCGTCCGGGCCGGGCACCACCCGCGCGGGCACCGGCCCGGACGGCGCGCCCGCGGGGACGGCGACAGGGAGGGCTCGTGAGCGACTCGGTGGCCGTCGTCTGGGACGACGCCCTGCTCGGCTACACGATGGGCGGTGACCACCCGCTGCACCCGGTGCGGCTGGACCTCACCATGCGGCTGGCCGACGGGCTGGGCGTGCTGGCGCCGGGCCGGGTGGAGGTGGTCCGCCCCACCCCGGCCGGCGAGGACCTGCTGACCCTGGTCCACGACCCCGCCTACCTGGAGGCGGTGCGGCGCGCGCCCACCCACCCCGACGAGGCGTTCGGCCTGGGCACCGCCGACAACCCGGTCTTCGAGGGCATGTACGACGCCGCCGCGCTCATCACCGGCGGCAGCGTGCAGGCCGCCGAGCTGGTGCACTCCGGCCGGGCGCAGCACGCGGTCAACATCTCCGGCGGCCTGCACCACGCCATGCGCGACCGCGCCTCGGGCTTCTGCGTGTTCAACGACGCCGCGATCGCCATCGCCTGGCTGCTCGGCCAGGGCTACGAGCGGATCGCCTACGTCGACCTCGACGTGCACCACGGCGACGGCGTGCAGGCCGCCTTCTACGACGACCCGCGGGTGCTCACCGTGAGCGTCCACCAGACCCCGCTGACGCTGTTCCCCGGCACCGGCTTTCCCGAGGAGACCGGCGACCCCGAGAAGGCGCTGGGCACCGCGGTCAACCTCGCCCTGCCCAACGGCACCGACGACTCCGGCTGGCTGCGCGCCTTCACCGCCGTCGTCCCCAGCGTGGTGCGCGCGTTCGCACCCCAGGTCCTGGTCACCCAGTGCGGCTGCGACGCCCACCACGAGGACCCCCTGGCCGACCTCGCGCTCACCGTCGACGGCCAGCGGGCCAGCTACCGGGCGGTGCACGAGCTCGCGCACGAGGTCTGCGACGGCCGCTGGGTCGCCCTCGGCGGCGGCGGGTACGGGCTGGTGCGCTGCGTGCCGCGGGCCTGGACGCACCTGCTCGCCGAGGCGTCGGGGGAGCGGCTGGACCCGGTGACGGCGATCCCGCAGTCCTGGCGCGACGACGTCGTCGCCCGCGGGCTGCGGGCCCGGCCGCCCACGCACATGACCGAGGGCGGCTACACCGGCTTCTCGGCGTGGGACCCGTTCACCGAGTCCCGCGTCGACCGGGCCATCAGCCGCACCCGCAAGGCGTCCTTCCCCTACTTCGGCCTCGACCCGGACGACCCCCGTGACTGAGCAGCAGACCGTCGAGCAGGCCCCCGCCGAGGCCGCGCCGCAGCCGCCCGCGCACTGGGAGGCCGACATCATCGCCGCCGACGGCGGCACGGTGCACCTGCGCCCCATCTGCCCGGAGGACGCCGAGGGCCTGACCGGGCTCATGGACCGCAGCTCCGACCAGACCCGCTACTACCGGTTCTTCGGGCCGATGAGGCGGCTGTCGGACCGGGACCTGCACCGCTTCACCCACGTCGACCACGACGCCCGCGTCGCGTTCGTCCTGCTGCTCGGCGACCAGCTGATCGGCGTCGGCCGCTACGACCGCCTCCCGGGCACCACCGAGGCCGAGGTCGCCTTCCTCATCGAGGACGCCCACCAGGGTCGCGGGCTCGGCTCGGTGCTGCTCGAGCACCTGGCCGCCGCCGCCCGCGAGCGCGGCATCACCACCTTCGTCGCCGAGGTGCTGTCGCAGAACGGCCGGATGGTCCGGGTCTTCCTCGACGCCGGCTACCAGGCCCGCCGCTCCTACGAGGAGGGCGTGGTCCACCTGACCTTCCCGATCGCCCCCACCGAGACCTCGCTGGCGGTCGCCTACGAGCGCGAGCAGCGCAGCGAGTCCCGGTCGATCGCGCGGCTGCTCACCCCGACGTCGGTCGCGGTGGTCGGCGCCAGCAACGACGAGAGCAAGATCGGCAACCTCGTCCTGCGCAACCTGCTCGACTACCGCTTCGACGGGCCGGTCTACCCGGTCAACCCCGGCACCCGGCACGTGCGCGGCGTCCCCGCCTACGCCTCCATCGAGGACGTCCCCGGCGACGTCGACCTCGCCGTCGTCGCCGTCCCCGCCGACGAGGTCGCGGGCGTGGTGGAGGCCTGCCGGCGCAAGCGGGTCCGCGGCCTGGTGGTCATCTCCGGCGGGTTCGGCGAGACCGGGCCCGAGGGCCGGGAGGCCGAGCGGCGGCTGGTCGCCGCGGCCCGGGCCTCGGGCATGCGGGTGGTCGGCCCCAACTGCCTCGGCATCGTCAACACCGACCCGGCGATCCGGCTCGACGCCAGCCTCGCCCCGATGGTCCCCGGCCGCGGGCGGGTGGGCTTCTTCGCGCAGTCCGGCGCGCTCGGCGTGGCCCTGCTCGAGCGGGCCCGCAGCCGCAACATCGGCCTGTCCAGCTTCGTCTCGGCCGGAAACCGCGCCGACGTCAGCGGCAACGACCTGCTGCAGTACTGGGCCACCGACCCCGGCACCGAGGTCGTGCTGCTGCACCTGGAGAGCTTCGGCAACCCCCGCAAGTTCGCCCGCCTGGCACGCAGCGTCGCCCGCACCAAGCCGGTGGTCGCGGTGAAGAGCGGCCGGCACGGCGGGCTCACCCCGGGCCTGGCCGGCACGTCGGTCGCGGTGCCCGAGCAGTCGGTGGCGGCGCTGTTCACCTCGGCCGGCGTCATCCGGGTGGAGACCGTCGCCCAGCTGTTCGAGGTCGGCATGCTGCTGGCCCACCAGCCGCTGCCCGCGGGCGACCGGGTCGCCGTCGTCGGGAACTCCACGGCGCTGGGCGTGCTGGTCGCCGACGCCGTCCTCGACCAGGGCCTGACCCTGGCGCGCGAGGCGCCCGTCGACATCGGCACCGCCGGCACCCCGGAGGCCTTCCGCGCGGCGCTGCAGGAGGCGGTCGACGACGAGGGGGTGGACGCCGTCGTCGCGGTGTTCCTCCCGCCGCTGGTGCGCACCTCACCCGATGCGTACGGCCGGGCGCTGCGCGAGGTGTCGCAGGCCTCGGAGAAGCCGGTGCTCGCGACGTTCCTGTCCGCGGAGGGGATCCCGCCGGAGCTCACCGTGCCCGACGAGGAGGGGATGCCCGCCCGCGGCTCGGTCCCGTCGTACGCGACGCCGGAGCGGGCGGTCATCGCGCTGGCGCGGGTCGCCGAGTACGCCCGCTGGCGCCGCCGGCCGGTGGGCACCGTGCCCGAGCTGCCCGGCGTCGACGCCGCCCGCGCCCGGTCGGTGGTGCTCGGCGCGATGGCGGGGTCGCCCGGCGGCCGGCCGCTCACCGACGACGAGGTCATCGCGCTGCTGGGCGCCTACGGGGTGCCGCTTCTCGGCACGCGGACGGCGACCACCGCGGACGAGGCCGTCGCCGCGGCCGACGCGATCGGCTACCCGGTGGTGCTCAAGTCGACGGCGCCGTGGCTGCGGCACCGCACCGACCTCGGCGGCGTGCGGCTGGACCTGCCCGACGCCGGCGCCGTCCGCGCCGCGTTCGAGGCCATCCCGGCCGGCGACCCGGTGATCGTGCAGGAGATGGCCGCGCCGGGCGTGGCCACCGTCATCGAGGTCGTCGACGACCCGTCGTTCGGCGCCCTGGTCAGCTTCGGCCTCGGGGGAGTGGCCACCGAGCTGCTCGGCGACCGCGCCTACCGCACGCTGCCGCTGACCGACCTCGACGCCGCCGAGCTGGTCCGCGCGCCGCGGGCGTGGCCGCTGCTCGACGGCTGGCGCGGGGCCGAGCCGGTCGACGTCGCGGCGCTGGAGGACCTGCTGCTGCGGGTGGCCCGGCTCGCCGAGGACCTGCCCGAGGTGCTCGGCCTGACGCTGTCGCCGGTGATCGTCGGCCCGGCCAAGCCGTGGCACGGCGGCCGCTCGCTGGTGGTCGCCGGCGGCACCGTGCGGGTCGGCCCGCCGACCGCCCGCGTCGAGCCCGGCCCCCGCCGCATGCGCGACTGAGCGGGCTCAGCGGCGCCAGAACAGGTGGTGCGTGACCCCGCTGGAGCTGGGGACGACGTCGCGGTGGAAGCGGTCGAGCAGCTCGTCGGGCGAGGTCCACAGCCGGGAGCCGCCGCCCAGCTCGACCGGCACGACGGCGACGTGCAGCGTGTCGACGAGGTCGGCGTCGAGGAACTGCCGGATCACGCTCGCGCCGCCCCCGAGCCGGACGTCGGCGCCGCCGGCCGCCGCGCGCGCCTTCTCCAGCACCGTGACCGGGTCGGCGTCGACGAAGTGGAACGTGGTGTCCGCCAGCGTGAACGAGGGCCGCACGTGGTGGGTCATCACGAACACCGGCGTGTGGAACGGCGGCTCGTCGCCCCACCAGCCCTGCCACTCGAGGTCCTCCCAGGGACCGCGGTGGGGCGAGAACTTGTTGCGGCCCATGATCTCGGCGCCGATGCCGTGCGCGAAGTCGCGGGTGAAGTAGTCGTCCAGACCGCGGCTGCCGCCCGGCTCGGTGCGGCCGGGGAAGCTCGCGGTGGCGAGCGCCCAGGCCATCAGCTTCCGGGGGTCGGCGTGCCCGAACGGCCGCTCCAGGCTCTGCCCCTCGCCGGCGCCGTACCCGTCGCTCGAGACGGTGAAGTTCTGCACCCTCAACAGCTGACCCACGGTTCCTCCTCGGTGTCGACGAGGGAGTGACCGCCGGCGGCGCCGGAACTCATCGGCACCGGCGTCGACACGTCCGGCTCAGGGACGGCGGCCGGTGAAGGCGAGCAGCCTGGTCTGGTCGTCGGCGTCGTCGGGGACCGGCACCCGCGGGCCGTAGTGCCCGCTGCCGCGCAGGGCGGCGTCCCACGGCTCGATGCCGGCGAGGAACGCCGCCGCCTCCTCCCGGTCCAGCGTCTCGTCCTGTCCGGTGGCGCGGGCGAGGTCCCAGGCGTGCACGAGCAGGTCCATGAGGCCGGTCATGGCGACGAGGTCCTCGAGCGGCATGTCCCCGGCGCGGGTGCTGGTCGGCCGGCGGGCGAGGTCCGGGTCGGCGAGCAGGGCCCGGATCGCGGCGTCGGTGGACCGCCAGGCGCCTGCGGGGTCGTCGTCGACCGAGGGGTGTGCGGGCACCGGCCGGTCGACGGCGGGGAAGTAGAGCGCCGGCATCCACTCCACCAGGTGCCGGACGACGTCGCGGGCCACCCAGCCCTCGCACGGCGCCGGGTCGTCCCAGCGGCCGGGCGGGACGCCGTCGACCCTGCGGCCGAAGTCGTCCGCGAGCCTCGCCCACCGCTCCACCGTGTCCGCCATGACCGCCTCCTCAACCGATCGGTTGAGCACGAGCCTGGCCCGGGGCCCGGCCCCTGTCAACGCCGAGAGCCGGCCCCCGCGGAGGGGAGCCGGCTCTCGGGTGGCAGTGCTCAGGCCAGGTAGTCGCGCAGGGCGTCGGCGCGTTGCGGGTCGCGCAGCTTGGCCATCGTCTCGCGCTCGATCTGGCGCACCCGCTCGCGGGAGAGACCGAACTGCTTGCCGATCTGCTCGAGCGTGCGGGGCTGGCCGCCGTCGAGGCCGAAGCGCAGCACGACCACGTCGCGCTCGCGCTCCTCCAACGTGGAGAGGACGTTGCGCACGTCGCCCTTCATCATCTGGAAGGCCACCGCGTCCTCGGCCACCGCGGCGTCGGCGTCCTCGATGAAGTCACCGAGGCGGGACTCCTCGTCGGCGCCGACGGTCTGGTCGAGGCTGACCAGGTCGCGGCTGTACTCGAGCAGCTCGGTGACCCGCTCGGGCGTCATGTCGAGCTCGAGGCCGAGCTCCTCGGCGGTGGGCTCGCGCTCGAGCTCCTGGTGCACCCGCCGGCGGGTCCGCACGACCTTGTTGACCTGCTCGGCCAGGTGCACGGGGAGCCGGATGGTGCGGCCGGAGTCGGCCATCGCGCGGGTGATCGCCTGGCGGATCCACCACGTCGCGTAGGTCGAGAACTTGAAGCCCTTTGTGTAGTCGAACTTCTCGACGGCGCGGATCAGGCCGACGTTGCCCTCCTGGATGAGGTCCAGGAACGTCATGCCGTGGCCGGTGTAGCGCTTGGCCACCGAGACGACCAGGCGCAGGTTGGCCTCGAGCAGGTGCCGCTTGGCGGCCTTGCCGTCGACCGCGAGGGCCTTGTAGTCGCGCTGCAGGGCGGGGGTGAGCTGCCGCTCGGTGAGCAGCCGCTCGGCGTAGAGGCCGGCCTCGATGCGCTTGGCCAGCTCCACCTCCTGCTCGGCGGTCAGCAGGGCGGTCTTGCCGATGGTGTTGAGGTACACGCGCACCAGGTCGGTCGACACCAGGCCACTGGTGTCCGGCTCGCGGCGGGGCGAGCGGACCTCGAGGGCGTCGCTGGGGGAAGACTGGAGGAGCGTCACGGGATGTCTTCGTCCTTGCTCGGAGTTCGGATGCACCGCCGGCTGTCCGGTGGCGGTGGCGCACCCGCGTCGGGGGTGGGGCTCCGTTGTCCGGCGGGGCCCCACGGTTCGTTCGTCCGTTGTGGTCCGTTGTGTTTCGCCCCGTACAACGGTCCCGACGGGGCCAGGTGTTCCGCGCGGCCCGGGTTCACAGGCAACGCACAGGCCGTGTGTTCGGTCACCACCCGTACCCGCTCCGTCGCCGGGTCAGACCTCCAGCAGCAAGGTCATCGGCCCCTCGTTGACCGACGCCACCGCCATCCGCGCGCCGAACACGCCGGTCGCGACGCCGGTCCCGCGCCGCCGCAGCTCGGCGACCACCTCGTCCACCAGTGGCTCGGCGACGTCGCCGGGCGCGGCGGCGTCCCAGGACGGGCGGCGGCCCTTCCGCGTGTCCGCGTAGAGGGTGAACTGGCTCACCACCAGCACCGGCAGGCCGAGGTCGCCGGCCGAGCGGGCGCCGTCGGCGGTGGGGAACACCCGCAGCTCGTGGACCTTCCGGGCCAGGGTCCGGGCCCGCTCGGCGTCGTCGTCCCGGCCGACGCCGACCAGCGCGAGCAGGCCCGTCCCGATCTCCCCGACGACGGCCCCGTCGACGGTCACCGAGGCCGAGGACACCCTGCTCACCACCGCGCGCACCGGCCCATCCTGCGCGAGCGGTGCGCGGCGACCGGACCCGCTCCGGTGGAACGGGTCAGCGGTCCTCCCCACGGGAGAACGCCCGTGCACCCGCATCGCCGGGAGCCCGGGGCACGGGGACGAGGACCGCCGGCGCAGCGGGGACCCGGACGAAGCTCTCCTCCGACCACCAGCGGAGGTAGGTGTCCTCCCCGACGGCCTCCCGGAGGACGGTGGTCTGCGACGCGTGCGCCCGGAGGGCCTCCAGCTTGCGACGCGCGGTCCGCCCGTGCGCCCGGACCCGCAGGGCCACCTCCGCGTCGGGCACGGACGGCGGGTGGGCTCCGGGCATCCACACGGCGGAGCGCGCCGTGAGCCGTCCCCAGCGGCGGTGGAAGCTCTCCGTGAGCGTGGCCTGCAGCAGCAGGGCGCGGCACCCGTCCGCCCGCCAGGCCCGCTCGACCCAGCCCGACACGGCCGCGTGGTCGGGGTGCCCGGTCAGGCCGTCGCGGCCGAAGGTGACCACGCTGTCCGGCCGCACGTCCTCGAGCACGGCGCGCACCGCCCGGCCGCCGTCGTCCGGGGGGACGGCGGCGCACCGCCCGTCCCGGAAGCCGAGCCACCGGTGGTCGGTGACGCCGACCGCGGCCAGGCTCGCCACCACCTCCAGCCGCCGCAGGTCGGCGACCGGACCGTCGCCCCCGAGCGCACCGTCGGTGGCGGTGACCACCACGACGGTCTGCCCCGCGTCCCGGGCCTCGGCCATCAGCGCGGCCGACAGGTAGGCCTCGTCGTCCGGATGGGCCCAGACCCCCAGGACCGTCCCCAGCTGGGACACCGTCAGCGTCTGCGGCACGGCCGCCTCCTCGTCCGCGCCGGTCGGGCTCGGTGCCTGCCCGGCCGGCCGGTCCGACCCGGTCCCTGGGTCGGCCAGACAGCATCCCGCGTCCGCCGGCGGACGCACCAGGGTCGTCCGGTCACCACGAACCGGCGTCTCGACGGCCGGCGGCCGCGGTGGGACGCTCGGCCCGCGCGGGGTGGCAGCCGCCCCGCACCACGGCCAGCAACAACGCCGAGGGGCCGCCGTGGACGTCGTCGAGGCCGGCGGGTGGACCATCGCCTACCACCGCGCGGGTGCTGGGGCGCCTCTCCTGCTCCTGCACGGTGGATGGAGCGACGGCCGGCTGTGGCGGCTGCAGCTGCAGGGGCTGTCGGACGGGTTCGACGTGGTCGCCTGGGATGCGCCCGGCTGCGGCGCGTCTCCGGATCCGCCGGCGGGCCTGCCACTGGCCGGGTACGCCGACGCGGTCGCCGCGCTCGTCGAGGGGCTGGGCCTGGGCCGGGTGCACCTGTGCGGGCTGTCCTTCGGTGGCGGCCTGGCCCTCGCGGTGTGGCAGCGCCACCCGGAGGTGGTCCGCTCCCTGGTCCTCGTCTCCGCCTACGCCGGGTGGAGGGGGTCGCTGCCGCCGGAGGAGGTCGAGTCCCGCCTGCGGCGGGTGCGCGCGGAGGTCGACCGCCCACCGGCGGAGTGGGTCGACGGCTACCTGTCCGGCTTCTTCGCCGGTCCCGTGCCGCAGGAGACCCTCGACCTCGTCCGCGGGGTGATGCTGGACGTCCGTCCGGCCGGGACGCGGTCGATGCTGACCGCGTTCGCCGACGCCGACCTGCGGAGTGTGCTGCCGACCGTCGCCGTCCCGACGCTGCTGCTCTGCGGCGCCGAGGACGTGCGGGCGCCGCAGCCGGTGGCGGAGGCGCTGCACGCCGCGATCCCCGGATCCCGGCTGGTCCTCCTCCCCGGCGTCGGCCACGTCGTCAACCTCGAGGCTCCCGCGGCGTTCGACGCCGAGGTGCGCCGCTTCCTCTCCACCGTGCCGTGAGGTCCGGGGGTGGCGTCCGGCCGGCCGGTCCCGAGGACGCCGACGCGGTGGCCGACCTGCTGGTGCGGTTCTTCCGCGAGGAGGGGTTCGCCACGCCGGAGGCCGACGTCCGGGCCCGCGTCCGGCCGTTCCTCGCCGAGCCGGCCAACCACCTGCTGGTCGCCGAGGACGCGACGGGCCTCGTGGCGGTGGCGACGGTGACGACCACCTTCGGCTTCGAGGCCGGCCGGAGCGCCGAGCTCGAGGACCTCTACGTGCTCCCGGAGCGCCGCCGGCGGGGCTGGGCCGCGCGACTCGTCGGCGCCGCCGCCGACTGGTGCCGCGCCCGTGGCTGCGCCGAGCTCGACGTCGTGGTCACCCCCGCCGGACAGCGGGCGCACGGGCTGGCGGAGTGGTACGGGGCCCGTGGGTTCACCCGGACCGGGCGGGAGGTCCTGACCCGGACGCTGTGACACGGCGTCGGCATCCACGACGTGCGGGGACGCCACGTGGCCCGGGTGGTCGGCGGGTGCCGCGGCCGGCGGCCGGCGTGCCAGACTGCGCCGTGGCGCCGAGGACGCGGTACGCCCGGAGTGGGGACCTCGCCATCGCCTACCAGGTGGTCGGGGAGGGGCCCTTCGACCTGGTGGCCGCGCCCGGGTTCATCTCGCACCTCGACTGGAACTGGCAGGAGCCGTCGCTGCGCCGGTTCCTCGAGCGCCTCGCCGGCTTCAGCCGGCTGATCCTGTTCGACAAGCGGGGCACCGGCCTGTCCGACCCCGTGCCGGGCCCGGCCAGCCTCGAGGAGCGGGTCGAGGACCTGACCGCGGTGATGGACGCCGCCGGCTCCGAGCGGGCGGTCCTCTTCGGCGTCTCCGAGGGCGGGGCGATGGCCCTGCTGTTCGCCGCCCAGCACCCCGAGCGCACCCGGGCGCTGGTGCTCTACGGCGCGTACCCGCGGATCACCCGGGGGCCGGACTTCCCCTGCGGGGTGGAGGAGCCGGTGATGACGGCGCTGCTGTCCGGGCTGGTCGACCACTGGGGGGAGGGGGCCGGGCTGGGCGCCTGGGCCCCCGGACGCCGGGGCGACACGGCGCTGCGCGCCTGGTGGGGGACGCTGCAGCGGCTCGGCGCCAGCCCCGGGATGGCCCGCCGGATGTTCGAGCTCTACCCGCACATCGACCTGCGCGACGTGCTCCCCACCATCCGGGTACCGACCCTGGTGCTGCACCGCCGCGGCGACCTCATGATCCCGATCGGCATCGGCCGGTACCTCGCCGAGCACATCCCCGGCGCCCGGATGGTCGAGCTCCAGGGCGACGACCACCTCTTCTTCCTCGGGGACACCGAGACCCCGCTGGCCGAGATCCAGGAGTTCCTCACCGGCACCCGCCCCGCGGGGCAGCCCGCCACGACCGTCCTCGCCACGGTGCTGTTCCTGGACCTGGTCGGCTCGACCGAGCTGGTCGCGCGGGTCGGCGACGCCGCCTGGGCCTCCATCCGCGACCGCTTCCTGACCCTGGCGCGGGAGGAGCTGGCCCGCTACGGCGGGTCGGAGGTCGACGTCGCCGGGGACGGGCTCCTCGCCACCTTCGCCGGCCCGGCGCGGGCCATCCGGTGCGCGGTCGCGGTGCGCGAGGCCGCCGCGACCGTCGGGCTCCGGGTGCGGGCGGGGGTGCACGCCGGTGAGGTGGAGCGGACCGACGGCGGCGGGGTCAGCGGCCTGGCGGTGCACATCGGCGCGCGGGTCCTGGCGGAGGCGGCGCCGGGGGAGGTGCTCGTCTCCGGCACGGTCCGGGACCTCGTCGTCGGCTCGGGGCTCGCCTTCGGCGACCGCGGCGTCCACGACCTGCGCGGCGTGCCCGGGAGCTGGCCGCTGTTCGCCGTCTCCGCCTGAGCGCGCGCCGACTAGGCCCCGCCGGCCCGCCGCTCGGCGAGCAGGCCGCGGCACACGGCCGAGATGTCGACCAGCCCGACCAGGCGGCGGTCCTGCACCACGGGCGCGTAGACGACGCCCGCCGCGAGCATCCGCTCCGCGGCGTCGGCGACCGGGGTGTCCGGCGCGACCAGGACCATCTCCGACAGCGGCAGCTCGGTGAGCCGCACCTGCTCCAGGTCCCGCCCGTCGGCGACCACCTGGGCGACGTCGCTGTCGCAGACCAGGGTGACCGGCTCCTGCGTCGCGCCGTCGGTGACGACGACCAGCGCGTTGTCGTGGTGCTTCTTCATCAGCCAGGCGGCCGCGGCCACGTGGGCGTCGCGCTCGACCGTCGCCACCGGGGGCCGCATCACCTCGCCGACGGTGACGTGACCGGTGGTGGTCGTGGTCATCGGGTCCTCCTCTCGAGCGGCGCCGCCGCGGGAAGGGGAGCCCTCCAGGGGCCCGGCACGAGTCTGCTCCCGAGGACGGGCGCGGCACCAGCAGCACCGGGCCCGGTCGGTCCCTGCCCGACTCCGGAGGCGGGGCCCACCGCTGCCCGCTCCGGTCAGGACGGCTGGAGCCGCGCACCCAGCCGGCGGGCCAGCTCGCGGGCCTCGGCGCGGGCCCGGTCCACCCGGTCGGTCCCGCCCCGGTCGGTCCCGCCCCGGTCCGTCCCGGCCCCCGGGGCGGACCCGGGCGGTGCGTCCGGCCCGGGCAGGGAGGTGGCCAGGCGGACGGCGAACCCCGTGGGGGCGCGGGAGGTCTCGACGGTGTCGCAGGCCTGCCGGGCCATCCACAGGCCCGCTCGCGCCGGTGACGTGCCGGCGTCGGGGGGCAGGAAGCCGGCCAGCGGGTCGTCGAAGCCGTCCCCGCTGTCGGTGACGGTGCACTCCAGCCGGGTCGGCGTCGTCCACACCCGGACGGCGACCGGCGGCGTGCCGTGCCGGAAGGCGTTGCCCAGCACCTCCGTGACCGCGGCGGCGAACCGGCCGTACGACTGCGCCTGCCCGTCCGCCCCGTCCAGCGCGGCCCGCACGTGCGCGCGCAGTTCCGGCAGCCGGCTCGGGTCGGTCAGGCCGGTCAGGACGAGGGTGGGCGGGCGGTCCGGGGCCGCGGGTGCCGGGCCCGCGGCGTACCGGCGCAGCACGGTCGCGGGCTCGACCTGGCGGTTCCCGGGCACGAGCCCGCCGGGGGTCAGCCGCAGGGGATGGGTCTCCTCCACCCCGTCCCGCACGACGTCGGAGACTACGCGCCGGTCGTAGACGCACAGGGCCGTCAGCGGCAGCGGGGCCAGCGCCAGGGTGAGGGCCGCCTCGTAGCGGTGCCACTCCGCCCACCGCTGGGGGTCGGGGGGAACGGCGGCGACCAGCCGGACCCGCGGGGCGCCGGCGGCGGTGCAGCGGCGCACGAGCCGGCGCCAGGCGGCCAGCGCGCGGGCACAGCCGGTCCAGACGTCCCGGGGCGGCAGCCGGAGGACGCGGTCCTCGCCGTCGGCGGCCCGGGCCAGGAGCGCGTCGCGCTCCTCTCCGCAGGCGAGCACCACCGCCTCGCCGGCGGCCAGCCCGGCGGCGAGGAACGGCACCGCCGCCCCGCGCAGCTCGTCCACGGAGTCGTACAGCAGCGCGGCGTGCAGCAGGTCCGCTCCGGTGCCGGAGGTCATGGCCGCCCCGTCAGCACGTGCACGCCCGGCAGCTCGTCGACCTCCATGAGCCGCAGGATGAGCTCGACCGGCGGCTGGGGGGCGACGAGCAGGACGTGGCCGCCGGCCAGCCGGAACGCGAGCGTCGCGTCCTCCAGCCGCCAGCAGGAACCGGCGTCGAGGTGGGCGACGTCGGCCAGGTCCAGCCACAGCACCCGCGACGCGGCCCGGCTCGCCGCGGCCAGCACGGCCTCGAAGACGTCGGTGTTCGTGCCGTCCACCTCACCGTGCAGGGCCAGCCCGTCCAGGTCCCGGGTCGTGGCGAAGGTGGCCTCCTGCATCCCGGACCGGTGGACGGCGAGCACCTCCTCCAGCCGCGAGCCGGCCGTACCCGCGTGCGGGTACTGGCACAGCGTGTGCACCGGCCGGGTGCAGACCAGCTCGTCCATCCGCTGCTCGACGAGCCGGTGGGCGGCCGGGGGGAGGGCGGTCAGCCAGGCACGCTCCTCGGCCGCCATCCACACGCCGGCGAAGCCCTCGGCCAGCGCGCGGTCCACCGCGGCGGCGTGGCCCTCGGCGGCGTAGAAGTCCACGGCGGGCAGCACGACGAGCCGCCCCTCCCGCACGGCCGCGCCCGCGTCGACGCCCCGTGCGACCAGCGCGGCGACCAGCGAGTCCTCCGGGCGCGGCGGCGGTCCGGTGCAGACGACCTTGTCGCCCAGCTCCAGGCCGCGGCGGATCCAGGCGGTCAGACCGGTCAGCTGCTCGTCCTCGGTCCGGTGCAGCTGCAGGACGTGCTCGCCGCACCCGGTGCCGGGGGTCTCCCCGACGACGCCCACGGATGAACGCTACGCGCGGCAGGCGCGGCGCGCAGGGCAGGTCGGGCCGTCCGGCCGGGTGCCCGTGGGCGCGGGCGTCGGCGGAGGCGAGGAGACCGGACCGCGCCGCCTAGCCACTCGCGTCCTCCCTGGCGCCGTCCCTCCCCGGTGCCGTGGCCGCCCGCGGCGAGGCGGCCGCCCGCCGTCCGCGGAGCCGCCCGGACCTGGCCGGACGCCGCCCGGCGTGCTCGGCTCCCGACGCGCCGGCCAGCAGGGTCCTGGCCCATCGACGCGCCGGGTCCTGACCCACGAGCACGGCCTGGAGGAACAGCGTGAGTGGGATGGCGAGGATCGCCCCCACCGGGCCGAGGACGACGGTCCACAGGATCACGGACAGGAAGGTCAGGGTCACCGAGAGCCTGACCACGTCACCGACGACCATCGGCTGGACCAACGACTGCAGGACGAAGTTGGCCACGGTGTAGACGACCACCACGAGCAGTGCCGTGCCGGGTCCGCCCACGAGGAGCGCGAGGATCGTCGGCGGTGCCAGGCCGAGGAAGAACCCGATGTTCGGGACGTAGTTGGTCAGGAACGACAGCAGTCCCCACAGCAGGGGGAGCGGGATGCCGAGGACGACGAGGGCGATCGTGTCGACGACGGCCACGGCGAGGCCGAAGACGGTGGTCACGACCACGTAGCGCCGGGTGTTCCGGGCGAACTCGCCCAGGGCCTCGTGCAGGTGTGCCGTGCCGGGCACCTCGGCCAGGCGCTCGGGCACCCCGGCCGCCTCGGCGGTCATGAACACGACCGTCGCCATCACCAGGAACAGCGCAGCGAGGGACCCGGCGACGCCGGACAGCACGTCGCCCAGGGCCGCGGTGACCGCCTCGGGCCCGACCGAGCGCAGTGCCTGTTCCACCTGCTCGGGGCCGACGCCCCACCCGGCCAGGGTGGAGCGCAGCCCGTCCAGGAGCTCCCGCCACTCCGCGGTGTACTCCGGAAGCACGGTCGCCAGCTGGCCGAGGGAGACCGCGAGGGCCAGCGCGAAGGCGACGAGCCCCCCGTCGACGACGAGCACGGCCACCGCGACCGCGAGCCCCCGCCGCATCCCGCGGTGCACCAGCGCACCGATCAGCGGGTGGGCCACGACGGTGAGGACGAACGCCAGGGCGACGGGTCCCAGGATCCCGCGGAGGGCGTGGACACCCCAGAGCGCGACGGCGGTACCGGCCACGCCGAGGACGACGGTCAGCCACAGCGGTCGGTCGCCCTGGCCCGGGGCCCCGGACCCGCCGTCCTCCGCGGTCATCGGGCCTCCGGGGTCGAACGGCGTCGTGGGACGCCGACGGTAGGGAGCGGCTCGGGACGTCGCCTCACCTCCGGCGGGTGATGCCGGGAGCCGCAGCAGCGCTCACGTCCGGCGTCGATCCCGCCTCGGCTGCCTCACGGACGCCGAGGCGATCCGCATCGCCGCGCTGGTCGCTCGTGACCGCCGGTGGATGCCGCCGGGACCCCGCGGCGAGGAACCGCGCCGCTCGCCGCCCGGCCCCCCGTGGTCATCCACGCGGGCGGGACCAGCCCCCGGACCGGGCTTCCTTCCGCTCATGACCAGGGGGGTCCCGGTGCCGGGCCCGATGCGGGACCGGATGCCGTTCGCCGCCGGGGTGAGCGGGTGAGGGGCTCACCCCAGCCGGCGGTCCAGGTCGTAGGCGGCGCTGATCAGCGCGAGATGGGTGAAGGCCTGCGGGAAGTTGCCGAGCTGCTCGCCGGTCAGCCCGATCTCCTCGGAGTACAGCCCGACGTGGTTGGCGTAGGTGAGCATCTTCTCGAAGGCCAGCCGCGCCTGGTCGAGACGCCCGGCCCGGGCGAGCGCCTCCACCCACCAGAAGGAGCACATCGAGAAGGTGGCCTCCCTGCCGGCGAGCCCGTCGGGCGAGGCGTCCGCGTCGTAGCGGTGGACGAGGCTGTCCGAGACCAGTTCGGCGGTGATCGCGTCCAGGGTGGAGAGCCACCGCGGGTCGGTGGGCGCGATGAACTTGCACAGCGGCATGAGCAGCAGGGAGGCGTCGAGCACGTCGGTGTCGTAGTGCTGGACGAACGCGCGGCGGCCGGGGTGCCAGGCCCGCTCGGTGATCTGGCCGTAGATGCGATCGCGGACCGCCATCCAGCGCAGGAGGTCGGCGGGCAGGCCGCGCTGCAGGGCGATCCGGATGGCGCGCTCGACAGCGACCCAGCACATCAGCCGGGAGTGGGTGTAGTCCCGCCGGCCGCCGCGGGTTTCCCAGATGCCCTCGTCGGGCTGGTCCCAGTGCTCGATCAGCCACTCGAGGGTCCGGGTGAGCTCGGTCCAGCCGTCCTGGTAGACGGGCAGCCCGGACTTGTCGCACAGGTAGAGGGAGTCGACCAGCTCGCCGTAGACGTCCAGCTGCAGCTGGGTCGCCGCGCCGTTGCCGATGCGCACCGGCGCCGAGCCCATGTAGCCCTCCAGGTGCGCGAGTTCCTCCTCGGGCAGGTCCGCGCGCCCGTCGATGCCGTACACGATCTGCAGCGGGCCGGACTCGCGGCCGGTCCCGTGCCGGACGCGGCCCTCCAGCCACTGCATGAAGGCGCCGGCCTCCTCGGTGAACCCGAGCCTGAGCAGCGCGTGGAGCGAGAAGGCGGCGTCGCGCATCCAGGTGTAGCGGTAGTCCCAGTTGCGTGCGCCGCCGACGACCTCCGGCAGGCTGGTGGTGGGGGCGGCCACGAGCGCGCCGGTCGGGGCGTAGGTGAGCAGCTTCAGCGTCAGCGCCGAACGGTGCACCATCTCCCGCCACCGCCCGTCGTAGCGGGAGCGGCACAGCCAGCCCCGCCAGAACGCCACGGTGGCGTCGAACGCGGCGGCGACGTCGGCCTCGGAGCAGGGCGCCGGCAGCTCGTCCGGTTCGACGCGGTCGAGCACGAACGTGGCCGTCTCCCCGGCCCGCAGCTCGATGCGCGCGCGGACGTCCCGGCCGTCGACGAGTTCCAGCGGGCAGTTCGCCGAGAGGCCGAGTGCCAGTCGGGACGAGCGGAAGAGCGCGCCGTGCGGGGTCAGCGCGCCCTGGTGGCCGGCGCGCGCGTAGTCGAAGCGCGGGGCGACGTCGACGACGAAGCGCATCTGCCCCCGCACCGCGAGGACCCGGCGGATCAGCCGAGAGCGGTGCACCGTCGCGCCGGAGCGCGGCGGTGGCATGAAGTCGTGCACCTCACCCACTCCGCCGGGGGTCAGGAAGCGCGTGATGAGCAGGTTGGTGTCGGGGAGGTAGAGCTGTCTGCAGGTCCAGTCCTCGCCGTCGGGACAGATGCGGAACAGGCCCCCGTCGTCGGCGTCCAGGATCGCCGCGAACACGCTCGGCGAGTCGAACCGCGGGCAGCAGTACCAGTCGATCGTCCCGTCGGTGCCGACCAGCGCGACGGTGTGCAGGTCGCCGATGAGACCGTGCTCGGCGATGGGCAGGTAGCGCGTCCGCGGCGGCCGCCGCACCCCGCCGGGGACGGGGCCCACGGCCGGCCCGGCCCGGGTGTCGAGCGCCATCGGGGCACTCCTCTCCCGCTACGGCACAAGGACGAGCTTGCCCCTCGCCGCCGACCCGCCGAGCATCTCGTGCGCGCGGCGGGCCTCGGACAGCGGCAGGCGCCCGGCGACGGTCGGGTGGATCTTGTCGGCGGAGAGCAGCTCGAGCAGCACGCCGAGGTCCTCCCGGAACTCCTGCGGGTTCCGCGGGCCGCCCCCCACCAGCCGGGCCGGCCGGCGGCCGGACACGGGCAGCACCTGGCGGCTGTCGCGCAACCTCTGGATCCGGTAGGCCGTCACCTGCCGACGCGGGTCGAGCAGGCCCCACAGCGTGACGGTGGCGGTCGTGCCGTACCACCCGGCCCAGCCGGCGGCCCACCGCCGCAGGCTCGTGCGCCCGCGGGCCAGCATCGCGTAGTGGCCGTAGACGACGAGGCGTCCGCCCGGCCGCAGGGCGCGGAAGGAGCGGATCGAGGTCGCGCCGCCGATGCCGTCGAGGACGACGTCGACGCCGTCGCCGGTCAGCTCGCGGATCCGGGCCAGGAAGTCCTCGTGGCGGTAGTCGATCGCCACCGCCCCGAGCCGCTCGACCGCGGCGCGGTCCCGTGCGGAGCAGGTCCCGTACAGGCGCAGCCCGTCGAGCGCTCCCAGTTCGAGGACCGCGACGCCCACCCGGCCGGCCGCGCCGTGCACGAGCACCGACTCGCCGGCCTGCACGTGCGCGCTGCGGTGCAACACCTGGTAGGCGGTCCCGTAGGTCAGGACGAGCCCCGCCACCTCCGCCGGGTCGAGGCCCTCGGGCACGTCGACGGCCTCCGCCTCGGGCACGCAGACGTACTCGGCGTAGCCGCCGTAGGCGGTCAACGCGGCCACCCGGTCCCCGGCGTGCAGCCACGAGCAGGCAGGGCCGAGGTCGTCGACGACGCCGACGACCTCGTAGCCGGGCGTGAACGGCGGCCGGGGCACGCCCAGGTAGGTCCCGGCGCGGAGCTGGGCGTCGGTCAGCGACACCCCCGCGGCCAGGACCCGGATGCGCACCTCACCGGCAGCCGGTCGGGGGATCTGGTCCTCCACCACCCGCAGGACCTCGGGCCCGCCGAAGTGGTCGACGATGACGCGCTTCATGGAACTCAGGCCTCCCCGGAGCGGTTCGACGCCTGCGGGCGGGGCCTCGGCTGAGCTCGCACCCGGGCCTGCGGGATGCCTGGACCCGACGGTGCCGCCGGGGCGCGCCGGCGCCCAGAGACCAAGGCCGCGAGTCGATCCGCCCTTCGCCCCCGTCCGCCCGCCGGAGGTCCACGTGCCGTCCCCGGACCCGTCGCGGCCGCCCCGGGGACGTCGGCGCGGGGACGCGCCTGCGGGCGGACGACCGCGACGGGGCCGCCCTGCGGCACCATCTCGGTGTGCCGCACCTCCGGATCACCCAGGACGACGCCGCCGACGACCTGCTCGGCCGCGACCCGCTCGCCCTCGTCCTCGGCATGCTGTTCGACCAGCAGTTCCCGATGGAGCGCGCCTTCGCCGGCCCGCGGCTGCTGGCCGACCGCATGGGCGTGGACCCGCTCTCGGCGGCCGCGATCGCCGACGCCGACCCCGACCGGCTGCTCGCCTGGTTCCAGGGACCGCCGGCCGTGCACCGCTACCCGGGCTCGATGGCCCAGCGCGCCCAGGCACTGTGCCGGCTGCTGGTGGACCGCTACGACGGCCGGGCCGAGGGCCTGTGGGACGGCGTCCCGGACGGGGCCATGCTGCTGCGCCGGGTCGGCGAGCTGCCCGGCTTCGGCGCGCAGAAGGCGAGGATCCTCGTCGCGCTGCTCGGCAAGCAGTACGGCGTGACCCCGCCGGGGTGGCGCGAGGCGGCCGGCTCCTACGGCGAGGAGGGGTCGCGCCGGTCGGTCGCCGACATCACCGGCCCGGAGTCGCTGGCCGAGGTCAGGGCCGCGAAGCAGGCCGCCAAGAAGGCGGCGAAGCAGGCGGCGGAGCAGGCCGCCGGGTAGGCGGCGGGGAGTCCGCCGCGACACGCTGGATGTGGCCCGGGATCGTCCGCGGAGGTACCTGCGCAGCCCCTGTCCCGGTGGCACCATGGGTGGCCGGACCGGGGATCCCGGGGTCGGCCAGCAGGGACCGGTCCCGGCCGTGAGGCGACAGCGCCGGCCCCCGGTCCAGCGGAGGGGATGGGTGTCCGTGGCCTCGAGCCAGCAGTCCGCACGACCCCGCCGGTCGGAGCCGGTGCTGATCACCCAGGCCGAGCCGAGCCTGGCCGAGCAGCACGCGGCCCGGAAGAAGCGGTACGTCCTGACCATGGCCGTGCGCGCCGTCGCCCTGGTGCTGGCCGCGGCGACCTACCAGATCCTGTGGCTGGCGATCGTGTTCGCCGTGCTGGGCACGGTGCTGCCGTGGATCGCCGTCGTCATGGCCAACGACCGGCCGCCGAAGAAGAAGCTCGACGCCCACCGCTACAGGCCGCCGCAGCCCGACCGGATCCTCGACGACCCGTCCCGCCGGCGGCGCGCCATCGAGGGCGGCACCGTCATCGAGGGCTGAGCCCGCCGGTCCTCAGCGCGCTCCTGCGCGGCCGACCACCTCGGCGGCCCGCGCCAGCCCCGCGTCCAGCGCCGCGGCCGGGTCGGCGTCCGGGCCGCCCAGCCACACCGCGAGCAGCCCCGCGGTGAACGCGTCCCCGGCGCCGGTGGTGTCCACGACCCGGGCCGGGTGCGCCGGGCGGTGCAGCACCGCGCCCCCGGCGGCCCACAGCGCGCCGTCCGCCCCGAGGGTGACCGCGACCGCGCCGTGCCGGGCGGCCAGCGCCCGCGCGGCGTCGGCGACGTCCGCGCACCCCGACAGCAGCCGGGCCTCGTCGGCGTTGGGCAGCAGCAGGTCGACGCCGGCGGTGTCGGCCAGCCACCGGTCCACGCCGTACGACGTGAGCGGGCCGGAGGAGGCCGGGTCCAGCGACACCGTGCAGCCGGCCGCCCGGGCCGCGGCCAGCGCCGCGAGCCCGGCCGCGCGGGGACGCTCGTCGAGCAGCGTGTAGCCCGACAGGTGCAGGTGGGCACCGGGCACCGGCGGCGGGACGTCGCCGGGCCGCAGGTCCAGGTTGGCGCCGCGGTCGGCGAGCATGCTCCGCTGCCCGTCCGGCTCGACCAGGCTGACGATCGTCCCGCTGGCCGCGCCGGGCACGGTCCGCACCGCCAGGCCCACCCCGGCGGCGGCGAGCTCGGCCACCAGTGCCGCGCCGGCCGGGTCGTCGCCCACGCACCCGGCGAGGGTGACCGGCACCCCGAGCGCGGCCAGGTGCGCGGCGACGTTGGCCCCGGCCCCGCCCCCGCGGGTGCGGATGGCGGCCGGCCGGTCCGAGCCGGGCGCCGGCTCGCCGGACAGGACGGCGACGACGTCGGTGGCCAGGTCGCCGACGACGACGACCGGGCGGGTGCTCAGCGGGCCGCGGCGGCCAGCGCGGCCGCGATGCGCCCCGCCAGCTCCGCGTTGCGCAGCACCAGCCGCACGTTCACCGCGAGCGTGGCGCCCTCGCTGGACCGGTGCAGGTGGTCGAGCACGAACGGCGTCACCGCCTTGCCGCGCACCCCGGCGGCCTCCGCGGCGGCCAGGGCGTCGGCGATCACCCGGGCGTGCAGCTCCGGGTCCAGCTGCTCGTCGGCCGGCAGCGGGTTGGCCACGACCACCGCGCCCGGCGCCACCTCGCGCCGCGCGGCGAGCACCGCGGCCGCCTGCTCGGGGGACTCGACCACCCAGTCCACCTGGGCGCCGGAGTCGGCGACGTAGAACCCGGGGAAGGTGCGGGTGCCGTAGCCGACGACGGTGACCGACAGGCTCTCCAGCCGCTCCAGCGTCGCCGGGACGTCGAGGATGGACTTCACGCCGGCGCAGACCACCGCCAGCGACGTGCGCGACAACGCGGTGAGGTCGGCGGACTCGTCGAAGGTCTCGGCCGACTGCCGGTGCACCCCGCCCAGCCCGCCGGTGGCGAAGACGCCGATCCCCGCGGCCTCGGCCAGCAGCGCGGTGCTCGAGACGGTGGTGGCACCGGACAGGCCGAGCGCGGCGGCCACCGGCAGGTCGCGGACGCCGAGCTTGGCCAGGTCGGGGTCGGCGCACACCCGGTCGACCTGCTCGGCAGTCAGGCCCACGTGCGGCACGCCGTCGAGCACCGCGATCGTGGCCGGCACCGCGCCGCCGGCCCGGACGGCCGCCTCGACGTCGTCGGCGGCGGCGCGGTTGTCCGGCCGCGGCAGGCCGTGGGCGAGGAGCGTGCTCTCCAGGGCGACGACGGGAGCGCCGGCGTCGAGCGCCTCGGCCACCTCGGGGGAGAGGGTCAGGGGCGCAACGGCGGCATGGCGGGGCTCGGTGCGGGGAGCTTCGGGAGGCACCCTGCCATCATGGTGGGCGGGGCGGTCGCGTCCGGTCACCACCTCCGCCGGAGGACGCCGGGGCGCCCGCGCAGGAGACGTCCCCGAGCCTGGGAGAGACCGTGAGCAACACCGACCTGCTCGAGAAGCCCGACGTCCGTGACTCGGACACCGGCAACGCCAACGAGGTCTTCCACTACGTCCGCAAGAACAAGATCGCCGAGAGCGCCGTCATGGGCACGCTGGTCGAGGCGCTGTGCGGCGAGGTGTTCCCGGTGACCAAGTCGCCCAAGCCCGGCAGCCCCGTCTGCCCGGCCTGCAAGGAGATCTACGAGCAGCTCCGCAAGGACTGACGCGGGACCTCGTCCCGTCCGGCTGCCCGGTGGCTCGTCCAGGGGCCCGCCGTGAGCTCGCGAACGGTGGGGAGGACGGGGTCCTCCGTCTAACGCAGGCCGAGGCGCTTCGCCTCGGCCTCGAGCTCGGCGGCGCGGCGGCGCTGCGCCCGGCGGGTGTGCCGGCGCAGCGGCGCCGGCCAGCGCTCCTGGACGGTCGCGTTGAGCTCGGCGCCGAGCAGCACCGCCATCCCGAAGAAGAACAGGAACAGCAGCGCCGCGATCGGGGTGGCCAGCGCCCCGTAGGGCAGCGCGGCGACGAGGATGTCGGACACGTACAGCCGCAGCACCGTCGCCGCCACCATGAAGAACCCGACGGCCAGCAGCGTCCCCGGCAGGTGCCGCCGCCACGGCAGCCGCCGCGGCAGGACCACGTGGTAGAAGCTCGTCAGCGCGAGCAGCAGGCCGATGACCACCAGCGGCCAGTAGACGGCGTTGATCAGGACCGTCGCCGTCTCGTGCCAGTCCTGCGGGAGCAGCCCGACCAGCACCCCGCGGCCGAGCACCAGCAGCGGCAGGCAGACCACGGCGAGCACCAGGCCGACGACGAACAGCCACAGCGCCATGAGCCGGGTGGCGATCGGGCCGCGGACGTCGCGCTGGTCGTAGGCGATGACGATCGTGTTCATGAACGTCGCCGTCGCCGAGGACCCGGCCCACAGGGTGATCAGGAAGCCCAGGCTGACGACGTCGAGCCGGCCCGAGGTCAGGATGTCGTTGAGGGTGGGCCGCACCAGCGAGTCGACGACGTCGGCGGTGAGCACCTCGCTGGAGGCGTTGACCAGGGTGTCCTCGACGGTCTGCACCGCCTGCGCGCCGATCCAGTCGCCGAGGAAGCCCAGCGACCCGAGCAGCGCGATCAGCAGCGGCGGCACCGAGAGGATCTGCCAGAACGCCGCCTCGCCGGACAGCCCGAGGATGCGGTCCTTCCAGGCCTTGGCCACCGTGCGGCCGAGGACCTGCAGCGGCACCCGCACCACCGGCGGCCAGTGGTCGAGGCGACCGGGGGACGGGAGGTCGGCGCGGCGGGCGCCGGCAGGGGGTGGGGCGGCCGCGGGGGCGTGCGCGTCCTCCGCGGCCCCGCCGGTGCGGGACCGCCCGCCGGCCCGCACGGTGCTCACCAGGCCAGTGTGCACGCCCGGCGCCCGCCCCCGCCGCCGACGGGGCGGGGACGGGCGCCGGTGGGCCCGATCGGGGAGCGGGTCAGGCCGTGGGGCCCGCCGGCGGCGTGCCGCCGTCGGGCGGGGGCGCGGCCGGGTCGGCAGCCGGCGGCGGGGCGACGCAGCGGATGACCGCCTCCGCGGCGTAGCTGGTCTCGAACGTCTCCCGCTCGATCTCCGAGCCGCTCTGCAGGTCGCGGAACACCCGGGTCACGGTGACGTCGAAGCCCTGCACGCCGGACTGCGAGATGCAGTCGCCGTCGTCGACCTTCTCCTGCACCGCCGGCTGCCGGTAGTTCGTCCGCGGGCCCTCGATCGCCTCGATCTCGTAGCGCCGCGTCCCGTAGAAGGTCACCGTGATCGACCCGCCGGAGGCCCCGGGGGTCCACCGGGTGTCGACGAAGATCCCGGTGTCGGAGTCGTTGCGCCACTGCAGGTCGATCTGGCCCTCGTACACCGTGGCCTCGCGGCCGGCGGGGTAGCGGCTGATGTAGAAGCTGTGCGGCTTGTGGTAGACGTCCTCGAGGCCGGCGAAGAAGACCGCGTTGAACATCGTGGTGGCGAACTGGCTGATCCCGCCGCCGACCGCCGTCGACAGCTCGCCGCCGCTGATCACGTTGGCCGGCACGTAGCCCTGTGCGGTGCCGCGCGGGCCGGTGTGGGTGTTGAGGCTGAACGTCTCGCCGGGCAGCACCAGCGCGCCGTCGACCTCCTCGGCCACCGTCCGGATGTTGGTGGCGCTGGCGTTGTTCGTCGTCGTGGTCGTGAAGGAGCTGACCTCCTCGACGATGCCGAGCGCCTGCGCCTCCTCGGTGGTCAGCTCGGCCGGCACCGGGCCCAGCTGCGCGGTGACCGTGCGCGGCGCCGGGTCGTCCAGCACCTCGAGCAGCTGGCCGGACAGCGCCTGCGGGTCGACGCCGGTGCCGTCGACCGACGGGACGACCTGCACGCCGTCGCCCACGACCTCGAAGCGGGCGTCCTGGGCGGGCTCGCCGAAGGCGGTGAACTCCTCGGCCATCGCCGACTGCAGCGCCGCCGGGTCGACCGCGACGGCGAGCTCGCCGCCGTCCTGCGGGGTGAACGTCAGGGACGCCGCGATCGCCTCGACCGGGATCTCGACCGAGGTGCCGCCGTCCTGGCTGGTCACCGTGACCGGCGCGGCGAGCGCGGGGGTGACGGTCCCGTCGAGGACGCGCTGCGCCTCCTCGGTGCCCACCCGCACCGGCTCGACGTCGACCGGCAGCTCGATCGGCGTCCCCGGGTCGCCGCCGGCGGCCAGCGCCGCGGTGATCGCCTCGGCGGCGCCCTCGCGGTCCAGCGTCCGGCCGTCCACCGGCTCGACCAGGGTCGGCGTGGTGCCCTCGATCGCGATGGTCGCGTCGACCGGCACCCGGTCCACCTGGGTGGCGATGGTGTCGACCTGGGCGGCCAGCGCGGTGTCCTCGCCGGTGATGACCGGGTCGACCTCGCGCTCGGTGAACAGCGAGACCAGGCGGGTCCAGGGGTTCAGCGGCTGGTCGTCGGCGGCGTCGACGGTCGCGTCCACGTCGAGGGTGATGCCGGCGGTGGCGGGGGAGAGCGTGGCCTCCACGTCGTCGGCGACGACGACGTGGTCGGCGGCGACCCGCGGGGCGAGGTCCTGCTCCAGCCGGTCGGCGGCGGCCGCGGGGGACAGGCCGCCGACGTCGACGCCGGCCACCACGGTGTTGCGGGGCACGTCGTCGCCGGCCACCAGCACGTCGGCGCCCCAGGCCAGCCCGAGGACGGCGAGCAGGCCGACGGGGGCCAGCACGGCGGGCCGGCGCCAGCCCGGGCGGCGGGTGCCCGCGGGCGGCTCCCCGGGACCGCCGGGGCCCGGGGCGCCACCGGAGCCCGTGCCGGAGCTCCCGCCGGAGCCGGACGGGGGGACGGGGGGAGCGGCGGGCGGCGGCGGGGCCGGCGGGTCGGCCGGGACGGCGGCGTCGCTGAGGACGACGGTGTCCGAGGCGTCCCCGGCGGGGGTTCGCGGAGCGGCGGGCGTGCTCAGCCCGACCGGCTCGGTGGTCCGCTGCCCGGTGCCCGGTGCGGCCGGGCCGCCGGTGAGCGCGACGGTGTCGTGGACCGGGTCCGGCCCGGGCGTGTCGCCGGCGTCCGCGGCGGGCTGCTCCGGCGGGCCGGCGGGGGCGGCGGCCGGCGGAGGGGGTGCGTCGGGCCCGACGGGACCGCGGTCGCGGGGGACCGGGCGGGTGTCGTCGGACAGGTCCGCGTGCGCGTCGGTGTCCGCCTGGGGAGCGGCGCCGGTCGACGGGGACGAGGCAGGGTGCTGCGGCATCGGGGGTTCCTCGGGTCGCCGTCGACCGGGGGTCCCCGGGAACGACGGAGCCGCCGGGTCCCCGTCCGCGTCAGGCGGGACGGGGACGCCGGCGGCGGCGTCGGGTGAGGGCATCATCGCGGTGAGCGACGATAGCGCCTCTCTCAGTGTGCGAGGCGCTGCTCGCCGTCGGTCTCGATGATGTCGACGGCGATGTCGCGGAGCTTGGACTCGTACTCGCGGGCGTGGTGCCCGCAGAAGACGAGGTCGCTGCCACTGGCGAGCACGACACGCACCTTGGCCAGTGCGCCGCACCGGTCGCAGTGGAAGGGCACGACCAGGTCGTCGGCGGCGGGGGTCGTCGTCAGCGTCTGGGTCATCTGGGTCATCACTCGCTCTCTACCGCACGGACCCGCTGCTGCGGATCGGCCTCCTGCACAGCGCCAGGATGGATCCTCCTGTTCCCGTGCCTCCTGTCACTGCGGACGACTCGCCGGGTTCCGGTGAGCCGGTGACCGCTGGGACCGGTGGGGACGGTGTTCAGCAGGGACCTCTGGGTGGTGCCGGTCTGTTGGTGGTGCTGGGTCGTTCCGGGCGCCGGGCTGGTTTCCGGCTGTGGGTCCGCTGCTGTCTCGACGTCGCCCACGCTACGCCGTCTACCCGGCCGGTGCCGCGGTACACCGCGTCGTCCGCCCGGCGGGGTGAGATCGTGACCATCCCGCAACGCGGCCGACACACGCCGACGGCCGGCACCCGTGCTGGGTGCCGGCCGTCAGATGACGTTCTGGAACGGCCCTCCTGCAGGGGCCCGCCGCGAGCCTGCGAGCGGTGGGGGGCAGGAGGGTCCTTCCTCAGTCGAGGTAGTCGCGCAGCACCTGGGAGCGGCTGGGGTGGCGCAGCTTCGACATCGTCTTGGACTCGATCTGCCGGATCCGCTCGCGGGTGACCCCGTAGACCTGGCCGATCTCGTCGAGCGTGCGCGGCTGGCCGTCGGTGAGGCCGAACCGCAGCCGGACCACGCCGGCCTCCCGCTCCGACAGCGTCTGCAGCACGCTGGTCAGCTGGTCCTGCATGAGGGTGAAGCTGACCGCGTCGACGGCGACGACCGCCTCGGAGTCCTCGATGAAGTCACCGAGCTGGCTGTCGCCCTCGTCGCCGATGGTCTGGTCGAGGCTGATCGGCTCCCGGGCGTACTGCTGGATCTCCAGCACCTTGTCCGGGGTGATGTCCATCTCCTTGGCCAGCTCCTCGGGGGTGGGCTCGCGGCCCAGGTCCTGGAGCAGCTCGCGCTGGATGCGGCCGAGCTTGTTGATGACCTCGACCATGTGCACCGGGATGCGGATGGTGCGGGCCTGGTCGGCCATCGCGCGGGTGATCGCCTGCCGGATCCACCAGGTGGCGTACGTGGAGAACTTGTAGCCCTTGGTGTAGTCGAACTTCTCGACGGCGCGGATCAGGCCGAGGTTGCCCTCCTGGATGAGGTCCAGGAACGCCATGCCGCGGCCGGTGTAGCGCTTGGCGAGGGAGACCACCAGGCGGAGGTTGGCCTCCAGCAGGTGGTTCTTGGCGCGCTCGCCGTCGCGGATGATCCAGTTGAGGTCGCGGCGCATCTGCGGGGAGAGCTTCTGGCCCTCCTCCTCGACCTGGCGCATGCGCTCGGCGGCGTACAGGCCGGCCTCGATGCGCTTGGCCAGGTCGACCTCCTCCTCGGCGTTGAGGAGGGCGACCTTGCCGATCTGCTTGAGGTAGGCGCGGACCGAGTCGGCCGAGGCGGTGAGCTCGGCGTCCTTGCGGGCCTGCCGCAGCGCCTCGGACTCCTCCTCCTCGTCCCACTCGAAGTCGCCGCCCTCGGCGGTGGCCTCCTCGGCGGCGGGCGCCTCGGCCTCGGCGCCGTCGGGACCGGCGACCACCGTCTCGTCGATCGACAGGCCCTCGGCGCCGGCGTCGACCACCGCCACGGCGGCGTCCCCGGAGGCGACGGCGGTCAGCACGGTGCCCTCACCGGTACCGGGGGAGGGGCTGATGCTCGGCTTGGCGGCTCCCTTCGGCGCGGCCGGCTTGGCCGTCTTCGCCGAGGCGGCCCGCTTGCGTGCGGCGGGCTTGGCCGGCGCGTCGTCGGTGACCCCGACGGTGGCGCTGGCCCGGGGAGACCGGGTGCTCGCGGCGACCGTCTTCGAGCGGGTGCTGCTCGCGGCGGCGTCGTCCGGTGCAGGCTTGTCGGCGGGCACTCAGGATCCTTCCCGTGCTGGGTGCGTTCCCCGGGGGCGGTGTGACTCCCGGGCAGCGGCCCCTGCCGTCGGCCGCGGAGCGGGGAGGGCCCCAGTGTCCGGCACGGTGTTTCGCCGCTGTTCGGACGGGGGATGACTCCCGGCTGGGTGGTGACGGGCTGGGGCTCTTCCATTGTAGCGACGGGAACCGGTGTGACCACCGCCTCGAACGGCGCGGGATCGCCCGGACGGGCGGGGGCGCGCCCCGGTCAGGGCTCGAACCGCTCCGCGGCGGCCAGCGCGGCCCCGACGATGCCGGCGTCGTTCTGCAGCTGGGCGGGCACCACCGGCGTCCGCGTGCTCAGCAGCGGCACCCACTTGTGCGCCTTCTTGCTCACCCCGCCGCCGACGATGATCAGGTCGACCCAGAGCCCCGCCTCGAGGACGTCGAGGTAGCGGTCGACCCGCTTGGCCCACTGGGGGTAGCTGAGGTCCTCGCGCTCGCGGGCGGCCGCCGACGCGCGCTTCTCGCCGTCCTCGCCGTCGACCTGGATGTGCCCGAACTCGGTGTTGGGCACCAGCCGCCCGTCGACGAACAGCGCGCTGCCGATGCCGGTGCCGAAGGTGAGCATGAGGACGACGCCGTCCTGGCCCCGGCCGGCGCCGTAGCGCATCTCGGCCAGCCCGGCGGCGTCGGCGTCGTTGAGGGTCTCGACGGTCCCGGGCACCAGCGCGCTCAGCCCGGCGTCGACGTCGGTGCCGATCCAGGCCTTGTCCATGTTGGCGGCGGTGTGCGCGACCCCCCGCTTCATGACCCCGGGGTAGGTGACGCCGATGCGGCCGGTCCAGCCGAAGGACGACACGATGCCCGCGACGACCTCGTAGACCGCCTCCGGCGTCGACGGCTGCGGCGTCTCCACCCGCACCCGCTCGCCCACGAGGGCGCCGGCCTCGAGGTCGACCAGGCACCCCTTGATGCCGCTGCCGCCGATGTCCACGCCGAACCCCTGCACGGCGGTCACCCTAGTGACCGGGGCCGCACCCCGGGTGGCGGCTCGGGCAGGATCGCCCGGGTGAGTGCCCCACCGCCCCCCGCCGAGTTGCTCGACCTCGCCGTCGCGACCGCCCGGGAGGCGGCCGACCTGGTCGCCCGCGAGCGCGGGTCGGCCGCGGCCGCCGTCGACGTCAAGAGCAGCCCCACCGACGTCGTCACCGCCGTCGACACCGCCTCCGAGCGGCTGATCACCGGCCGGCTGCTCGCCGCCCGGCCCGAGGACGGCCTGCTCGGCGAGGAGGGCGCCTCCCGCGAGGGCACCAGCGGCGTGCGGTGGGTGGTCGACCCCATCGACGGCACCGTCAACTTCCTCTACGGGCTGCGCGGGTACGCCGTCTCCATCGCCGCCCAGGTCGACGGCGTCACGGTGGCCGGCGCGGTGCTCGACGTCCCCACCGGGGAGCTGTTCACCGCCACCGCCGGCGGCGGGGCGTTCCTCTCCACCCCGGCGCGGCCGGAGCCGGTGCGGCTGGCCGGCAACCGGCCGGCGTCCCTCGGGCAGACGCTGGTGGCCACCGGGTTCGGCTACCGGGTGGAGCAGCGGCGGGCCCAGGGCGCCGTCGTCGCCCAGCTGCTCCCCGAGGTCCGCGACATCCGCCGGCAGGGCTGCGCGTCGCTGGACCTGTGCTCGGTCGCCGCCGGGCGGGTGGACGCCTACTACGAGCTGGACCTCAAGCCCTGGGACCACGCCGCCGGCGCGCTGGTCGCCGCCGAGGCCGGGCTGGTGGTCACCGGCCTGCCCGGCCGGCCGTTCGCCGAACCGATGGCGGTCGCGGTCCCGGAGTCGGTCGCCGGGCCGCTGGTCGCGCTGCTCGACCGCCTCCACCCGTGACGTGCTGGAACGGCCCCGTCCGGAGGCTCACCCCGAGCCTGCGAGGGGTGAGAGGGACGGGGTCCTTCAGCAGGCGGCCTCGGCGCTGGCGATCGGGGTGAGCGTGGCCGCGACCTGGTCGGCCGTGGCCAGCCCGGTGAACTGCGGGCCGATCACCAGGTCGACGCGGGCGTCGGCGCGGGTGTCCTGGTAGGCGCCGGCGTCCGGGAGGAACAGCGACAGGTACCGGGCGGCGTCGGTGCCGCGCGCCCCGTGCCGGATCTCGCCCGGGCCGGTCACCTCGCGGTCGGTCGGGTCGTTGGCGACCTCCTCGACGACGAAGCCGCGCGCGGTCAGCTCGCCGGCGACCTCCTGCGCCTTGCCCGCGATGTCCGAGGCGTTGTAGACGCGCACCGTGACCGTGCTGGGGTCCAGCGACGGCGGCGCCGCCTCGGCGGTCTCGCACGCCGCGGCCTGCGCCGCGTCGCGGGCGCCCTCGTCGGAGAAGACCTTCCACCACACCCCGAGCGCGCCCAGGGCCAGCACCAGCAGGAAGACCAGCGGCGGCAGGTAGCGACGGTCCTTGCGGGGACGCACCGGCGGGGTGGCGGTGCTGGTGCTCACGGTGGTCCTCCTCGGCGGCGACCCGGAGGGGTCCGGCGGGCCGCGCCAGGTCGGGTCGCGCGGAGTCTAGGCGGGCCCTCCGGGCTCAGAGGGCACCGTCCTCCAGCGCGGCGCGTCCCAGCTCGACGCACGGGTCGATGCGGTCGGCGTAGCCGGAGGTGTCCTTGCCGGCCATCGCGCCGGCGGCCGAGCGGGCCACGATGCCGGCGACGATCGCGGCGAACTTGAAGAAGGCGAAACCGACGTACCAGTCGAGGTCGGAGAGGTCCACGCCGCTGCGCTGCGCGTAGCGCTCGGCGATCTCCCGGCGGGTGGGGAAGCCGGGCAGCGTCGTCACCGGGCTGAGCACCGGGCGGGTCTCCCCGGCCTCGGGCCAGTAGACGAACAGCATGCCGATGTCGGTGAGCGGGTCGCCGAGGGTCGACATCTCCCAGTCGAGGACGGCGCGGATGGCGCCGGGGCGCTCGGGGTCGAGCAGGCAGTTGTCCAGCCGGTAGTCGCCGTGCACGATCCCGCTCCGCTGGGTGGCGGGCACGGTCTCGGCCAGCCGCTCGGCGAGGGCGTCCATCTGCGGGCGGTCGCGGTCGCGCGTGGCGTCCCACTGCTTGGTCCACCGGCGCACCTGCCGGGCGAGGAAGCCCTCGGGCCGGCCGAAGTCGCCCAGGCCCACGGCCTCGGCGTCGACGGCGTGCAGGTCGGCCAGGACGTCGATCAGCCCGTCGCCGATCCGCCGCCGCAGCTCCGGGGTGTCGGCGTAGCCGGCCGGGATCTCGTTCACCACGTGCAGGCCGACGACCCGCTCCATGACGTAGAACGGCGCGCCCAGCACCCCGGTGTCGGTGCACAGGTGCAGCGTCCGCGGCACCGGGACCGACGTCGGCCCGAGCGCGGAGACGACCTTGTGCTCGCGGACCATGTCGTGGGCGGTGGCCAGCACGGCGCCCGTCGGGGGCCGCCGCAGGATCACCGCGTCGTCGGCCGTGCCCCCGGCGGGGGTCACGACGTAGGTGAGGTTGGACATGCCCGCCGCGATCAGCTCGACGGTCACCTCCTGCCAGCGCTCGTCGTTGAGCACGGAGGCGAGATACGGACCGACGACGGCGGGGTCAGCTCCCACGGGACTCGACACGGGCGGCAGGGTAACCTCCGGCACTCCGCCTCCCGACCGCCCGCCCGGGCGGGTCCCGGCGCCCCGGACGGGCCGTCGTCCGTCCTCGTGTGTCCCGCGCGGACAGGCGGGCACAAACCGGGGCCGCACGGCGTTGGGGGGCTGCCGGTCCCGCACCCAGCCGACCCCGTGGTCGGCCGGGAACAGGTCCGGTCCCGTGACCAGCGGCCGCCCCCGGGCGGCCGGCCAGGCCGACGGCGGACCCCGCCGCCGTCGGACGAGGCGGGCGCCCCGCGCGTCCGCGAACTACCCCGGAGGAGGGGCACACCCCATGGCCACCGACTACGACGCCCCGCGCCGCAACGAGGCCGACGAGCTCGGCGAGGACTCCCTCGAGGAGCTCAAGGCCCGTCGGGCGGAGGCCCAGTCGGCCTCGGTCGACGTCGACGAGACCGACTTCAACGAGAGCCTCGAGCTGCCCGGCGCGGACCTGTCCAACGAGGAGCTGACCGTCCGCGTGCTCCCGAAGCAGGAGGACGAGTTCACCTGCTCGCGGTGCTTCCTCGTGCAGCACCGCAGCCGGCTCGCCGCCACCCGCGGCGACCAGATGTACTGCCGCGACTGCGCCGCATAAGCAGCACCGCCGCGATGGCCGGACACGGGGGGAGCAGCCGATGACCGATCCGAGGGAGCGCCTCGGCGCGCCCCGCGACGTCCCGCCGCCCCGGCCCGTGCAGGACGCGGCACGGCCGGGGGGGGGGGGGGGGGGGGGGGGGGGGGGGGGGGGGGGGGGGGGGGGGGGGGGGGGGGGGGGGGGGGGGGGGGGGGGGGGGGGGCGGGCGGCCGTCGTCCGGGGGGGGG
>NZ_JBJGZJ010000014.1:0-124893 GCF_054050435.1 Geodermatophilus sp. SYSU D01036 | reverse complement strand
TCCCCGCCCGATCGGGCAGCTGCGCACCCTGGTCTACGCCGACCTGCTGCACCGCCCGTGGGAGACCGGCCACCCGCCGGTCACCGCGCACCTGCAGATCATCGCCACGCTCAGCGCGCTGACCGGCGCCAGCACCGAGGCCGGCTCGGTGAACGGGCTGCCGATCACCGCCGCCCACCTCCGCGAACTCCTGGCTCAGCTCGACGCGCTGGGCCTGCGCGTTCCCGAGGGCGGGTCGGTCACCCTCGCGCTGGTCGACGACGACGGCACGCTGCGCGCCACCACCACCCTCGACCAGCTCCGCCGGCTGGCCGGCCGCGGCTGCCCCGACCACCCGGCCGACGCTGACGTCGAGCAGTCGGCTGGAGCCGGCGACGACTGCGCGTGCGCGGTGCTCGACCGGCCCGAGCCGACCGACCGCTACGCACCCTCCGCGCCGCAGCGGCGGTTCGTGCACACCCGCGACCGCACCTGCCGCTTCCCCACCTGCGGCCAGCGGGTCGGCTGGGCCGATGCCGACCACGTCATCCCCCACGCCCACGGCGGCACCACCGACTGCGCCAACCTCTGCTGCCTGTGCCGCAGCCACCACCGCCTGAAGGACCTTCGCCCGCGGCTGGCGGTTCGAGATGACCCCGGACGGGGTGCTGACGGTGACGACCCCCTCCGGGATCACGCGGACGACCCGGCCACCGGGCATGCGACCACCACCGGCGGCCGAACCTGATCCACCACCCCAGGACGCCGGGATGCCACCGGCCGACCCGGTCGACCCGCCGCCCTTCTGACCGCCGCCGTTCCACGTGGAACGGCGCGCGGGAGGGGTGTGACCACGGTGACAGCGAGGTCGTACGGTGCGCGGCGTGGGTGCGACGCACGAGGTCCTGAACCAGGCCCCGCCGCTGGTCGGGTACGACCCGATCGTCGGGGACGCGGCACTGCGGGAGGCCTGCCTCAGGCACGCCGACGAGGCGACGCTCGCCTCGCTGGCCGAGCTCGGTGCGCTGGCCGGCAGCGAGCAGGCCCGCGAGTGGGGCCGGCTGGCCGACGAGAACCGCCCGGTGCTGCGCACCCACGACCGGTACGGCCACCGGATCGACGAGGTGGAGTTCCACCCGGCCTGGCACGAGCTCATGCGGACGGCGTTCGAGCACGGGCTGGCCGGCGCCCCCTGGGCCGCGGCCGACGCCGGCTACCGGCACGCCCACGTGCGCCGCGCCGTCGGCTACCTCGGCTGGACGCAGGTCGAGGCCGGCCACGGCTGCCCGGTGACCATGACCTACGCCGCCGTGCCCGCGCTCCGGGCGGCGCCCGACCTCGCCGCCCGTTACGAGCCCGGGCTCACCGCGACCGGCTACCGCTTCGGGCTGACCGACCCCGTCGCCAAGCCGGGCCTCGTCGCCGGCATGGGCATGACCGAGAAGCAGGGCGGCTCCGACGTCCGGGCCAACACCACCCGGGCGGTCGCCGACGCCGACGGCAGCTACGCGCTCACCGGGCACAAGTGGTTCACGAGCGCCCCGATGAGCGACCTGTTCCTGGTGCTGGCCCGGCTCGACGAGGGCGTCTCCTGCTTCCTGGTCCCGCGGGTGCTCCCGGACGGAAGCCGCAACGTCTTCCGCCTGCAGCGCCTCAAGGACAAGCTCGGCGACCGCGCCAACGCCTCCAGCGAGGTCGAGTTCGACGGCACCACCGGCTGGCTGGTCGGCGCTCCCGGCCGCGGCGTCCCGACGATCATCGAGATGGTCAACACCACCCGGCTGGACTGCGTCATCGGCTCGGCCGCGACGGTGCGGGCGGCGCTCACCCAGGCCGTCCACCACGCCCGGCACCGCTCCGCCTTCGGCGCGCTCCTGGCCGATCAGCCGCTCATGCAGAACGTGCTGGCCGACCTCGCCGTCGAGAGCGAGGCCGCCACCGCGCTGGCGATCCGGCTGGCCGCCGCGGTCGACGCCGGCGAGACGGCCTTCCTGCGGCTGGCCGGCGCCGCCGCCAAGTTCCTCGTCTGCAAGCGGACGCCGGCCGTCGTCGGCGAGGCGCTCGAGGTGCTCGGCGGCAACGGCTACGTCGAGGAGTCGGGCATGCCGCGGCTCTACCGGCAGGCGCCGCTCAACTCGATCTGGGAGGGTTCCGGCAACGTCATCGCGCTCGACGTGCTGCGGGCCCTGGGCCGCAGCAGCGAGTCGCTGGCCGCCGTCACCGACGAGATCGAGCTGGCCCGCGGCGCCGACGCGCGCTTCGACGACGCCGTGAAGCGGCTGGCCGCCGAGCTCGGCGACCCGGACGCGCTGCCGCAGCGCGCCCGTCGCGTCGCCGGCCTGCTCGCCCAGTGCCTGCAGGGTTCGCTGCTGCTGCGGTACGCCCCGCCCGAGGTTGCCGATGCGTTCTGCGCCACCCGCCTCGGCGGGGACTGGGGATCGGTGCTGGGCACGCTGCCGTCCGCGGTGCCCGCAGCGCGGATCGTGGAACGGTCAACCGTTGCCCGTGCCTGAGACCCCGCCGCTCCACTACCCTCGGGTACGCGTCGCGCACGGACCGACTTCCCATCCCGTCCCGGTCCGGTACCGGTGACCCGCCCAGCGGGGTCCGGCGTGCGGCAGGGGGAGAGAGAAGGCGTGCACCCATCCGACCGTGCGGGCGCGGCGGCACCGCCGAACCTGCTGGCCAGCGTCCCCGACGCGGTCTGTCACCTCGACCGGGAGTGGCGCTTCACCTGGCTCAACGCCGCCCTGGAGGACCTGCTCGGGCGGCCGGCCGACACGCTGCTCGGGCAGACGGTCCTCGACTGCATCCCCGACCTCCGCGACACCGAGTTCGTGGCCGAGCTCGCCGGCGCCCTCGACGACGGCCGCCCGCGCGTCTTCGAGTACCTGCACAGGCCGCGGGACCGCTGGTTCGAGGTCCGCGCCTCCGGCGACAGCACCGGCCTGGTGGTGTTCATCCGCGACGTCGACTCGCGGCACCGCGCGCACGCCGCCCAGGCGCACGCCCTCCGGCAGACCACCGCCGTCCTCGACGCGTTCCCCACCCCCACCGTGCTGCTCGACCGCGGCGGCCGGGTCCGCAGCGTCAACCGCAGCTGGGCGGACGCCGCCGAGCTCGTGCGCGCGGGGGGCTGGGAGATCGCCGAGGTGGGCGACGACTACCTCGCGCGGATCGGCCAGGGCGTGCCCCCCGACGACCTGGCCCGCATCGCCGGCGGGCTGGCCGAGCTGCGGGCGGCGCCGTCCGGGGGACCGACGCGCACCTTCTCCTGCGAGTACTCCATCCAGGGCCCCGGCGGCCCCATGTGGTGGCGCCTGCAGGCGGCCCGGGTGGAGGGTGACGGCCAGCTCGTCGTCACCCACATCGACATCACCGAGCGGGTCCGCGACCAGGAGCGGCTGGCCTGGCAGGCCACCCACGACGACCTCACCGGGCTGGCCAACCGCGCCCGGCTGCTCGAGCTCGTGGGCGAGGCGCTGGCCGACGACCGCACCCGCACCGCCCTGCTCTTCCTCGACATCGACGGCTTCAAGACCATCAACGACTCGCTCGGCTCCGAGGTCGGTGACGAGCTGCTGCGCCAGGTGGGCACCCGGCTGGCCGCCCAGATCCGTCCCGGCGACGCCGTCGGCCGGCTCGGCGGGGACCAGTTCGTCGTGCTGGCCCGCTCGTGCGACACCCCGGAGGCGGCGTCGCTGGCGTTCCGGCTGCAGCGCTCCTTCGCCCGCCCGTTCGTCGCCTTCGGCGTCTCGGTGCCCGTCTCGGCGAGCATCGGGGTCGCCGTCGCCCAGCCCGGGCTCCGGCACGCCCACCAGCTGCTCAGCGACGCCGACGCCGCGAGCTACGCGGCGAAGGCGGCCGGCCGCGACCGCGTCCACCTGTTCTCCCCGGGCCTGCGCGACGCCGCCCGCTGGCGGATGGACGTGGCCACCCGGCTGCGCGACGGCGCGCTCGACCAGTTCGTCGTCCACTACCAACCGGTGGTGCGCCTGGACACCGGCGAGGTGGAGGGGGTCGAGGCGCTGCTGCGCTGGCAGCACCCCGAGCGCGGCCTGCTCTCGCCCGACGCCTTCCTCTCCGTGGCCGAGGAGACCGGCCAGCTCATCCCGATCACCCGGTGGCTGCTGCACGAGACCACCCGCCAGGCCGCCGAGTGGGCCGAGCAGGGCCTGTCGCTGCGGATGGCGGTCAACATCAGCGCCCGCCACTTCTCCGCCGAGACGCTGGTCCGCGACGTCCGGACGGCGCTGCACGAGTCGGGCCTGGCGCCCGAGCAGCTGATGCTCGAGCTGACCGAGACCAGCGTCGCCGAGGACCCCACCCGCGCCGAGGACCAGCTCGCCGTCCTGCGCGGCTTCGGCGTGCGGGTGGCCATCGACGACTTCGGCACCGGCTGGTCCTCGCTGGCGCAGCTCATGGCGCTGCCCATCGGGACGCTGAAGATCGACCGCTCGCTGATCAACGCCGCCGAGCGGCTGGCCTCCGGCGGCACCGGCGCGGTGCTCGGGGCGATCGTCGAGCTCGCGCACACCCTGGGCATCCGGTCGGTCGCCGAGGGCGTGGAGACCGCCGAGCACCTGCGGATGGTCCGCGAGGCCGGCTGCGACTCCGCGCAGGGCTACCTGCTCGCCCACCCCATGAGCGCCGAGGACGTCGAGCGCTGGGCGGACCGGGTGCGGGCCGGCGGCGGTGACTCCTGCGCGCTGGCCCTCGCCGGCCGGCTGCGCTGAGGGGGCTGCCCTGAGCGGACAGGGGGGAGTGGTCCGGCGGTGACCGGTCCCGTCCGCCGGCGCGCCGTCCGCCGGGCGACCGCCCCGGCCGGCCCGCCGCCCGCCGCCGTCCCGCCCGCCGCCGTCCCGCCCGCCGCCGTCCCGCCCGCCGCCGTCCCTCCCGTTCCCGTCCCGCCCGTCGTCCCGCCGGTGCCGGACACGTCGGGTGGCCCCGGCCCGGACGCGACGGCGACCGGGCAGACTGCCCCCGTGACCGCGACCAGCGACGAGACGCCCCTGGCCGAGCCCCGGACCGACGGCGGCCGCGGGCGGCCCGCGCTGGACCTGCTCATCTGGGACGCGCCGAACATCGACATGACCCTGTCGACGGTCATCGGCGCCCGCCCCACCGCCGCCTCCCGGCCGCGCTTCGACGCGATCGCCGCCTGGTTCGTCGACGGCGCCGGCGACGCCGCCGCGCCGGACGCACCCGAGGTCGAGGCCTGCGTCTTCGCCAACATCCCGCCGGTCGTCGGCTCGCTGCAGCGCTGGGTGGAGGCGCTGCGCGGCTTCGGCTACGCCGTCTTCGCCCGGCCCAAGAGCCAGCCCGACGACGACATCGACCAGGCGATGCTCGACCACATCGAGGTCCGCGCGCACAGCCACCGGCTGCGGCGGCTGGTCGTGTTCTCCGGCGACGGGCGCAACTTCGCCGAGCCGCTCGAGGAGCTCGCGCGGACCGGCACCCAGGTCGTCGTCGTCGCCTTCAGCGAGGTCGCGGGCTACGCCATCGGCTCGGACCTGCTGGAGTTCATCGACATCGAGGACGTCCCCGGCGCCTTCGCCGCGCCGCTGGACCGCGTCCGGCTCGACGCCCTGCCGCCGGACGGCGCGTGGCTGCGGCCCACCCGCAGCCTGCGGGACTTCGTCTCGAACTGGACCGCCCGCCGCAGCAGCTGACCCGGCCCCGTGTCCCCCGGACCCGTCCGGGGAAGGGAGGGGCCATGGCGGTCTGCGAGGTCTGCGGCAACGACTACGACATGAGCTTCGAGGTGGTGGCCCAGGGGGCCCGGCACACCTTCGACAGCTTCGAGTGCGCCATCCACCGCATGGCGCCCATCTGCGAGCACTGCGGCGTCAAGGTGGTGGGCCACGGCGTCGTCGTGGAGGGGCAGTTCTACTGCTGCGCGCACTGCGCCCGCGCCGAGCACGACGGCGCGGCGGTGGCCGACTCGGCCTGAGCCCGGGGCTCAGTCCCGGGGGATCTCCGGCGCGCGCGGCTCGGGGACCTGGCTGCCGAAGCCCTCGACCGGCTCCAGGCCCGAGGGCAGCCGCGCCCACACGTGCTTGCGGCCGGGGCGCTTCTCCCAGCCGTAGTCGACCGACAGCTGCGCGACCAGGTGCAGGCCCATCCCGCCCAGGGACGGGTCGCGGTCGACGGCGGGCACCGGTGGCCGCTCGGGCGCCTCGTCGCTGAGGTCGAGCAGCCACCCGGCGGGGCTGGCCACCACCAGCGCGCGGACGTCGCCGCCGCCGTGCCGCAGGGCGTTGGAGGCCAGCTCCTCGAACACCAGCAGCAGCCCGTCGCGGGCGTCCTCGGTCGACGACGTGCTCACCGACGGGTGGGCGATGCGCGCCCGCAGGTCCGCACGGACCCGGGAGACGACGTGCATGGCCTCCAGCTGCCAGTGCCAGACGTCGCCGGCCACGGAGGGCACCGGAGTGCACGGCCACGCCTCCTGGCCCATGTCCCACCCCTCGCGTCTGCTCCGCCGACCGGCGTCCATCCTGACCGAAAGCGCCCTGACCCGCAGCGGCGGGCCCGCGCGTCCCCCGCACGTGGGGTGATCACCCGGCTCCACGGCAGCGGCCGGCACGGGCAGGATGTGCCCCGTGGAGGACCTCTGGCGAGCGCTGAGCCGGCTGCAGTTGGCCGACCGGGCACTGGACGACGTGCTCGGCGAGGTCACCCGGATCGCCGCCGAGAGCATCCCCGGGGCCGAGTCGACGTCGATCACCCTCGTCCGCGGCGACGTGGCCACCACCGCCGCCCACCACGGCGACATGGCGCTGGCGGCCGACGAGCTGCAGTACGAGCGGGGCTACGGCCCCTGCCTGGACGCCGGCCGCGGCGGCGTGGCGCTGCGCATCGACGACACGCACACCGAGACCCGCTGGCCGGACTACGTCGCCCGGGTGGTGGAGGTCGGCGTCCGCAGCTCGCTGTCGACGCCGCTGCCCTACCAGGGCACGACGATCGGGGCGCTGAACAACTACTCGACGAAGCCCGCCGCGTTCGCCTCCGCGGCGTCGACGGAGGTCGCCCGCGCGGTGGCGGAGGCGGTCGCGGTCGCCGTCGCCAACGCCGACGCGCACGCCCAGCTCGGCGAGCACGCCCGCAACATGGAGCTGGCGATGCAGTCCCGCGCGGTCATCGAGCAGGCCAAGGGCGTGCTGATGGCGCAGCGGCACGTCGACGCCGAGGCCGCCTTCGAGCTGCTGCGCACGGCCTCCCAGCGCTACAACCGCAAGCTGCGCGACATCGCGACCGGGATCGTCGCCTCCGTGACGGAGCCGCCGCAGCAGTGACGCCCGGCCCACCCGGGCGGCTCAGCCCACCCGGGTCGCCAGGCCGGCCAGCCGGCTGACCAGGAACTCGACGGCGGCCGGGCTGTCCACGGTCTCGGCGACGTCGACCGCGGTGGGGGAGTGCGAGACCGTCCGCCGGTCGACCAGCGTCTGCCCGCGGGCCGGCCCCGCGGTGGTGTCGACGACGACGTCGCGGCGGACGGTGCCCAGCGTCCCCGGCACGATCGCCTCGGTGAGCGCCAGCGCGTCGTGCACCACCACGCCGGTCGTGCCGTAGGAGGTGCGGGCGTGGTCCAGGTACTGCTGCAGGATCGCCGCCGCCGTCTTCCCGACCGGCCCGGCCGCGGCGAACCGGGCGATGCCGTCCTCGTCGAGGACCGTGGGCAGGGTGACGTCCAGGCCGACGAGCACGGTGGGCACCGTCGAGCCGAGCACCCGGGCGGCGGCCTCCGGGTCGGACCACACGTTGAACTCCGCGGCGGCGGTGACGTTGCCGCCGCGGCCGGCCGAGCCGCCCATGAGCACCAGCCGGTCGATCCGCTCGGCCGCCTCGGGGTAGGTGGCCAGCAGCAGCGCGACGTTGGTCCACGGCCCGATGGCGGCCACCGTCACCGGCTCCTCCGCCGCCAGGAGCAGCTCGGCGAGTGCGACGACGGCCGGGCGGGGGTCGACGGCGGCGGGGGAGGGCGGCAGCTCGACGCCGCCGAGACCCGCGGCGCCGTGGACGTGCCCGGCCCGCTCGGGCTGGGGGAACACCAGCGACTCCGCGGCGCCCGCGGCCACGGGGACGTCGGAGCGGCCCGCCAGGTGCAGCACCCGCAGCGCGTTCTCGGTCGTCTGCGCGAGGTCGACGTTGCCGTGCGTGGTGGTGACCAGGCGGAGGTCGACCTCGGGGCTGGCCAGCGCCAGCAGGATCGCCAGCGCGTCGTCGATGCCGGGGTCGGTGTCGATCACCAGGGTCCGCGGTGCGGGAGGAGCCACCCGGCCATCCTCGCAACCGGGCCCGGGGGCGCCTGTGCCGCGGTCAGCCCCCGGCCCGGCGCCGCGGCAGCGCGGTCACCAGGTACAGCACCACCCCGACCGCGAGCAGGACGCCGGCGAACGCCCAGGTCCGGGCCTCCTGGCGCCACAGCAGCAGCAGGCACGAGGCGATGCCGAGCACCGGCACCACCGGCGGCACCCGGAAGTGTGCCGCGTCGACCCGGTCGCGGCGCAGCACCAGCACCGCGGCGTTGGTGCTGAGGAAGACGAACAGCAGCAGGAGCACCACCGTGTTGGCCAGCGTGGCCAGGTCCCCGGCCAGGCTCAGGCCCATCGCCACCAGCGTGGTGACGGCGACGGCCACCCACGGCGTCCGGCGGCGCGGCAGCACCCGGCCCAGGACCGCCGGCAGCAGGCGCTGCTCGGCCAGCCCGTAGGCCATGCGGCTGGCCATGATCATCGTGAGCAGGGCGCCGTTGGCGACGGCGACCAGCGCGACGACGCTGAACAGCTCATCGGGGATGCCGGCGTCGGCGGCGCGGACCACCTCGAGCAGCGGCCCGGTGGAGCCGGCGAGCGCCCCGGGCGGGAGGACGACCGCGGCGGCCAGCCCGACCAGCACGTAGACGACGCCCGCGGTGAGCAGCGCGCCGAACAGCGCCCGCGGGTAGACCCGCCGCACGTCGCGGACCTCCTCGGCGACGTTGGCCGACGTCTCGAACCCGACGAACGAGTAGTAGGCCAGCAGCGCCGCCGACAGCACCGCCGTCCCCGCGGACACCCCGGGCGGGAACTCCACGACCCGGCCGGGGTCGCCGTCGCCCCGCCCGAGGACCACCGCGCCCAGGACGACGACGAGCACCAGGCCCGAGGTCTCCACCAGCGTCATGACCAGGTTGGCGCGCAGCGACTCCCGGATGCCGCGGGCGTTGAGCAGCGCCACGGCCAGCAGGAACACCAGGGCGGCCGGCGCGGCGGGCACGTCGAGGAAGACGGTCAGGTAGTCGCCGGCGAAGGCCAGCGCCAGGCCCGCGGCGCTGGTGACGCCGGCGGCGAGCATGCAGAAGCCGACGAGGAAGGCGACCACCGGCGAGCGGAACGCCCGCTCCGCGAACACCGCCGAGCCGCCGGCGCGCGGGTACTTCGTGACCAGCTCGGCGTAGGACCCCGCGGTGAGCAGCGCGAGCAGCAGCGCGACCAGCAGCGGCACCCAGATCGCCCCGCCGACCTCCGCGGACACCTCGCCGACGAGCGCGTAGACGCCCGCACCCAGGACGTCGCCGAGGATGAACAGGTAGAGCAGCGGGCCGGTGACGGCGCGGCGCAGCCTCGTGTCCGGCTCGTCCGTGCCGCCCGGGGTCTTGTCGGGTGCCGCCGTCGCGGGCTGCTCTCTCACCGGTCGAGTCTCGGCAGGCCCGGAACCCCCGGCAACCGGACCGCACCGTCGGGGACACGGGGACGGGAGGCGGGCGCGGCCCGTCGGGACGCGCCCCGACACGCCGGGCGCGCCGGGGCGTGTCCGGGCGTGACCGGAGGTCCCGCGGGGGCCTCCCACGCTCGCGGGCCGTCGACGGGTCGACAAGTGATCGCCGGCAGCGCCGGGTGACCAACGCGCTGGTCAGGGCGTCACAACGGTTGCGTCACGGGGTCTCCAGGACGTGTCCCGATCGGCCGTTCGCGAGGCCCGCCGTCCCTACCGTTCTCCCTGTCCGCAGCACCTTCCCCGGCTGCGGACCAAGACCCCCAGGAGGACGGCATGGCGATCGACCGGGCACCCGCCCCGTCGTCGGCGACCCTGCCGGACGACCTGTCCCTGGCCGGCCTGTTCGGCCTGCTCGACCGGGCGCACGAGCTGCCGCGGCGGCCCCGGCCGCGCCGCGCGGTGTCGACCCGCTCGCCGGGCGCCCCCCGCGCGCTGCGGCCGCTACCGGTCGCCCGCCCGGTGCCGGTGCCGCGGCCGCGCCCGGTCCCGCCGGCGGCGACGCCGGTCCCCGCGCCGCCGGTCCCCGCGGCTCCGGCCGCCCCGCTCCCGGTGCCGGCGGCCGGCCCGCGCTGGCGCGCGCGGCTGCGGGCCTCGGTCCGGCGGCTGGCGATGTGGGGCGCCGGCCCCGACGGCGCCCACGCCGCGTGGCCGACCGCGCCCGTCGTCGTCCCGCCGCCCGGTCCCGGCCTGGTCCGGCGGCTGGCGCTCTGGGGCGCCGGCCCCGACGGCGCGCACCTGGCCTGGGGCCGCCCCCGCCCGGCCGCACCGGCCGCACCGGCCGCACCGTGGCCTCGCGTCCCGAACGGCCCCGTGGTGCTCACCGAGCTGCCGAGCACCCCCACGATCCGGCCCGCGGCGCCTTCCCCCGCCGTGGCGTCGCTCCCGGCCGGCTCCGGCCGGCCGGTCCCGCCCCGTCCCGCCGCCCCCCGCTCCGCGGGTCCGGCGCTGGCCCCAGCCGGCTGGCCGGCGCGGCCCGCCGCCGGGCGGCCGACGGCGCGGGCGCCCGACCCGCCGCGCACCGCCGGTGCGGTGCGCACCCGGGGCGACCCGGGCGGGCACCCGGCGCGGGGTTCGCCCCGGCCGCCGCCACCGGCTCCCGACTGATCCGCAGCGCGCCCCCTCCCCGGGGACGCGCGTCCGCCCCTCGTCGACGTGCTCGACGGGCCCGGCCGCCCCCTTCCCCCCGCGGGTGGCCGGACCGCCGGCCCGCTCCCCGAGCAGATCCACCTCCCGGCCGACCACGGCCGCCCCTGGCCCTCCACCGCGGCACCCCGCCGCCGGGCAGACCCCTCCGCACGACGATCCGGCCTCGACCCCCGCCGACTCACCCCCGGGTGCAGCGCGCGGACCCTCCAGGGAGGCCCCGGACCGCACCGCGGAGCGGCGCCCGGCAGCGGGAGTCCCCGCCGCCCGACAGACGCTCCCGCACGACGATCCGGCCTCGACCCCCGCCGACTCACCGACCCGGTGCAGCGCGCGGACCCTCCCGGGAGGCCCGGACGAGCGCGGCGCGGCCTGTCCGGCGACGGCCGCCGCGGCGGAGGACCGGGTCCCGCCGGTGCCCGGCGGGGGACGACCCGCCCCGTCGTCCCCCCGGGTCTCTGACCGAGCGCGACCCGGCCAGGCAGGCGCCCGGCCCGCCGGAGGAGGTGGACGCCCGCGGGACCCGGCCACGGTCACCGGCCCGGCGCCGCGAGGAGGACGGCGGACGCGGCCCCGGCCCGGGGCGCGCGAGGACGAGACGACACGACGGGCGCTCCCGGGCGGCCGGACCGGCACCGCCGCCGGCCCGCGCCGCCGGGAGCGCCCGTCCCGCGTCCGGCACCGGTCCTGACGAGTTGCGTATCCCCTCCGTGCACGGTTCGTTCCCCTCGGTGGAGCCGCCGCCCGGCGGTCCACGGACACCCGAGGGGACGAGGGATGCACGCACGCACCAAGGCGGTGCTCGCCGGGGCCGCCGCCCTGCTCACCGCCGGCCTGGTGGCACCGGCACCGGCCGGAGCCGTCACCGGCGGCATCGAGGACCGCACCAACGTCTACGAGAACGTGGGCCTGCTGGTCTTCTACGACGCCACCGGCCGCTACCGCTGCTCCGGGACGCTCGTCAGCCCGACCGTGGTCCTCACCGCGGCGCACTGCACGGCCGGCACCGTGGGCGACACGATCGTCACCTTCGAGCCGGTGGTCGACGAGGAGGCACCCTCCGACCTGCCGACCGCCGGCGTCCCGGCCGAGGGCTTCGGCTCCGGGGAGACCCTCCCCGACGGCTGGTACTCGGGTACGGCGCACACCCACCCGGACTACTCGGACTTCACCGACACGGACAACTGGAACGACGTGGGCGTCGTCGTCCTCGACGCGCCGGTCACCGGCGTCGAGCCGGCCCAGGTCGCCGCGCCGAACGAGCTGGACCGGTACGCCCAGCCGCGGCTGAACCGCACGACGTTCACCGCCGTCGGCTACGGCACCGAGGTCCGGCAGGCCGACTCCGGCCCGCAGAAGCCGACCCCGCAGAGCTTCCCGATCCTGCGCCGCTACACCGACGTCGTCGGCCAGAAGCTGACCCCGCAGATCCTGCAGGTCAACGGCAACGAGCACGACAACCGCGGCGGCGGCGGCACCTGCTTCGGCGACTCCGGCGGCCCGAGCTTCAACCCGGAGACCGGGCACGTCGTCACGGTGACCAGCTACGGCTACACGTCCAACTGCCGGTACATCGACGGCCTGCAGCGGGTCGACGTCCCCGTCGTCCAGGACTGGCTGGAGACGTTCGAGGTCCACCCCGCCGGCGCCTGACGCACTGCCCCGGAGCCCCGGTCCGCGACGCGGACCGGGGCTCCCGCGCGTCGGGACGCGGTGTCGACTCCGGCACACCGGTTGTCGTTCCGGGCCCCGGCATGGGAGAAAGGACGGCGGACCACCGCTCCCGCACCGAATGGACCCCCGCTTCCCGTGACCGTCCCCGAGCAGCGTCCGGGGTCGACGGGAGCGGCAGCCCGCCCGCTGTCGGTGCTGCCCGACGACCTCGCGGTCGCCCGGCTGCGCTTCGAGCTGGCGATCGACGCCGCCGGCATCGGCAGCTTCGACTGGGACCTCGAGTCCGGCCGGCTCGCCTGGGACGACCAGCTCCTGGCCATCTTCGGGCTGGAGGCCGACGGGTTCGGCGAGACGATCGGGGCCTTCGCCGACCGCCTGCACCCCGACGACCGGGACCGCACCCTCGCCGCCCTGCAGGAGGCGATCGACACCGTCGGCGCCTACGACGCCGAGTTCCGCATCGTGCTGCCCTCCGGTGAGACCCGGTGGGTGCAGGGCCGCGGCCGCGCGCTGGCCGACGACCGCGGGCGGGCGGTGCGGCTGCTCGGCGCCGGCATCGACACCACGGGCCTGCACGAGGGCGACGCCCGGGTGTCCCGGATCCTCGAGACGATGCGGTCGGCGTTCTTCGCCCTCGACCGCGACTGGCGCTTCACCTACGTCAACGCCGAGGCCGAGCGGGTGCTGCGCCGCCGCCGCGACGAGCTGGTCGGCGGGGACCTGTGGGAGCTGTTCCCCGCCGCGGTCGGCAGCGACTTCGAGGTCAACTACCGGGCGGCGATGGAGCGCGGCGAGGAGCGGGTCTTCGAGGCGTACTACCCGCCGCCGCTGGACGCCTGGTACGAGGTCCGCGCGTGGCCCGGTCCCGACGGGCTGTCGGTCTACTTCCTCGAGGTCACCGAGCGCCGCGCCGCCGAGCAGCGGGCCCGGGACAGCGCCGCCCGGCTGTCCCTGGTCGCCGAGGTCAGCGCGCTCATGTCCGCGTCGCTGGGCTCCGGGGGCGCCGAGGAGCCGGCGCTGCAGCGGGTCGCCGAGGCCGTCGTCCCCGTGCTCGGCGACTGGGTGATCCTCACGCTGTCCGCCGGCGAGGACGGCCGGATGCGCGACGTCGCGAGCTGGCACCGCGACCCGGCGATGCGGACGGCCGCGGCGGCCTACGCCGACCTGCGGCTGGCGTCGGTCCCCGCCGACGCGCCCGTGCTGCGGGCGCTGCAGTCCGGCCGGCTGCTCACCGTCGACGACGTCCCGGCGGCCATCCGCCCGACGCTCCCGGACCAGGTCCGCGAGGTCTTCGACGCGCTGGCCCCGCGGACGGCGGTGACCCTGCCGCTACTGGCCCGCGGGCGCACGCTCGGCGCGCTGAGCGTCTACCGCGGCGCCGACCGTCCGGCCGCGAACGCCGAGGAGGTCGCCGCCGCCCGCGAGGTCGCGGACCGCGTCGCCCTGGCGCTGGACAACGCCCGGCTGTTCGACCAGCAGCGGCGGCTGGCCGAGGCGCTGCAGCGCAGCATGCTCACCGCGCCGCCGCAGCCCGACCACGCCGAGATCGTCGTCCGCTACCAGCCGGCGCTGGAGGTCGCCCAGGTCGGCGGCGACTGGTACGACGCGTTCCTCCAGCCCGACGGCGCCACCGTGCTGGTCATCGGCGACGTCGTCGGCCACGACACCGAGGCCGCGGCGAGCATGGGCCAGCTGCGCGGCATGCTGCGCGGCATCGCCTACCGCGGCGACGTCCCGCCCGACGCCGTCCTGGCCGAGCTCGACGCTGCCGTCGACGCGCTCGGCATGCGCACGATGGCCACCGCGGTGGTCGCCCGCGTCGAGCAGACGCCGGAGCAGCGCGCCGCCGGGACGACGACCCTGCGCTGGTCCAACGCCGGGCACCCACCGCCGCTGCTGCTCACCCCCGACGGCGAGGTGCACACGCTGGGCACCGAGCGCGGCCAGCTCATGCTCGGCGTCGACCCCGGCGCCCGGCGCAGCTCGGCCGCGGTGGAGGTCCCCCGCGGCTCGACGCTGCTGCTCTACACCGACGGGCTGGTCGAGGGCCGCGACCTGCTGCTCGACGACGGGATCGGCCTGCTGGGGACCGCCCTGGCCCGCCTCGCCGACCTCCCGCTGGAGCGGCTCGGCGACGCGCTCCTCGCCCGGCTGCGCCCCGAGGGCCTCCAGGACGACGTCGCTCTGGTCGCCATGCGCCTCCACCCCCAGGACTGAAGCTCAGCGCGGAGGGAGCACCGCCCAGACGGTCTTGTGGCCGTCGTCCGCGTACCAGCCGTGCGCCGTCGACAGCTCGGCGATGAGGTACAGCCCCAGGCCGCCCTCGGAGGGGTCGCGGTCGACCGCCGGGGTGGGCGGGGTTCCGGCGGCGCCGTCGGACACGGCGACCAGGAAGGCGTCCCCGGTGTGGCGCACCACCGCCTCGACCGCGCCGCCGCCGTGGCGCAGCGCGTTGGAGGCCATCTCGTCGAGCACGAGGACCAGCCGGTCGCGCACGTCGGGCGAGTCGGGCGCGACGTGCGACCGCCGCAGCTCCTCCCGCACCCGGGGCAGCTCGGCGACGTCGGACAGCTCCCAGGACAGCCCGTCCCGGGCGGGCGGAGGCGACGCCGACGGCCAGCCAGGACCGGCCGTTCCGCGTCTCACCCCGTGTACTCCTCGTGTCGGCGTCCCGTCGTGGACGCGAAGTCGAACACCTGCGTATGGCTCGCGGATCGGTTCCGTAAACCCGGCTGCGACCGGCGTCACACGTCCGGGCCTGGATCACCCGGCCGGGAGGGCCGCGCGGTAGGCCGCGACGACGGCCGGGTCGCGCATCACCGGCCCCATGACGGCGACCCCGTGCGCCCCGGCGGCCAGGCACCCGGCCACGTCCCCCGGCCGCACGCCGCCGAGCGCGAGCACCGGCGGGGCGCCGCCGACCAGCGCGGCCAGCCCGGCCGCGCCCAGCGCCGGGCCGTGGCCGGGCTTGGACGGGGTGGGCGCGAAGGGGGACAGGGTCACCCAGTCGCAGCCCTCGGCCGCCGCCCGCGCCAGCTCCGCCGCCGAGTGGCAGGAGCGGCCCAGCAGCGGCGGGCGGACGGCGGGGACCGGGTCGGCGGCGGACAGGTGCGCCGCCGTCCCCGCCGGCGCCCCGGCCGCGCCGCCCCACACGAGCAGCCCGCCCACCGGGTCGAGCACCGCCCGCAGCTCACGGGCCAGCGCCGCCCGCCCGGGCAGCGGCAGGTCCTTGTCCCGCAGCAGCACCGCCCGGGCGCCGGCCGCGACGGCGTCCGCGACCACCTCGGGCAGCGGGCCGCGCGCCTGCGTCCGGTCGGTGACGACGAGCAGGCGGGGGACGGTCACAGCGCCGGCAGCCCCTCGAACGGCGTCGACGCCTCGGCGTGCCAGCGGCGCGGGATGCGGCCGGCCAGCTTCGCCAGCCGGCCGGCCTCCACCGCCTGTCGCATGGCCAGCGCCATGCGCTCGGGGTCGCGGGCGCGGGTGACCGCGGTGGCCAGCAGCACCGCGTCGCAACCCAGCTCCATGGCCAGCGCGGCGTCCGAGGCGGTGCCGATGCCCGCGTCGAGGACCAGCGGCACGTCGACGGCCTCCCGCAGCAGCGCGATGGCGTGCGGGTTGCGGATGCCCAGGCCGCTGCCGATCGGCGAGCCCAGCGGCATGACCGCGGCGCAGCCGGCGTCGGCCAGGCGGCGGCCGAGCACCGGGTCGTCGGTGGTGTAGGCGAGCACGGTGAAACCCTCGGCGACCAGCTGCTCGGCGGCGTCGAGCAGCTCGACGGCGTCGGGGAGCAGGGTGACGTCGTCGCCGATGACCTCGAGCTTGACCCAGTCGGTGCCGAACGCCTCGCGGCCCAGACGGGCGGTGCGCACCGCCTCGCGGGCGGTCATGCACCCGGCGGTGTTGGGCAGCAGCCGGACGCCGGCCCGGTCGAGCACCTGCATCATCGAGCCGGTCGCGGACGCCTCCACCCGGCGCAGCGCCACGGTCACCACCTCGGTGCCCGAGGCGCGCACCGCGGCCTCCAGCGCCTCCAGGCTGGGCACCCCGCCGGTGCCGAGCAGCAGCCGGGAGCCGAACGTCTCGCCGCCCAGCTCGAACGGGTCCTCCAGCACGGTCAGCCTCCTGCGGTCGGGGCGAGCACCTCGACGGCGTCGCCGGGGGCCAGCGGGGTCTGCGCCCAGCTGCTGCGGGGGACGACGTCGCCGTTGCGGGCGACGGCCACGCGGTCGTGGCCCGCGGCGCGCTGGGCGACGAGGTCGGCCACGGTGGCGCCGTCGGCCAGGTCGGCCGGGGCGCCGTTGACGGTCAGCTGCACTGCGTCCTCCTCGGAGGTCCGATCCCGAAGCGGTCGGCGGTGAACGGGGCGGCCACCGCGGGCAGGGCGCCGGTGGCCAGCAGCTCGGCGGTGGCCTCGGCGGTCACCGGGGTGAGCAGCACGCCGTTGCGGTGGTGGCCGGTGGCCAGCACCAGCCCGGGCAGCGACGAGGGCCCGAGCAGCGGCGCGTTGTCCGGCGTCCCCGGCCGCCAGCGGGCCAGCGTCTCGGTCAGCTCCAGCTCGGAGACCTCCGGGACGACGTCGATCGCGTCGTGCAGCAGGTCGTGCACGCCGCCGGCGGTGACCCGGGCGTCGAAGCCGCGGTCCTCGCTGGTGGCGCCCACGACCAGCCGGTCGCCGGCGTAGGGGACGAGGTAGACGGGCCGGCCGCGGACCAGCGCCCGCACGGTGCCCCCGAGCAGCCCGGCCGCGCCGGCCAGCCGAAGGACCTGGCCCTTGACCGGGCGCACCGGCAGCGGCGGGACGCCGGGCAGCCGCCCGCTGCGCGCGCCGAGCGCGAGCACCGTGACGCCGGCGGCGAGCACGTCCCCGGACGCCAGCCGCAGGCCGGCGGCGCGGCCGCCGTCGACGACCACCTCCGCCACCCGGTCGCGCAGCAGGGGCACCCCGGCCGACGCCGCCGCGGCCAGCAGGGCGGCGTGCACCGCCCGCCCGTCCACCGAGTGGTCGCCCTCGACCAGCAGCCCGCCGCGCACGCGGGTGGCCAGCGCCGGCTCGCGGCGGCGGGCCTCGCGCGGGGTCAGCCGCCGTGCGGCCAGGCCGAGCTCGCCCTGGAAGGCGTGCAGCGCGTCGAGCTCGCGGACGTCGTCCTCGTCGAACCCGACCACCAGCGTGCCCGCGGTGCACAGCCCGACCGGCGTCCCGGCGGCGGCCTCGAGCTCCGCGGCGAACGCCGGCCAGCGGGCGAGGGAGTCCAGGCCCAGCCGCAACAGCGGCTCCTCGCGGTAGCCGGCCTCGGTGACCGGCGCGAGCATCCCGGCCGCCGCGGCGGAGGCGCCGCTGCCCGGGGCGTCGTCGACGACGGTCACCGACAGCCCGCGGCGGGCGGCCCGCCAGGCCACCGCGAGCCCGACCAGGCCGCCTCCCGCGACGGCGACGTCGGTCACCGCCGGCGGCCGGCCAGCACGAGCGGCACGGTGAGCACGACGGCCACGGCCAGCCCCACCAGCGACGCCGACCAGCCGTTGGCCGGGTCGATGCCGAGGGCGGCCTGCCGCGCGCCCCACCACGCCGTCCAGCCCGCCCCCGGGCCCGGGAAGTACGTGGGCAGGGTCAGCTGGTAGGCGACGAACCCGGCGGCCCACGGCAGCAGGTACAGCGGCCGGGCGGGCGCGGCGTCGGAGGTGTCCCAGCGCCCGCGCGGGGTCAGCCAGTAGGCCACGATCAGCACCCCGGCCAGCGGCACGAACACCGCGCCGATGAGGAAGAGGAACGGCTCGTAGGCGGCGACGTCGAAGGTCAGCGCGAGCAGCGTCGCGACCGCACCCACGACGACGGCGAGCACCCGCCGGTCCAGCCGCGCGACGACGTTCTGCGCCGACACCGCAGTCGAGTACAGGTTGGCGAACGCCTCGTCGAGCTCGACGGCGACCAGCACGAGCACCGCCACGGCGCCCAGCGGGACGGCCAGCAGCGCGCCGATGACGTCGATGCCCGCGCTGCCGTAGGCGGCCAGCGCCAGCACGCCGAGGGTGAACATGACGACGGTGGCGGCGCCGTAGCCCACCGCCGACCCGACGCCGGCGGCGCGGGCGCTGCGGGCGTGGCGGGTGTAGTCGGCGGCCAGCGGCAGCCAGGACACCGGCAGCGCGATGACGATGTCGGCGGCGGTCCAGAACGACGCCGCCCCGCCGCCCTCCAGCGGCGGCAGCGGCTCGGCGAGGACCTGCACGAACAGGTAGGCGACGGCGGCCAGCGCGGCCCAGACGGCGTACCGGGCGAGCACCCGCACGACGCCGAGGGGCCGCAGCGCCATCGCGGTGGCCAGCACCCCGGCGGCGACGACGAACGGCCAGCGCGGCGCGTCCAGCACCCGGGCCGCGGCCTCGGCGATGACCACGATCTCGAACGTCGCCCAGCCGACGCACTGCACCAGGTTGAACGCCGTGGGCAGCCAGGAGGTGCGCCGGCCGAGCAGCCCGCGCAGCAGCACCATCCCGGGCACGCCCTCCCGCGCGCCGGCGGCGGCCACCAGCCCGAGCAGCGCCGACCCGAGCACGGCGCCGACGACGACCGCGGCGAGCGTGACCGCCAGCGACCGCCCCGGCAGGACGACGAACACCGCCGCCACCGGCAGCAGCAGGCTGACGCCGAGGTTGGCCCACAGGCCTAGGTTGGCGGCCAGGCCCAGCGTGCGCGGGGGCGCCTGGTCGAGGGTGAGGGGTGCGTCAGCCGTACGGACGGCGTCGGTACGGACAGGGTCCGCCGTGCTCATGGTCGCTCCCTACGCCGGCATTACCCGGTCAGGTTCCAGCGGTCGGCGGCGCGCTCAGCCGCCCTCTCAGCCCGGTTGCCCCGAGCTCCCGCACATGGCGGCGCCACCATAGCCACCCCGTAGGGTCGGGCGCCGTGCCGGTCGCCGACCTGCTCGCCCGCCACGCCGACGCCTGGGGCCGAGCCACCCGCCACCCGTTCCTCGACGCCGTCCGCGACGGCACGCTGCCGCCCGCCGCCTTCGACACCTGGCTGGTGCAGGACGCGTACTTCGTCGCCGACCTGCTGCGCTTCCAGGCGCGGCTGCTGGCCCGGGCGCCCCGCGCGGCGCAGGGGGTGCTCGCCGCGGGGTGCGTGGCGCTGGTCGCGGAGCTGGACTGGTTCGCGGAGCAGGCCGCCGCCCGCGGGCTGGACCTCGACGCCCCGCAGTTGCCGGCCACCATCGCCTACGGGGACCTGCTGTACCGGCTCGACGCCGCCGACCTGCCGACCGCGCTGACCGCGCTGTGGACGATCGAGCGGACCTACCTCGACGCGTGGTCGGCCGCCCGGCCCGGCGCGGAGCCGTACCGGGAGTTCGTCGAGCACTGGACGGCGCCGGGCTTCGCCGAGTACGTGGCCGGGCTGGAGGCGGTGGCCGGCGGGGCGCCCGACTCCGTCTTCCTCGAGGTGGTCGCCGCGGAGACCGCGTTCTGGCAGATGGCGCTGGACGCGTGACCCTCGCGGCGGACCTCTGGGCGGGCAGCGCCGACCTCGCCGCCGCCGCGCGGGAGCACCCGTTCGTCACCGGGATCGCCGACGGCACGCTGCCGCGCGAGCGGTTCGCCGGGTACGTCGCCCAGGACGCGTTCTTCCTCGAGGCCTTCGCCCGCGCCTACGCGCTCGGGGTGGCGCACAGCCGCGACCGGGCGACGCTGGAGTCCTTCGCCGACCTGCTGGCCGGCGTCCGCGAGGAGCTGCGGCTGCACGACGGCTACGCCGCCCGCTGGGGCATCGACCTGGCCGCCGTCACCCCCGCCCCGGCGACGCTCGCCTACACCGAGTTCCTGCTGGCCACGGCCGCGCTCGGCGACGTCGGCGAGGTGGCTGCCGCGATGACGCCGTGCATGCGGCTCTACGCGCACCTGGGCCGGGCGCTGGTTCCACGTGCAACAGGGCCGTACCGGGAGTGGGTCGACACCTACGCCGACCCGGGCTTCGAGGAGCTCGCCGCCACGCTCGAGGCGCTGCTGGACCGGCTGGCCGCCGACACCCCGGCCGCGCGCCGCGCCTACCGGCGGGCCATGGAGCTCGAGCTGGCCTTCTTCGACAGCGCCTGGCGGACCGGGGGTAGCGTCGACGGGCAGTGACTCGGGGTGTCCGCCGGCCGGCGGGCTGAGAACACACCCGTCGAACCTGTCCAGGTCATGCTGGCGAAGGGATGTCACGGCGTGGATGCCGCTGCTCTGACCGCTGCCCGTCAGGCGCTGACGGGCGCCGCACCGCTGGTGCACTGCCTGACCAACACCGTCGTGCAGACGCTGACGGCGAACGCGCTGCTCGCCGTCGGCGCCGCCCCGGCGATGGTCGACGAGCCGCTGGAGGCCGAGGGGTTCGCGGCCGTGGCCTCGGCGGTGCTGGTGAACGTCGGTACCGTCAACCAGCGCACCGCCGAGGCGATGCGGCTGGCCGCCCGCTCGGCCGCGGCCGCCGGCACGCCGTGGGTGCTCGACCCCGTCGCCGTCGGCGCGCTGCCCTACCGCACGGGGCTCGCCGCCGAGCTGCTGGAGTCGCGCCCGGCCGTCGTCCGCGGCAACGCCTCCGAGGTCATGGCGCTGGCCGGCGCCGGGACCGGCGGCCGCGGCGTCGACTCGACCGACAAGGTCGACGAGGCGCTCGACGCCGCCGTCGCGCTGGCCGGGCGCACCGGGGGAGTGGTCGCCGTCAGCGGCGAGGTCGACGTCGTCACCGACGGGACCCGCACCGTCCGGGTGGGCGGCGGCTCGGTCCTGCTGACCCGCACCACCGGCGCCGGCTGCGCGCTGGGCGCCCTCGTCGCCGCCTACGTCGCCGTCACCGACGACCCGCTGACCGGCGCCGTCGCCGCGCACGCCCACGTCGCGCTGGCCGCCGAGGCGGCAGCCGCCGCCGCGGCCGGGCCGGGCACCTTCGCGCCGCTGTGGCTCGACGCGCTCGACACGGTCCCCGACCTGTCCGTCGCGGAGGTGACCCGGTGAGACCGGCCTTCGACCCGACGCTCTACCTGGTCACCGACACCGCGCTGGCCGGGCCCCGCGGCGTGCCCGACGTCGTCCGGGCGGCGGTGGCCGGCGGGGTGACCGCGGTGCAGGTCCGGGACAAGACGGCGTCGTGCCGGCAGCTGTACGCGCTGACGCTGTCGGTCAAGGAGGTCCTGGCCGGCACGGGCGTGGCGCTGTTCGTCAACGACGACGTCGAGGTGGCCCTGATGGCCGGCGCCGACGGCGTGCACGTCGGCCAGGACGACACCCCGGCCGCCGAGGTGCGCGCGCGGATCGGCCCCGACCGGCTGCTGGGCCTGTCGGCCGGGTCCGACGACGAGCTGGCCGTCGCGCTGGCGCTGCCGCCGGGCACCGTCGACGTCGTCGGCATCGGGCCGGTCTGGTCCACCCCCACCAAGCCCGACGCCGGCACCGGCCTCGGGCCCGAGGGGGTGGCCGCGCTGGCGGCGAAGGCGGCGGCCGGCGGGCTGCGGTCGGTGGCGATCGGCGGCATCGACGTCGAGCGGGCGCCGCTGGTCACCGGCGTGGACGGGATCTGCGTGGTCTCGGCGGTGTGCGCCGTGCCCGACCCGGCCGCCGCGGCCCGGGCCCTGCGGGCGGCCCGGTGACCGGGCGCGCGGGGGTGCCCGTGGCGCTGACCGTCGCCGGCAGCGACCCCAGCGGCGGCGCCGGCATCCAGGCCGACCTCAAGACGTTCAGCGCGCTCGGCGTCTACGGCACCGCCGTCCTCACCGCGCTCACCGCGCAGAACACCCGTGGCGTCACCGGCGTGCACCCCGTGCCCGGGGCGTTCGTGGGCGAGCAGGTCCGCACCCTGCTCGACGACGTGACCGTGCACGCGGCCAAGACCGGCATGCTCGGCACCGCCGACGTCGTCCGCGAGGTCGCCGCGGGGCTGGCCGGCCGCGCCGCCGGGCCGCTCGTCGTCGACCCGGTCATGGTCGCCACCAGCGGGGACCGGCTGGTCGACGACGACGCGATCGCCGCGGTCCGCAGCGAGCTGCTGCCGGTGGCCGAGCTGGTCACCCCGAACGTGCCCGAGGCGGCCGCGCTGCTGGACACCGCGCCCGCGACGTCGGTCGACGAGCTCGCCGCGCAGGCGGAGGCACTGCTGGAGCTCGGGCCCGGCGCGGTGCTGGCCAAGGGCGGGCACCTCGGCGGGGCGGAGAGCGTCGACGTCCTGGCCACCGCCGACGGCGTCGTCGTCACCCGGCGGCCGCGGGTCGACACCACCGCCACGCACGGCACCGGCTGCACGCTGTCCTCGGCGATCGCGGCGCTGGTGGCCCGCGGCGTCGGCGGGCCGGGGCGGTGGGAGCCGGTGGTCGAGCAGGCCCGCGACTATCTGCAGCGGGCGCTGGAGGCGGGGGAGTCGCTGGGCATCGGCTCCGGCCACGGCCCGGTGCACCACTTCGCCGGCACCTGGCCCGCCTGAGCCCGGCCGCCCGCCGGAATCCCGTTGCGGCGGGCGGTACGACGGACGGGTGGAGATCGTGCGGACCGGCCCGGACGACGCCCGGTTCGCCGCCTGGTGCGCGGTGTGGGCGGCGGCCCAGCGCGCCGACCGTCCCGGCGAGGCCCCGCGCCCGGCGAGCGACCACGTCGCGCTGGCGCGGCGGCTGACCACCCCGGGCGGCGCGATGCGGGGCACCCACCGGGCCGCGGTCGCCGACGGGGCCGTCGTCGGCGCCCTGCGCCTGCTGCTGCCGGTGCGCGACAACACCTCGGTGGCGCACGTCGACGTCGCCGTGCACCCCGCCGCCCGCCGGCGCGGCGTCGGCACCGCGCTGCTGGCGGAGGGGACGCGGCTGGCCGCGGCGGCCGGGCGCTCGTCGCTGGTGGCCGAGGTCGACGAGCCCGGTCCCGGCACGGCCGGCCGCGCCTTCGCGCAGGCGCACGGGTGGTCCTGCGGTCTGCAGGAGACCCGCCGGGACCTGCTGCTGCCCGTGGACGAGGACCGGCTGGCGGCCCTGGAGGCCGGGGCGGCCGCCGCGAGCGCGGACTACGAGGTGCGCACCTGGCGGGACCGGACGCCGGACGAGCTGCTCGAGGACCGGGCGCTGCTCGGCCGCCGGATGTCGACGGACGCGCCGAGCGGGGACGTGCCGGTCGGCGAGGAGGAGTGGGACGCCGCCCGGGTCCGCGAGCAGGAGACCGTCCTCCTGGACCGCGGCCGCACCGTCCTGTCGGCCGGTGCGCTGCGGCACGGCCGGCTGGTCGCCTTCACCGACCTGCACGTCCCCCTCGCGCAGCCGGAGCGGGCCCACCAGGGCGGCACGCTGGTGCTGCGCGAGCACCGCGGGCACCGCCTCGGCGCCCGCATCAAGGTCGCGGTCCTGCGCGAGCTCGCCGCGACGCTGCCGCAGGTGCGGCGGATCAGCACCTACAACTCCGACACCAACCGGCCGATGGTCGCGGTCAACGAGGCGCTCGGCTTCCGGCCCGCGGGCGGGCTGTCCACCTGGTCGACCCGCCTGCCCGCTTGACGCCGCCCCGGCGGTGCCGGGACCGTGCCGCATGGCGACCGACCGCCCCCACCCCGTCTTCAGCCGGTTCTACGAGCGGATGAGCCGGCGGATCGAGGACGCCGGCATGGCCGACCTCCGCCGCGAGCTGCTCGGCGGGCTGGCCGGCGTGGTGGTCGAGGTCGGCTGCGGCAACGGGCTGAACTTCCGCCATTACCCGCCGACGGTCACCCGCGTCGTCGCGGTCGAGCCCGAGCCTCGCCTGCGGGCCGCGGCCGAGCGGGAGGCGGAGGCGGCCGGCGTCCCCGTCGAGGTGCACGCCGGCACGGCCGACGCGCTGCCGCTGCCCGACGGCGCCGCTGACGCCGGTGTGCTGTGCCTGGTCCTGTGCAGCATCCGGGAGCGGGCACAGGCGCTGGGTGAGCTGCGCCGGGTGCTCGGTCCCGGCGGTGAGCTGCGGTTCCTCGAGCACACCGTCGCGGAGGACCGCCGGCTGCGGCGGGTGCAGCGCCTGGTCGACGCCACCGTCTGGCCGCTGCTCGCCGCGGGCTGCCACACCGCCACCGACCAGGTCGCCGACATCGAGCGGGCCGGCTTCACCGTGCGGCGGGTGCGGCGCTTCGACTTCCCGCCGACGGCCGTCCGCCTCCCCCCGAGCCCGCACGTGCTGGGGACGGCGGTCGCCTGACCAGTCCCCGGCACGCGGGCCGGACAGCCGGTCCAGCCGGTGGCCGACGACGGTCAGCGTGTCCTCGGCCTCGCGCTGCTGCCCGAGCACGCAGGGAGCCGCCTCGTCGCCCACCCGGGGATGGGCCACGAGCTGCCCCGCGCCCCGTGGCCGGCGATCGCCGACGACGTCCGGGGCACCGCCGACCTCGCCGCCGCCCGTCGCGCGGAACGGGGAGCCGCTGGTTGACTCGGGGGATGGTCGCGCCCATCCCCGAACCGGACCCGCCCCTCGACCCGACCGAGCCCGTCCCCGACGACCCGGGCGAGCTGCTCCCCGACGCGCCGGAACCCCTGCCGCCGGCGCCGGTCGAGCCGACGCCGGACGACCCCGGCGGCGACCCCGGCGGCGTCCCCGAACCCGCCTGAGGGGCACGGCCGGTCAGAGGACCAGGCCGACCAGCAGGTGGGCGTTGAGGCCGATGATCAGCAGCGCGACCACCGAGCCCGCCACCGTGGTCACCCGCCGGTTCACCCAGCCGCCCATGAGGTCGCGCCGGCTGGTCAGCCACAGCAGCGGCACGAGCGCGAACGGGATGCCGAAGCTGAGCACGACCTGCGACCACACCAGCGCCGTCGTCGGGTCGCCGCCGAGGACGAGCACCGCGAGCGCCGGGGCCAGGGTGACCAGCCGGCGGACCAGCACCGGGACGTGCCGCTTGAGGAACCCGGCCATGACGACCTGGCCGGCGTGGGTGCCCACCGAGGAGGAGGCGAACCCGCTGGCCAGCAGCGCGACGGCGAAGGCCAGGGCCGCGCCGGTACCGAGTTGGTCGCCCAGGCCCGCGTGCACGCTCTCCAGCGACGCGATGCCGTCGTCGGCGGTGAACAGCTGCGCGGCGATGACCAGCATCGCCGCGTTGACCAGCCCGGCCAGTCCCATCGCGACCAGGACGTCGATCCGCTGGGCCCGCAGCAGCCGGCGCCGTCCCTGCTCGGTCCGCCCCGCGGTGACGACGTCGCCGTAGCGGCCCGGGGTCAGCGCGGAGTGCACGTAGATGACGTGCGGCATGACCGTGGCGCCGAGGATCCCCGCGGCCAGCACCAGGCTCTCCGGTCCGTCGAAGGAGGGCACCATGCCGCCGGCCAGCCCGCCGCCGTCGACCCCCGAGCCGACCAGCGTGTAGCCGAAGCCCAGCCCGATGACCAGCAGCAGCCCGGTGATGACCCGCTCGAACGGCCGGTGCCCCCGCGACTGGGCGCCGAGCAGGACGAAGGCGACGACGGCGGTGATGACCCCGCCGATCGGCAGCGGCACCCCGAACAGCAGGTTCAGCGCGACCGCGCCGCCGACGATCTCGGCCAGGTCGGTGGCGATGGCGACCGCCTCGGCCTGCAGCCACAGCCCCCGGGTGACCGGCCGGGGCAGCCGCTCGCGGCAGTTGGTGGCGAGGTCGCGGCCGGTGGCCAGGCCCAGCTTGGCGGTGAGGCTCTGGATGAGCATCGCCATGAGGTTGGCCGCGACGATCACCCACAGCAGCGTGTAGCCGAACGAGGCGCCGCCGGAGAAGTTGGTGGCGAAGTTGCCGGGGTCGACGTAGGCGACGGCGGCGACGAAGGCCGGGCCGAGCAGCGGCCAGACCCGCCGTCGCCCGGTGGCGGCCGGCGGGGGCGTCTTGGGGGTGCCGACGAGCGTCGTCGGCAGGACGGCGGCCTCGGTCTTCGACAGGTACACGGGGGCCTCGCAGGGGACGGGAGGGGGTTCCTGCCCCCCGCACTGCCCGCCCGGGGTGTCACGGTGGGGCCAGGACGTGGCCCCCGCGGGCCGAGGTGAGGCTGTGCTGGGTCACCCGGCGGTGAGCCGCCGCGCACGCTCGACGAGGGCGTCGATCCGGCGGGCGTGCGCCCCGCGCCAGTAGACGCGGCCGCAGCGCGGGCAGCGGGAGAAGTCGGTCGCCGTCCGCCGGGTGCCCGGCTCCAGCTCCCCGGCCACCTCGGCCGCGTCGACGGCGACCGGCACGCCGTTGCAGGCCGGGCAGCGGGTGAGCGGCGCCAGCGGCGGGCGGAAGCGGTCGAGGACGTCGGCGAGCTGCTCGTCCGGCGCCGCGCCGCGCACCCACGCGCCCGCGGGCAGTGCGCGGCGCATGAGCAGCCCGCGGTCCTGGGTGAGCAGCACCCGGTCCTCGGCGACGGCGGCCGCGACCAGCTCGGCGTCGTCGGCGTCCGGGGCGCGGGCCTCCGGCGACCACGCGGCGTCCAGGCCCAGCAGCCGCATCCGCCGGGCCAGGGCGCCCAGCCCGACGTCGAGCAGGAAGCCGCCGGGCGGCACCGGCTGCGGCCGCGGCGCGGGCCGGACGACGACGGTCGCGCCGGGCGGCGGCCGGGCGTCCCGGGGCAGGGGGACGCCGTCGACCAGCAGCTCGCCCACCTCGGTCAGCGGGACGCCGGCGGCCTGCACCAGGTGGCCCGCGGTCGCGTCCGGGTCGGCGGCGAGCACCCGCCGGCCCGACGCCCGGTCCCGCGCCGGCAGCAGCGGGCGCAGGGCATCGTCGACCGCGACCGTGACCGTCGGGCCACTCACTCGGTGCTCATCCCGCCGCTCCGCGGCCCGTTCGCTCCGCTCCTCGCTCGCCGGCGCTCGCTGCGGTGCTCACTCACTCGATGACGACGCGCAGGCTCTTCATCGTCGGGTCGGCCGCGTCCGGCACGAGCATCCCGGCCTCGACCCCGCTGGTCAGGTGGTCCAGCGCCTCCTGGCTGACCCGCTCGCCCGGCGCGAGCACCGGCACGCCCGGCGGGTAGGGGCTGACCAGCTCGGCGACGACGCGGCCGGCCGCCTCCGCGATCGGCACCTGCTCGACGCGGCCGAAGAAGGCGTCCCGCGGGGTCATCGCGTTCTCCAGCTCCAGGGCGCGCGGCTCGGGCAGCTCCACCCGCGGCGGGCGCTCCATCGACGCCGCGCCGTCGGCCAGCGCACGCAGCGCCTCGACCAGCGTCCGCTCGGTCTCGTCGTCGTCGGCGTGGGTGAGGCGGGCGCTGATCCGGCAGGCGTCGGCCGAGCCGACGTCGACGTGCCGCTCGGCGCGCAGCCAGTCGCCGGCCTGGTAGCCGGTGATCCCCAGCCCCCGGACGTCGATCGTGAGCACCAGCGGGTCGAGGTCGAAGGCCATCCCGGGGCCGACCACCTCGCGGCCCATCAACCGCATCCCGGGCAGCTCCCGGATCCGCTCGGCGACCCGGCCGGCCCGCTCGATCGCCGCGCCCAGCAGCTCGCGGCCGTGCTCGACCATCTGTCGCCGCCAGCCGTCGAGGGTCAGGTAGACCAGCGCCGAGGAGCTCGTCGTCCCCAGCAGGTCCTCGCGCTGCTTCAGCACGTCCGGGTCCACCCGGTCGCCGCGGAGGTGGAAGACCGAGGACTGCTCGACCGCCCCGCCCATCTTGTGCACGCTGACGACGACGACGTCGGCGCCGGCGTCCATGCCCCAGGCCGGCAGGTCGGGGTGGAAGGGCAGGTGGGCGCCCCAGGCCTCGTCCACGATCAGCGGCAGGTCGCGCCCGTGCAGCACCTCGGCGACGCCGGCGATGTCGGCGCAGGTGCCCCAGTCGGTCGGGGTGATCAGCAGCATGCCCCTGGCCTCGGGGTGGGCGTCGAGCGCGCGGCGGACGTCCTCCGGCTCCGGCGGGTGGGCCAGCTGCCGCTCGGCGTCGAAGTGCGGGTGCACCCAGACCGGCCGGATGCCGCTGATGATCAGCCCCGCGATCACCGACTTGTGCGCGTTGCGGCTGACCAGCATGGTCTCGCCCGGCCCGGCCACGGAGATCATCGCGCTCTTGACCGACAGCGAGCTGCCGCAGGTGGAGAAGAAGGCCCGGTCGGCGTCGACGGCGTGGGCCATGAGGTCCTCGGCCTGGGTGACCACGCCCTGCGACTCGCGCCGGTCGTCGAGCCCGTTGAGCGACAGGACGTCGCTGCGGAAGACGTCGGCGCCGACGACCTCCAGCACCCGCGGGTCCACGCCGCGGCCCTGCTTGTGCCCGGGCGGGCCGTAGACGACGTCGCCGCGGCGGCGGAACTCCTGCAGGGCCTCGAGGACGGGTGCGCGTGAGTGGTCCATGGCGGGCCCTCTACCCCGTCGTCGCGCCGGTCCACTGCTTGAACGTTCATCGACCCGCGCGCACACTGGGTGTGCACTTCCGCGGAAGTGCACACGTGCTCCCGGAACAGGAGGCCGCGATGCCGGTCCAGCGCCTCAACCACGCCGTCCTCTACGTCCGCGACGTCGAGCGCAGCACCGCCTTCTACCGCGACGTGCTCGGCTTCCGGGTGAAGGCGGAGATCCCCGGCCGGGCGGTGTTCCTGCAGGCCGAGGGGTCGACCAACGACCACGACCTCGGCCTGTTCGCCGCCGGCGCCGGCGCCGGCCCGTCGCAGGCCGGCCGTGCGACCGTCGGGCTGTACCACCTGGCCTGGGAGGTGGACACCCTCGCCGAGCTGGCCCGGGTCCGCGACGCGCTGGCCGCCGCCGGGGCGCTGGTCGGCGCCTCCGACCACGCCACCACCAAGGCCCTCTACGCCCAGGACCCCGACGGCCTGGAGTTCGAGGTCTCCTGGCTGCTCCCGGCCGACCGGATCACCGATGACGTCCGCGCGCAGGCCATGACGATCCGCCCGCTGGACCTCGACGCGGAGATCGCCCGTCACGGCGGCGACACCCGCGGCGGGATCGGGGTCTCCGTCGCGGTCTGAGCGGATGGGTCGGCCCCCGCCGGATCGGGCATGACCGGGGCGACCGCAGCCCGCGACCGACCCCGGGAGTCCCCGTGACCCTGCCCACCGACCGCCCCCTCGCCCTCGTCACCGGAGCCTCCAGCGGCATCGGCCTGGAGCTGGCCAAGCAGTTCGCCGAGAACGGCTTCGACCTGGTCGTCGCGGCCGAGGACGACGAGCTGGACGCCGCCGCCGAGACGCTGCGGGGGATGGGCGCGCACGTCTCGCCGGTCCGGGCCGACCTGTCGCGCTACGAGGGGTGTGAGCTGCTGGTGGCGGCCGTCCGCGGCTCCGGGCGGCCGCTGGACGCCGCCGCGCTGAACGCCGGCGTCGGCGTCGGCGGGGCGTTCACCGACACCGACCTGGCGCGCGAGCTGGAGATCGTCGCGCTCAACTGCGGCTCGACCGTGCACGTCGGCAAGGCCGTCGCGCAGGACATGGCCGCCCGCGGCGAGGGCCGGATCCTCATCACCTCGTCGGTGGCCTCGCAGGCGCCCCAGCCCTTCCAGGCCGTCTACGGAGCGAGCAAGGCGTTCACCCAGCACCTGGCGCTGTCGCTGCGCGAGGAGCTGTCCGACCGCGGGGTGAGCGTGACCGCCCTGCTGCCCGGGCCCACCGACACCGAGTTCTTCGACCGCGGCGACCTCACCGACACCCGGCTGGGCGCCACCGACGCCAAGGACGACCCGGCGCTGGTCGCCCGCCAGGGCTTCGAGGGCCTGATGAAGGGCGAGGCGTCGGTGTTCGCCGGGTCGCTGGCCAGCAAGGCGATGGGGCGGCTGTCGGCGATCACGCCGGGCAACGTGGCGGCCAAGCTCAACCGGAAGATGGCCGAGCCGGGCTCCGGGGAGGACTGAGCCCTCCGGCACGATCGGGGGCGTGACCGACGTCGTCCCCGCCCCCGTCGAGGTGCCCGCCGGCCCGCTGCGGCTGCGCCCGTGGCGGGCCGGCGACGCCGGGGCCGTCCACGCCGCCCTCACCGACCCGGCCACGACCGTGTGGAGCAACCCGGGCCGGGTGGCCACCCTCGAGGACGCACGGATCTGGGTGGCCCGCCGCGCCGACTGGAGCAGCGGGCGGATCGCCGCCTGGGCCGTCGTCGACGCCGCCGGCGGTGAGCTGCTCGGCTCGGTGAACCTGCACTCCATCGACCTGGACCAGGGCGACGCCGAGGTCGGCTACTGGACGGTGCCCGCCGCGCGCGGCCGCGGGGTGGCGCCGCGTGCCGTGGACGCCGCGCTGCGCTGGGGCTTCGCCGCGCTGCCGGTCGACCGGGTCGAGCTCGTGCACGCCGTGGAGAACCCCGCCTCGGGCCGCGTGGCGGAGAAGGCCGGCTTCACCTTCGAGGGCCGGCTGCGCCGCTCCTTCCGCTACGGCGACGGCGTCAAGCACGACGAGCTGCTGTGGGCCCGCCTGGCCGACGACGACGTCCCCGACCTCAGCACCCGCAGCTGACCGGCGCGGTCAGCGGGTCGACGTCCGGGCGGGTGAGGCCGTCCGCGGTCGCCACCGGCAGCCCCTCCCGCGCCCAGTACTCGAAGCCCCCGATCATCTCCCGCACCCGGAAGCCGAGCAGGGCCAGCGCCAGCGCCGCGCGGGTGGCCCCGTTGCAGCCCGGGCCCCAGCAGTAGGTCACCACCGGGACGGACCGGTCCAGCTCGGCCTGCGCGCGCGCCGTGACCTCCCGGCCGGGCAGGTGCACCGCGCCGGGCACGTGCCCCTGGTCCCACGCCTCCCGGCTGCGGCTGTCGAGCAGCACGAAGCCCGGCTCGCCGGACTCCAGCGCGGCGTGCACGTCGGACACGTCGGTCTCCACGGCCAGCCGGCGGGCGAAGTGCGCGGCGGCGTCGGCGGGGGCGGTGCTCCAGTCCATGCCGGTGATCGTGGACGGCGGTCCCCGCCCCGACGAGGCCCACGCCTGCCACGGAGCGCCGGTTTCCCGCCTGCCGCACCTGGGGGTTGACGCCGGAGCGACTGACATCTGAGATGTCAGTTATGACCGCGCCGCTCGTCCCCGTCGGCCGGGTGCTGCTCCGCGACCAGGCGCTGGCCCGCATCCGGTCGGCGATCGTCAGCGGCGACCTGGCACCCGGCGCCGTCGTCAAGGACACCGAGCTGGCCACCCGCCTCGGCCTGTCGGTGGCGCCGGTGCGCGCCGCGCTGGCCAAGCTGGTCGACGAGGGGCTGGTCGAGGCCAAGCCGCAGAGCCACACGCGGGTCACCCCGCTGCGGCGCCGGCAGGTGCGCGACGCCGCCGTCGTCGTCCGGGCGATGCACGAGCTCGCCGCCCGGGAGGTCGCCGGCCGGGTGACCGGCGACGACGTCGCCGCGATGCGTGCCGCCAACGAGCGCTTCGCCGCCGCCGTGGACGCCGGTGACCTCGACGCGGCGCTCGCCGCCGACGACGAGCTGCACGGCGTGCTGCTCGACCGGGCCGGCAACACCGCGCTGACCGCGACCGTCGAGCGGCTCACCCCGGCCATCCGCCGCCTGGAGCGGGCCCGGTTCGCCGCGGCACACGGCCGCGGGTCCGTCGCCCTGCACGACCGCCTGATCGCCGCCTGGGCGGCCGCCGACGTCGACGCCGCCGTCGCCACGACGACCGAGATCTGGACCGCGCTGCTGTCCGGACTGGAGGAGACCGATGACGAGCCTCGCTGACTTCCCCCGCACCCCGCTGCTGTTCGGCCCCTCGCCGGTGCACCGGCTGGACCGGCTCACCGCGCACCTCGGCGGCGCCGCGGTGTGGGCCAAGCGGGAGGACTGCAACTCCGGCATCGCCTACGGCGGCAACAAGACCCGCAAGCTGGAGTACCTGGTCGCCGACGCGCTCGCCCAGGGCTGCGACACCCTCGTCTCCATCGGCGGCGTGCAGAGCAACCACACCCGCCAGGTGGCCGCCGTCGCCGCCCACGTCGGGCTGTCCTGCGTGCTCGTGCAGGAGAGCTGGGTGGACTGGCCCGACGCCGTCTACGACAAGGTCGGCAACATCCTGGTCAGCCGGCTGGCCGGCGCCGACGTGCGGCTGGTCAGGGCCGGCTTCGGCATCGGGTTCAAGGAGAGCTGGGAGGCCGCGCTCGCCGAGATCGAGGCGCGCGGCGGCAAGCCCTACGCCATCCCGGCCGGGGCCAGCGACCACCCGCTCGGCGGGCACGGCTTCGCCCACTGGGCGCTGGAGGTGGCGCAGCAGGAGGCCGAGCTCGGCGTCTTCTTCGACACCGTCGTCGTCTGCTCGGTCACCGGGTCCACGCAGGCCGGGATGGTCGCCGGGTTCGCGCTGCTCGAGGAGCAGGGCGGCCGGCCGCGGCGGGTGCTCGGCGTCGACGCCTCCGCCAAGCCCGCCGAGACCCGCGACCAGGTGCTGCGCATCGCCCAGCGGACCGCGCGCGCCATCGGCGTGCGGCGGGAGCTGACCCTCGACGACGTCGAGCTCGACGAGCGCTTCCACGGCGGCGTGTACGGCATCCCCGACCAGGCGACGATCCGCGCGATGGAGACGGCCGCCCGCACGGAGGGCATGGTCACCGACCCGGTGTACGAGGGGAAGTCGATGGCCGCGGTGCTCGACCTGGTCGGCCGCCGCGAGATCGACCCGTCGTCGACGGTGCTCTACGCCCACCTCGGCGGCCAGCCCGCGCTCAACGGCTACAGCGCGCTGTTCTCCTGACGACCGGGTCCGCCGTCCGCGCGCGGGAGGCCGACCCCGGCCCCGAGCAGACCGGCGGCGGTGCCCGGCAGCCGGTCGAGGGCGGCCGCGATCCCGCGCTCCTCGAAGGAGAAGTGCGACTCGACGATCGCGGCCAGCCCCATGGAGCTCCCCGGCCGGCCGGGGGTCGTGCGCAGCGCGAGGCCGACCCGGCAGTCACGGGCGCGGAGGCCAGCGGTCCGGGCCGGGCCGTGTCACGACCGGCGGGGACAGCACCCGGCCGCCCGCCCGCAGGCCCGCGCCGATCACCCGGCGCAGCGCCACGACGGCGGCGGCGGTGCCGACCGACGACCAGGTCGGCTCGACGGCCAGGCGCAGCAGCCCGGCCGCGAGCAGGAGGTCCAGGAACACCGCCAGCGCGAGCCGGGGCCGCCGGGTGCTCGCGAGGGTCACCGCCCCGGCGACCAGGGCGAGCCCGCTGACGGCGAGGGCGAGCAGCCCGGGGACGGGGCCGAGCGAGGTCACACCCCGCGCCCGCGGTGCTCGGCCGACGCCGGGTCGGGCGCGGGCGCGCCGGTCTCCTCGGCGACCTGCCGCCGCTCCTCGGCGATCTCCTTGGACAGGAAGTAGTTCAGCGCCGTGCGGATCGCCGCGACCGCCGCCAGCTGGCCCAGCTCCCGGAAGCTCGGCGCGACCGCCGTCCGCAGCACGTCGCTGGCCAGCTGGAACTCCAGGCCCAGGGCGAGGAACCGGCCCAGGGTGAGCCGGACCGGCACGAAGGCCGACGTCCCGCCGCGGCGCAGCCCCACCCACAGGAAGCGGGCGAAGGCCCACAGCGCGCCGGCGAAGATGACCACGGCCCCGCACGCCTCGACGACGGTGACCATGACGCCGACGACGTCGGCGAGCACTTCCTCCACGCGCGCTCCCTGTCCTCGGTCACCGCCTCACAGCGGGACGGCGAGCCCCTCCCCGTCCGGGGCGCCCAGAGCGTCCCCCAGGTCGGCACGCCACGGGGCCAGCCCCGCCCCGGACAGGACGACGTCGCGGACCAGCGCGTGCCACCGGCCGACCCGGCGCACCATGCCGTGCCCGCCGGGCAGCGTGAACCGCGCGACCCGCGCGCCGGCCCGGTGCGCGCGCACGGCGAAGTCCGCCGACAGCCGCGCCGGCACCCAGCGGTCGCCGCGGCCGTGGGCGAGGACGACGGTGCGACCGTGCAGGTGGCCGACCGGCTCGCCCGGCGGCGTCCACGGCGCGAGCCCGCAGACCGCGGTGACCGACGGGTCGTCGCCCGCGCGCAGCACCGCCCGGCCGCCCATCGAGTGCCCGACCAGCACCACCGGGACGTCGCCGTGCCGCTCGCGCACGCGGTCCAGCGCCCAGCGGACGTCGGCGTGCGCGTCGGCGGCGGCCCCGTTCCAGCCCGCCACGCGGTAGCGGACCAGGTAGGTCTCGACGCCCCGGCCGCCCGCGGCGCGGGACACCGCCTCCTGGATCGCCCGCATCCGCACCAGCGACAGCGCCCGCTCCCGCGGCGGCTCGACGCTGCTCACCGTGCCGCCGTGCGCGAAGACGGCGACCGCGCGGGTGGGCGCGGTCGCCGGGGTGTGGTCGAGGGCCGGGACCCGGGCCGCGGTGGTCACCGGCGCCGTCGGCCACCGCCGCGCAGCCGCGCCCGCGCGCGGTCGCCGAGGTCACCGGCCCGCAGCAGCCCGCGGCTGAGCTGGGTCGGCCCGGTCCGCCGCTCGAGGGCGAGCCCGGCGCGCCGGAGCAGCCCGGTGCCCAGCGGGACGAGGACGGTCACGATGAACCAGACCCGCAGTCGGCGGGTGAGGAGCAGCCACATCCCCGGCCCCTTCCCGGTGCCGGGCCGCCTCAATCCGGGTCGGGCGCCAGCCGGACGACCATCTTGCCGGTGTTGGCCCCCTTGAGGAGGTCGAGGAAGGCGGGGACGGCGTTCTCCAGCCCCTCGTAGACGGTCTCGCGGACGGCCAGCTGCCCCGACCGGATCCAGCCGGACACCGTCTCGGTGAACTCGCCGTGCAGGTCGGTGTGGTCGCCGACGAGCAGCCCGGTGACCGCGAGCCGCTTGGCGATCATCAGCGAGCTGAAGTTCTTCGGCCCGGGCACCGACTCGGTGGCGTTGTAGCCCGAGATGGCGCCGCAGATCGCCACCCGGCCGTGCACGTGCAGCGCGCCCAGCGCGGCGTCGAGGTGCTCGCCGCCGACGTTGTCGAAGTAGACGTCGATGCCGTCGGGCGCGGCCTCCGCGAGCAGGTCCCTGACCCGGCCGTCGTGGTAGTCGAAGGCGGCGGTGAAGCCGATCTCGCGCAGCCAGGCGACCTTGTCCGGGCTGCCCGCGCTGCCGACCACCGCCGAGGCGCCGCGCAGCCTCGCGAACTGGCCGACCGCGCTGCCCACCGCCCCGGCCGCGCCGGAGACGAACACGGCGTCGCCCTCGCGGAAGGCGGCCACCCGGAACAGCCCGGCCCAGGCGGTCAGCCCCGGCATGCCGAGGACGCCGAGCGAGTAGGTGAGCGGCAGGTCCTCGGTGGCCGGCAGCTGCCGGACGTGGCGGGCGTCGAGGACGGCGACGTCGCGCCAGGCGGCGTCGGTGAGCACCAGCGCGCCCTCGGGCACGTCGGGGGAGCGGGACTCGACGACGCGGCCGACGGCGCCGCCCTTCATCACCTCGCCGACCTCCCACGGCGCCGCGTACGAGGGGCCCAGCCGCATCCGCCCGCGCATGTAGGGGTCGACCGACATGGCGACCATCCGCACCACCACCTGGCCCTCGGTGGGGTCCGGGTGCTCCACCTCGACCAGCCGGAAGTCGTCGGGGGTGGGCTCGCCGTGGGGGCGGGCGGCCAGGTGCCACTCGCGGGCGGTGACGGTCACGGTCGCTCCCTGCGTCGTCGATCCGGGTCCGCGGGTGATCCTGCCGCCGTCCCGACGACGCCGCCCCGCCGGGGTGGTGCGGTGCCGGACGGCTGCTGCCCGGTGCACTCGACCGGCGGAGGCTGCCCGGTCGGCCTCCCCGGCGTCCGAGGTCCGAGGCATAGGAAGCTCTACGCACGTCCTGGGCGCCGGGACGTGCGTCGAGCTTCCTTCGCCCCAGGGGGTCCCATGGACGTCGTCCGCACGCCGGAGGAGCGGTTCGCCGCGCTGCCGGACTTCCCGTACCCGCCCACGTACGTCACCTTCGACGGCGGGGACGGCACGCCGCTGCGGGTCGCGGTGGTCGACGTCGGCCCGGCCTCGGGCGAGGTCGTCGTCCTGCTGCACGGCGAGCCGTCCTGGTCCTTCCTCTGGCGGCGCGTGATCCCGGAGCTCACCGCCGCCGGCCTGCGCGTGGTCGCCCCCGACCTGGTCGGCTTCGGCCGCTCGGACAAGCCCACCGACCCCGCCGCCTACAGCTACGCGGCGCACGTCGAGTGGGTGCGGCAGACGCTGTTCGAGGGCCTCGGCCTGGTCGGGGTCACGCTCGTCGGGCAGGACTGGGGCGGGCTGATCGGCCTGCGCCTGGCGGCCGAGCACCCCGACCGGTTCGCCCGGCTCGTCGTCGCCAACACCGGCCTGCCCACCGGCGACGCCCCGATGAGCGAGGCGTTCCTCGCCTGGCAGCGGTTCGCCGCCACCGCGCGGGCCTTCGACGTCGGCCGGGTCGTCGCCAACGGCACGGTCACCGACCTGCCGCCCGAGGTGGTCGCCGCCTACGACGCGCCGTTCCCCGACGAGGCGTCCAAGGCCGGCGCCCGGGTCTTCCCGAGCCTGGTGCCGACGGCGCCCGACGACCCCGCCGCGGCCGCCAACCGGGCCGCGTGGGAGGTCCTCACCCGCTGGGAGAAGCCGCTGCTCACCGCGTTCTCCGACTCCGACCCGATCACCGGCGGCGGCGACCGGGTCTTCCAGCGGCTGGTGCCCGGCGCCCAGGGCATGCCGCACACCACCCTGCGCGGCGGCGGGCACTTCCTCCAGGAGGACGTCGGCCCGGAGCTTGGCCGGGTGGTCGCCTCCTTCGTCGCCGCCACACCGGTGTCCTGACGAGCGGCAGAAATGGCCATTTCTGCCGACGAGGTCCTGGCGCAGCTGCGGCGGGAGCCCGACGTCGAGGCGCCCGACCTGGTCGCCGTCGACGCCACCGACCGGCTGATGCTCGACACCGCGGAGGACCTGCCCGGGCAGCGGGTGGTCGTCGTCGACGACGCGTACGGCGCGCTCACCCTCGGCGCGGTCGCGGCCGGGGCGCGCGACGTGCGGGTGACCCAGGACCTGCTGGTCGGCGAGCGGGCGCTGGCCCGGAACGCCGGGCGCACCGGGCTGGCCGGCACCTACCGGACCGGGGACCTCGACGCCGGCCTGTTCGACGGCGCGACGCTCGTGCTGGCCCGCGCGCCCAAGGCCCTCGACGCGCTGCGCGAGCTGACCGAGCTGGCCGCGGCGGCCGCCGCCCCGGACGTCACCGTCCTGGTCGGCGGGCGGGTCAAGCACATGACCCTCGGCATGAACGACGTGCTGCGCACCGGGTTCGGCGAGGTCTCGGCCACCCTCGCCCGGCAGAAGTCGCGGGTGCTGGTCGCCCGCGGGCCGCGGCCCGGCGTCGCGCCGTCCTTCCCCCGCTGCCGGCACGACGCCGCCCTGGACCTCGACGTCTGCGCGCACGGCGCCGCGTTCGCCGGCGCCCGGGTCGACGAGGGCACCCGGCTGCTGCTCGCCGCGCTCGAGGGCGCCGCCCCGGACGCGCGCACCGCCCTCGACCTCGGCTGCGGCACCGGCGTGCTGGCCGCCGTCCTCGCCCGCTCCCGGCCCGGGCTGGCGGTGACCGCCACCGACCAGTCGGCCGCCGCGGTCGCCTCCGCGAAGGCCACGCTCGCCCGCGCCGGGCTGGAGCGGGTGCCCGTCCTGCGCGACGACGCCGCCGCGACCGTGCCCGACGGGAGCGTGGACCTCGTCGTCTGCAACCCGCCGTTCCACCTCGGCGCCGCCGTCGTCACCGCCGCCGCCGACCGGCTGTTCGCCGCCGCGGCGCGGGTGCTGCGGCCGGGCGGGGAGCTGTGGGCGGTCTACAACAACCGGCTGCCGCACCGGGCGGCGCTGCGGCGGCTGGTCGGCCCGACCCGGGCGGCCGCGCACGACCGCCGGTTCACCGTCACCGTCTCCACCCGCCGCTGACCGCCGGGAGCATCAGAGCGCCAGGGCCAGGACCGGCTCGTCGTCGGCCATCTCGCCGGTGCGGACGAAGCCGAGCGAGCGGTAGAAGGGCTCCGGGCCGCCCTCTCCGTCGACGACGCTCACGCGCAGCTCCGGCACGCCCTGCGCGCGGACGTGCTCGGCGACCAGGCGCACGACCTCCCGGCCGATCCCGCGCCCCTGGGCGCCGGCGTCGACCATGAGCCGCCACAGCATGTGCCCGAGCTCCTCGGGGGAGTCCCACAGCATCACGAAGCCCACGAGCTGTCCGTCCGCGCGGACCGCGCGGCACCAGGCCTGCGGGTGCACGTACGCCTCGGCGATCGAGACGGCGTTGGGCGCGACGAAGGACTCCTGGCCGGGCGCGACCCGCAGCTCGCACACCGCCCGCACGTTCCCGGGCGTGAGCGGTTCGAGCTCGACGTGCATCAGTGGGCGGGGCGGTCGCTGCGCGTGCGCACCGGCGGCAGCGACGACCACGGGAAGTCGATCCAGCGGTCGGTGCGCTTCCACACGTAGTCGCAGCTGACCACCGAGCGCGGCTTCTCGTAGACGACCGCCGTCCGCACGTCGGAGACGTAGCCCGCGCAGAAGTCGCGGACCAGCTCCAGCGTCTTGCCGGTGTCGGCGACGTCGTCGGCCACCAGCACGTCAGCCCCGGTCAGGTCGACGGCGTCCAGCGTCGGCGGGAGCACCACCGGCAGGTCCAGCCGCTCGTCGACGCCGGTGTAGAACTCCACGTTCATCACGAACAGGTTCTTGACGTCGAGCGCGTAGCCCAGCGCCCCGCCGAGGAACAGCCCGCCGCGGGCGATCGACAGGATGAGGTCGGGCTCGAAGCCGTCGTCGGCGACCAGCTGGGCCAGCTCCCGCGCCGCGGTGCCGAACAGCTCGTAGGTCAGGACCTCTCGCTCGTCGCTCACGGGCACACCTCAGCAGAAGCCCGGCGTGCCGAGCCACGCGACCTCGGCGGGCGGGACGTCGTCGCGGAGGACGGCGCCCTCGATGAGCCCGTAGGGCCGGTCGTCGGCGTGGTAGACGACGGGGTGGTCCGGGCCGGGGGTGTTGTCCAGGCCGTACGCCGAGAGGTCCTGCAGGAAGTGGTGCCGGTTCGGCATCGACATCCGGACCTCGGCGACGTCGGGGAAGCGCGCGAGCACCGCCTCGCCCATCGCGTAGAGCGTCTGCTGCAGCGCGAGGGAGTGGGTGGCGGCGAAGGTCTCGAGCAGCGTCGTCCGGACGCCGGTGAACAGCCCGTCCCAGTCGAGGTCGGCCGAGAGGTAGCGCCAGCGCGCGGTCACCGCGGTGGCGAGGATGCGGTCGCGGGTCTCGGCCAGCGTCGTGTACCGGTCGCGCGGAAAACCCCAGAACTCCGAGCCGGTGGTCTTGAGGACGACGAGGTCGGACAGGCCGGCCAGCACGTGTGCGTCGTCCCCGGCCACGGTGACCACCGCCGTCCGCACCTCCCCGCCGGGCCGGCGGAACGCGTGGTCGTGCGGCTGCCCGCCGACGGCGATCCGCTCCCAGCCGTAGGACTCCACGGCCACCCGGGCGCCGGTGATCCACTCGTAGGACCCGGCCAGGTGGCGGGCCAGCCGCAGGCCGAACGCCTCCGGCGAGCCGACGCCGTCGCGGGCGAAGGCGAACACGGTGTTCTTCTGCGCGTCGGTGGTCAGCACGTGCGCGTTGTCGCCGCGCGTGTGCGCGGCGGTGAAGTCCCCGCGCAGGCTGGTGCTCACGTTCAGGTCGACGAGCTCGTGCCGGGGGGAGCTGCGGTCGACCGCGACCACGCGGACCTCCGCCTTCCCGTACTGGTTGGGTCCGAGCACGATCGCCATGCGCGCAGCCTGCCGCACACCCGTTGCGCCGGTGTTGCACGTGGAACCTGGCGCGCTTGGCTCCCGCGGTCGGGCACGGCGTGGACGTCCCGGCGCCGGCCCCGATGGGCCGGGCCGGTCGACGGCGTCATGCCCTCTCCGCCGTCACCGTCCGTCCTGCTGCCCTACCCGCTGTGGCCGACTGGCCGGTGGGGTCCCCCCCGGGCCGCCCATCGTGCACTCGGCGGGGTTGACCCGTAACCAGCCGAGTCCCCACGCTGTCGCCCCGCGGATCGGCTCACCGTCATGGGGGGATTTCATGCGCAGGACCCTCACTCTGCTGGCAGCCCTGCTCGTCGGCCTGGCGCTCCTGGTGACGCCTGCGGGGGCGGTCACTGACGGTGTCCCCGACACCGGGAACGAGTACCCGTTCGTCGGCCTGATGGTGGCCCAGGACGCTGATGGCGAGCCGCTGTGGCGGTGCAGCGGCACGTTGATCTCCCCGACGCTGTTCCTGACGGCGGGCCACTGCACGTACGGCGCCGACCACGTCGAGATCTGGTTCGACCAGGACGTCGAGAGCGGGATCCCGGAGAACGGCTATCCCTACGAGGGCGACGTGGGCGGTACGCCCCACACCCACCCGGATTACGACGACGCCGCCTTCTACCTCCACGACCTCGGGGTCGTCGTGCTGGACGAGCCCGTCGAGGTGGAGGAGTACGGCCAGCTCCCCTCCCTCGGTCAGCTCGACACGCTGTCCCCGGGCGCGCGCACCGTCTTCACCGCCGTGGGGTACGGCCTGCAGAAGTCCTTCCCGGACGCCGCGTCCTGGAAGGAGCAGGCCGACCGCATCCGGATGATCTCCCGCCCGCACCTGGTGCAGATCAACCGCGGCATCGTGGGGAACGACTCGCTGCTGCTGTCCAACAACGCCCGCACGGGCGGCACCTGCTTCGGTGACTCGGGGGGCCCGAACTTCATCGGGGACACGAACGTCATCGGCGGCGTGACGTCCTTCGGACTGAACAGCACGTGCGGAGGGACGGGCGGCGTGTACCGCATCGACCGGGCCGACGACCTCGACTGGCTGGCTACCTTCCTCTGAGGACCGGCGTACCCGGTCGGGAGTGGTCGCCACGCCCGCGTGGTGACCTCCGGCCTGGGTGGTGACCTCCGCCCTGCCGCAGACCCGGGAGTGCGGGATCCGGCTGACGGGTGGGCCGGTCAGCTCCCGCGGTAGGTCGAGTAGGCGAACGGTGACAGCAGCAGCGGCACGTGGTGGTGGGCGGCGGGCTCGGTGACGGCGAAGGTCAGCGTGACCTCCGGCCAGAACGCCGCCGTCCCGCGTGCCTCGAACCAGGGGCCGGTGGCGAACACCAGCCGGTGCGGCCCGGCGACGGTGGCGTCCTCGGTGAGCCGGCAGCGGCCGTCGGCATCGGTGGTGCCCTCGGCGAGCAGGTCCTCGCCCGCGAACAGCCGGACGGCGATCCCGGCGGCCGGCCGCCCGGCGACGGCGTCGAGCACGTGGGTGGAGACGCTCACGAGACCAGCCCGCGCACCCGCAGCTCGCTGATCTGCGCCAGCTGCTCGACCACCTCGGCCCGCTCGGCGTCCTCGTCGTTGCCCAGCCGGCGGCGCAGCTCGGCGAGCATCTCCTCCGGGGACCGCCCGGCCGCGCGGATCAGGTAGACGTGCCCGAACCGCTCTTCGTACGCGCGGTTGCCCTCGACGATCGCGGCGCGCGTGCCGTCGTCCGCCCCGCCCATCGAGCCCTGCTCCCGGCGGGAGGCCTGCGCCTCGGCCGAGGAGCCCTCCACCCGGTCGCCGATCCGCGGGTGCGCGGCCAGCGCCAGCTGCACCTCGTCCCACGGCAGCGCCCGCGCCACCTCCCCGGCCCGGCGGACGAGGGTGTCGGCGTCGGGGAACGGGCGGCCGGCGACCAGCTCGGCGGCGAAGCGCGGCGCGGCGTTGCAGCCGCGCAGCTGCTCGACGGCGGCGTCGGCGGGCTCGCTGTTGAACTCGTCGAGGCGGGACACGGTGACAGGATGGCAGCCCATCCCGGCCGGCAGAGGGGACCAGCGGTGAGTGACGTGCGCGTGGAGGGCCCCGACGTCGAGCGGTCCGGGGAGGTGCTGACCCCCGACGCGCTGGAGTTCGTCGCCGACCTGCAGCGCCGCTTCGGCCCGCAGCGCGACGCCCTGCTCGCCGCCCGCGCCACCCGCCGCGCTGAGATCGCCGCCGCCCGCTGGCTGGACTTCCGCCCCGAGACCGCGGAGATCCGCGACGGCGACTGGCAGGTGCCCCCGCCGCCGCCCGGCCTGGTCGACCGCCGCGTGGAGATCACCGGCCCGACCGAGCCGAAGATGGCGGTCAACGCGCTCAACTGCGGCGCCGACGTGTGGCTCGCCGACCTCGAGGACGCCAACACCCCGCACTGGCGCAACGTCGTCACCGGGCAGCTGGTGCTCCGCGACGCCGTCCGCCGGCAGCTCGCGTTCACCACGCCGGAGGGCCGGGAGTACCGGCTGCGCGAGGACGGTGACCTGCCCACGATCGTGCCGCGCCCCCGCGGCTGGCACCTGCCCGAGCGGCACCTGCTGGTCGACGGGCAGCCGACCGTGGGCGCCCTGGTCGACGCCGGGCTGTACCTGTTCCACAACGCCGCCGAGCAGCTGGCCCGCGGCAGCGGGCCGTACTTCTACCTCCCGAAGATGGAGGGCCGGCTCGAGGCGGGGCTGTGGAGGCTGGTCTTCGACCACGCCGAGCAGGTGCTGGGCCTGCCCGGGGGCTCGATCCGCGCCACCATGCTCATCGAGACCATCCCGGCCGCGTTCGAGATGGAGGAGATGCTGCACGCGCTGGGCAGCCACGCCACCGGCCTCAACGCCGGGCGCTGGGACTACCTGTTCAGCGTCATCAAGGTCTTCCGCGAGGCCGGCCCCGACTTCGTGCTGCCCGACCGCGCCGCCGTCACCATGACCGCGCCGATGATGCGCGCCTACACCGACCAGCTCGTCGCCGTCTGCCACCGCCGCGGCGCCATGGCGATCGGCGGCATGGCGGCCGCCATCCCCAGCCGCAAGGACGTCGAGGCGAACGAGCGGGCGCTGGCGAAGGTCCGCGAGGACAAGACCCGCGAGGCCGGCGACGGCTTCGACGGCTCCTGGGTGGCCCACCCCGACCTGGTGCCGGTCTGCCGCGAGGCCTTCGACGCCGTCCTCGGCGACCGCCCGAACCAGCTCGACCGGCAGCGCCCCGAGGTGTCGGTGACCGCGGCGCAGCTGCTCGACGTCGCCGGGGTGCCCGGTGCCCGCACGATGGCCGGGCTGCGGGCCAACGTCGAGATCGCGATCCGCTACCTGGCCGCGTGGCTCGGCGGCAACGGCGCCGTCGGTATCCACGGCCTCATGGAGGACGCCGCCACCGCCGAGATCAGCCGCTCCCAGGTGTGGCAGTGGGTGCACGCCGGGGTGGAGCTCGACACCGGCGAGACGGTGACGGAGGAGCTGGTGCGCCGCGTCGTCGCCGAGGAGGTCGAGGGCATCGGCGAGCTGCCCCGCCTCGACGACGCCCGCCGGCTGTTCGAGCAGGTCGCGCTGGCCGACGAGTTCCCCGACTTCCTCACGCTGCCCGCCTACGAGCTCATCGATTGATGCTCGACGAAGGGATCTACGGGGAGCTCGACCGGCGGCTCGCACCCGTCGACGCCGCCCGGGCGGCGGCGTACCCGGGGGAGCGGCCGGGCCGGCAGCCGGTGCACACCTGCTACGTGCCCGCCGACGCCGTCGTCCCGGGCCTGGCCGCCGCCTGGGGCGCCGCGGCGCTGGCCGCGCTCGACGAGCACGGCCTGCCCGACCTCGGCCACGACCCCGCGCTGCTCGAGCAGGTGCTGCCCCGGGTGCGCGCCAAGCTCGCCGCCGAGCCGGTCGAGGACCTGCGGGTCGACGCCGAGGACGGCTACCGCGGCCGGCCCGACGCCGAGGACGGCGACGTCCTGCGCGCGGCCGAGGCCGTGGCCGGCGACCTCGACGCCGGGGTCGCGCCGCCGTCGGTGGGCATCCGGGCCAAGTCGCTGGAGGGGGCCACCCGCCGCCGCGGCGTCCGCTCCCTCGACCTCTTCCTCGGGGCCGTCAGCGCTCCGCGGGCCACCGTCACCCTCCCCAAGGTGACCGACGTCGAGCAGGTGCGGGCCTTCCTGCCCGTGCTCGACGCGCTGGAGGCCGCGCACGGCGTCGCCCTCGACCTCGAGCTGCAGGTGGAGACGCCGCAGGCGGTGCTCGGCGCCGACGGCGCGGTGACCCTCGCGCGGATGGTGCACGCCGCCGGCCCCCGGCTGACCGGCCTGCACCACGGCACCTACGACTACAGCGCGGCGCTGGGCATCGCGGCGGCGCACCAGTCCTCCGACCACCCGGCGCTCGACCTCGCCAAGCAGCTCATGCAGGTCGCCGTCGCCGGCACCGGCGCGCGGGCGGTCGACGGCTCGACCAACGTGCTCCCCGTCGGCTCCCGCGAGCAGGTGCACGCCGGCTGGCGGGTGCACGCCGGGCTGGTCCGCCGGGCGCTGGAGCGCGGCCTCCACCAGGGCTGGGACCTGCACCCCGCGCAGCTGGTCACCCGCTACGCGGCCACCTACGCCTTCTTCCGCGGCGCCCTGCCGGCCGCGGGCGCGCGGCTGGCGGCCTACGGCGAGCGGGTCGACGGCGGGGTCCTCGACGAGCCGGCCACCGCCCGCGCGCTGGCCGGCGTGGTGCTGCGCGGGCTGGACTGCGGCGCCGTCGACCCGGCCGAGGTCGCCGCCGCGACGGGGCTGGACCGCGCCGCTCTCGACGCCCTGGCCGGGCGGGGCGCGGCGGGTCCCGGGAGCAGCGCCTAGGCTGCCCTGCGTGGTGGCGCGGTGACCGAGGACGCGCTCACCTCGCTCTTCTCCGGCGGTGGCGAGGTGGGCCGGGAGATGGCCGCCCGAGACTGGTCGGGCACGCCCTTCGGCCCGCCCGGGCGGTGGCCCTCGGCGCTGCGCAACCTCGTCCGGATCGTCCTCACGTCCCGGTTCTCCATGTGGGCCGCCTGGGGGCCGGAGCTGTCGTTCCTCTACAACGACGCCTACCAGCACGACACCCTGCAGGGGAAGCACCCGTGGGCGCTGGGCCGGCCGGCCCGCGAGGTGTGGGCGGAGATCTGGGACGACATCGGCCCCCGGATCGAGTCGGTCCTCGCGACCGGGATCGCCACCTGGGACGAGGACCTGCTGCTGTTCCTCGAGCGCAGCGGCTACCCGGAGGAGACCTACCACACCTTCTCCTACAGCCCGGTCGCCGACGACGAGGGCCGCACGGCCGGGATGCTCTGCGTCGTCACCGAGAACACCGACCGGGTGCTGGCCGAGCGGCGGATGGCCAGCCTGCGCGACCTCGCGACGGCGGTGGCCGCGACGCGCACCGAGGCCGACGTGCTGGCCGCCGTCGGCGAGCAGCTCGCCCGCAACGACGCCGACCTGCCCTTCTCCGCCACCTACCTGGTCGACGAGGACGGCACCGCCCGGCTGGGCACCGCCACCGGGCTGACGCCGGGCTCGGCCGCGGCGCCGGGGACGCTCGCCGACGACGCGGTGTGGCCGCTGTCCCGGCTGCGCGCGGGCGAACAGGTCGTCGTCGACGGCCTCGACCGCATCCCCGGCCTGCCGACCGGCGCCTGGGGCCGCCCGCCGGAGCGGGCGCTGGCCGTGCCGATCTCCTCCCCGCTGCCCGACGCCGCCGGCATCGCGGGCTTCCTGGTCGTCGGCCTCAACCCGCACCGCGCCCTCGACGAGGCCTACACCGGCTTCCTCGAGCTGGTCGCCGGCCAGATCGCCTCGGGCCTGGCCAACGCGGGCAGCCACGCGGCCGAGCGGCGCCGCGCGGAGGCCCTCGCCGAGCTGGACCGCGCCAAGACCGACTTCTTCAGCAACGTCAGCCACGAGTTCCGCACGCCGCTGACGCTGATCATGGGGCCGGTCGCGGAGCTGCGGTCCTCCCCGGTGGTCACGGCCGACGCGCGGGTCGCCGAGGAGCTCGAGGTCGTCGAGCGCAACGCGCTGCGGCTGCAGAAGCTGGTCAACACCCTGCTCGACTTCTCCCGCATCCAGGCCGGCCGCATCGACGCCCGGTTCGAGCCGGTCGACCTCGCCACGACCACCGCGGAGCTGGCCAGCGTCTTCCGCTCCGCCGTCGACCGGGCCGGGCTGCGGCTCACCGTCGACACCCCGCCGCTGTCGCAGCCGGTGCACGTCGACCGGGACATGTGGGAGAAGGTCGTCCTCAACCTGCTCTCCAACGCCCTGAAGTTCACCTTCGCGGGCGGCATCACCGTGCGGCTGCGCGAGGAGGACGGCGCCGCCGTCCTCACCGTCGCCGACACCGGCACCGGCATCCCCGCCGCGGAGCTGCCCCGGCTGTTCGAGCGGTTCTCCCGCGTCTCCGGCGCCCGCAGCCGCTCCGGGGAGGGCAGCGGCATCGGGCTCGCGATGGTCCGCGAGCTGGTCGGCCTGCACGGCGGCTCGATCGAGGCGGAGAGCACCCCCGACGTCGGCACCGCCTTCACCGTCCGCGTGCCGCTGGGCACCGCGCACCTGCCCGCCGACCGCCTCGCCCCCGCCACGGCCGAGGCGCCGGTGATCTCGCCCGGCGCCACCCCGTTCGTCGCCGAGGCGCTGCGCTGGCTGCCGGGGGAGTCCGACGACGCCCCGGCGGCGGCCCCGGGCGCGCAGGGCGGCCGGGCCGGCCGGGTCCTGGTCGCCGACGACAACGCCGACATGCGCGACTACGTCGTGCGGCTGCTCGCGCCGCTGCACGAGGTTCGCGCGGTCGGCGACGGGCAGGCGGCGCTGGAGGCCGCCCTGGCCGACCCGCCGGACCTCGTCGTCAGCGACGTGATGATGCCGCGGCTGGACGGCATGCAGCTGCTGGCCGCGCTGCGCGCCGACGCCCGCACCTCCCGCGTACCGGTGGTCCTGCTCTCCGCCCGCGCCGGTCAGGAGGCCGCCGTCGAGGGCCTGGCCGCCGGCGCCGACGACTACCTGGTCAAGCCGTTCTCCGCGCAGGAGCTGCTCGCCCGCGTCGACGCCCACCTGCAGCTCGGCCGCGCCCGCCGGGAGGCGGAGGAGCGGTTCACGACCATGGCCGACCTCGCGCCGGCGCTGATCTGGGTCGCCGGCGACGACGGCCGGCGGCAGTTCCTCAACGCCGGGTGGACCGCCTTCACCGGCCGTGCGGTCGAGGAGGAGCTCGGCGAGGGCTGGCGGTCGGGACTGCACCCGCAGGACGCCCAGCGCTACGCCGGCACCGTGGCCGCCGCGGTCGCCGCCGGGGAGGGCTGGGAGGTCGAGTTCCGGCTCCGCCGCGCCGACGGCGCCTACCACTGGCTGCTCGAGCGCGCCGTGCCGATCGGGGGCACCGCCGGCGGCTGGGTGGGCAGCTGCACCGACATCAACGCCCGGTACCGGGAGACCGAGCGGCAGACCCTGCTCGCCGAGGTGGGCACCGCGCTGGACCGCGAGACCGAGGCCGAGCGGCAGCTGGCGGGCCTCGCGCGGCTGCTGGTCGACCGGCGGCTGGCCGACGTCTGCACCGTCCGCGTGGTCGGTGACGACGGGCGGCTGCGCTACGCCGGGCGCGCCGGCGCCGACGGCGACGTCCGCGCGGCGCTCGCCGGGCTGGAGCCGCACGGCGGGCTGGGCCGCGAGGTGCTCGAGACCGGGCGACCGGTGCTGCGGCCGCTCCTGTCCGGCGCGGGGGACGGCGGCGTCCGGCTGGACCTCCGCTCGGCGCTGGTCGTGCCGCTCACCGTCCGCGGCCGGGTGCGCGCGGTGCTGGCGATGGGCCGCCGCGACGACGCCCCGCCGTTCCACGACGACGACCGCGCGCTGGCCGAGGAGATCGCCACCCGGTCCGCGCTGGCCCTGGACAACTCGCTGCTGCTGGCCGACGAGCGGGCCACCGCCCGCCGGCTGGGACTGCTGCAGCGCGTCACCGCCGAGCTGTCGGCCGCCACCACGCCGGTGGAGGTCGCCGAGACGGCGGCCCGGCACGTCGAGGCCCTGACCGGCCGGGGCAGCGCCGTGGGCGTCTACGAGATCGACGACGCCCGGCGGGCGCTCCACCTGCTGTGGAGCAACGCCGGCGCCCAGGACGCGCAGCAGTGGTCGGAGATCCCGCTCAGCGCCTCGCTGGCGGTCACGCGGGCGGCCGCGGAGCGGCGTGCGGTCTGGATCGAGGACACCGCCGCCTCGCCCGGCGTCGAACCCGTGCCCGGCGGTCCGGGCGCGGTGGTCGCGCTGCCGCTGCTGGTCGCCGGCCGCGTCGTCGGCGTCGTCGGCGTGGGTGCGCCGGCGGCCCAGCGGTTCCGGGCCGTGGAGCGCGGCATGTTCCTGGCCGTCGCCGAGCAGTGCGCCTCGGCGCTGGAGCGGGCCCGGCTCTACCGCGCCCAGCAGGACATCTCCTCCACGATCCAGCTCAGCCTGCTGCCCGCCGCGGTGCCCCGGCTGGAGCGGCTGGCGCTGGCCGCGGAGTACCTCCCCGGCGCCGCGGGCACCTCGGCCGGCGGCGACTGGTACGACGTCGTCGAGCTCGGCCGGAGCCGGGTGGCCATCGCCGTCGGCGACGTCGTCGGGCAGGGCCCGGCCGCCGCCGCCGTCATGGGGCAGCTGCGCAGCGCGCTGTCCACGGCGCTGCTGCAGGGCAGCTCCCCGGCCGAGGCGCTGGAGCTGTTGGACCGGTTCGCCGCGCGGCTGCCCGGCGCCCTGGCCTCGACGGCGGCCTGCCTGGTCCTCGACTGGGCGGCCGGCACCGTGCGGTGGGCCCGCGCCGGTCACCCGCCGCCGTTGCTGGTGGCCGACGGCGCGGCGACCTTCCTCGAGGCGGGCGCGGGCGCGGTCCTCGGCGCGCCGGGCCGGCGGCCCTACGTCGAGGGCAGCACCCCGGTCACCCCCGGGACGACGCTGCTGCTCTACACCGACGGCCTGGTCGAGCGCCGCCGGGAGCCGCTGGACACCGGCCTGCGACGGGTCGCCGACGCCGCGGCCCGGCTCTCCGACGTCGAGCCGTACCGGCTGACCCGCGCGCTGCTGGCCGAGGTGCTCGACGACGACGCGCTCCCCGACGACGTCGCGGTCATCGCCGCCCGGCTGGTCCCGCCGCCGCTGCACGAGGTGCTGCCGGCGGACCCGGCCCGGCTGCGCGGCGTGCGGCGCACCGTGACCGCCTGGGCGCGGGCGGCCGGGGTGGCCGGGGACTCCCTCGACGACCTGCAGCTGGCCCTCGGCGAGGCGCTGGCCAACGCCGTCGAGCACGCCTACGCCACCACCGCCGGCGAGGGCCGCTGCGAGTACCGGCTCGAGCGCACCGCCGACGGCAGCGTCGACGTCTGCGTGCGGGACGAGGGCGTGTGGCGCCCGGCGCCGGCCGACCGCGGGTACCGCGGCCGGGGACTGGAGCTGATCTCGGCGCTGGCCGACGACGTCGAGGTGGGCCGCTCGGTCGACGACAGCGGCACCGAGGGCGCGGGCACCACGGTGCGCTTCCGCTTCGTCCCGGCCGGCCCCGGACGGGGGGAGCCGGTGCCCCGGCGCGCCGTCGCCCGCACCGACGCCGGGCCGGCCCGCCTGACCGTGGACCGGGTCCCTGGCACCGGGGCGTCCGGCGGCGTGCGGCTCGAGTTCGCCGGCGACGTCGACCTGGCCGCCACCCCGGTCCTGCGTGACGAGGCGCTGCGGGCGCTCGACGGCGTCGCGGCCGGGTCGCGGGTGGTGCTGGACCTGCGGCAGGTGTCCTACCTGGCCAGCGCCGGCGTCGGGCTCGTGCTCGAGCTGATCCGGCTGGCCGAGCAGCGCCGCGCGGTCCCCGCGGTGCGCACCGCGGAGGGCTCCGCGCCGGCCCGCGTGCTCGTCCTCGCCGGGGTCCCGGCCGTCCCGGCGCCCGCGCCGTAGTGCCGCCGGTCCACCCGTACGGGGCCGTACCGGGCACCCCGCGAGCGGGCTCCCCGCACCGTGCCCCACAATCGGGAGCGATGGGCCGGAGCAGTTCCGGTCCGGAGACGGTCGAGGGGCCAGTGGAACCTGGGACGGGAGCGGCCGTCACGCGGTCGGAACCGACGAGCGGCGCGGCGGCGCAGGGCTCGTCCACCACCCCGTCCCGGTCGGCCTTCGCCCACACCGCCGCCCTGGTCCGCGGGCACGACGAGGCGGTGGCCGTGGCCGCCGCCTACCTGGACGAGGGCCTGGCTGCCGGGGACCTGTCGGTCCTCGCCTGCCCGCCGGAGACCGTCGCGGCGGTCCGCCGGGCGCTCGGCATGCGGTCCGGCGAGCTCGAGGACGACCCGCGGATCTTCCTCGTCGGCGCCCGCGTGCCCGACGCCTTCGCCGCCATCCGGCAGCGCGTCGAGCACGCCGCCACCCGCGGGTCGGGCCGGCTGCGCATCCTCGCCGAGCCGCTGTACGGGTCGGTCCGGCGGCGCTGGCGGGAGATCCTCCGGTACGAGGCGGCGTCGAACGCGCTCGTGCAGGGGACGCCGCTGTCCTGCATGTGCGTCTACGACCGGGACCGGGCTCCGGCCGAGGTCCTCCGGAACGCGCGGCACACCCACCCGGAGCTGTGGATGGGCGGCATGCGGGTGAGCAACTCCGAGTACCGCGACCCGGTCGCCTGCCTGCAGGACCTCGCCGCCGTCCGGGAGCCGGTCGAGGCCGGGGATCCCGTGTACGCCGTCGACGGCGCGCCCGCGCTGGCCGGTCTGCGCGGCGAGCTGCGGCGGGTGTTCGCCGAGGTCGTCCCCGACGAGGACCAGCGCGCCGACCTCCACCTGGGCGTGAGCGAGGTGGCGGCCAACGCCTTCCGGCACGGCCGGCGGCCGATCTCCGCCCGCGTGTGGGCCGACCGCGACACCCTGGTGGTCACGATCTCCGACTCCGGCACCGGCTTCGCCGACCCGCTCGCGGGCTTCGTGCCGGCGCACGGCGACGACCTCGCCGCCGGCGGCATGGGCCTGTGGCTGGCCCGCAAGCTGTGGGACGCGGTCGACCTGGTGGCCGGCCCGGCGGGGCTCACCGTCCGGCTGGCCTCCGGCCTGGTGGAGCCCTCGGCGCGGCGCGGTGCGGCTTGACGCTGCCGTTCTCTCACTGCTGAGGTACCTGCGTGGAGGACGCGGTCGACCTCATCCTCGAGCAGTGGGCCCGGGAGCGTCCCGACCTCGACTGCTCGCCGATGGGGGTCATCGGCCGGATCACCCAGCTGCAGCGGGAGGTCCACCTCGCCCAGCGCGCGACCTTCGCCCGCCACGGCCTCGACGCGCCGTCCTTCGACGTGCTCGCCGCGCTCCGGCGCGCCGGGGAGCCCTACCAGCTCACGCCGACGGCGCTGATGCGCACCGCGCTGGTCACCTCCGGGGCGATCACCCAGCGGCTGGACCGGCTGGAGGAGAAGGGGCTGATCACCCGCACCCGCAGCGAGGCCGACGGGCGGGCCGTCGTCGTCACGCTCACCGATGCGGGGCGGTCGGCGCTGGACGCGGCGCTGCCCGACCACCTGGAGACCGAGCGCGGCCTGCTGGCCGGGCTGTCCGAGGACGAGCTCGCGCAGCTGGCCTGCCTGCTGCGCCGGTTCCTCGTCACGCTGGGCCGGGTGCCGCAGCGGCCCTAGTGCGCGGGCGGCACGTCCGCGGGGCGCAGGTCGGGGCGGACCCGGACGAAGCGCAGCGGGTGCCGGAACACCCCGGCGGTGAGCGCGGCGTCCGCGCTGACCTCGACGACGGCCGTCGGCTGCACGCGGGTGAGCGCCACCGACAGCCGCCCGCCGCCGAACCGGCCGGTGCCGATCCGCTCGGGCCAGGGGTGGTCCTCGCCGGCGGGGGTGAGGACGGCGGCGAGCTCCGCCGACTGCGCGGGGGAGAGGGGCCCGGTGCGGCCGACGACGACCAGCTCACCGTCCCGCCAGCGGCCGGCGACCAGCTGGCTCGGGCGGTCGACCGGCCCGATGACGCCGCCGGCGAGCACCTCCGTCGTCTCCCAGGACTTGACCTTGAGCCACTCGCGGCGCCCGCCCGCGTACCGGGTGGCCGCGCCCTTGGCGACCAGGCCCTCGACGCCGAGCGGGCGCAGGTCCGCGGCCCAGCCGCGGGCCTCCTCCGGGTCGGCGGTGACCGGCGAGAGCTGCATGGGCGGCGCCCACCGCCGCGCGAGCTCCTCGAGGGCGGCGCGGCGGCTGCGGAAGGGCCGGCGGCGCTGGTCGCCGCCGCCCGCGGCGAGCAGGTCGAAGGCCACGTAGGAGGCGGGGTGCGCGGCGGCCAGGGCGGCCATCCGGGAGGGGGCGGTCACCATCCGGCGCTGCAGCAGCCCGAAGTCCAGGCGCTCGCCGTTCCAGACGACGACCTCGCCGTCGAGGACCGTCCCGGCCGGGACCTGGGCGAGGGCGGCCGCGGCGAGGTCGGGGAAGCGGTCGGTGAGGTCGCGGCCCTGCTTGGACCACAGCCGGGTGCCGGCGCGGCTGCGGACCACCACCAGCCGGTAGCCGTCCCACTTGGGCTCGTAGCGGCAGCCGCCGGGCAGCGCGGACGCGACGGGGAGGTCCCGCACCGGCCGGGCCAGCTCCACCGCGACCGGCCCGGCGAGGTCCGGCGGCAGGTCCGGCAGGCCGGGAGCGGAGAGCGGCACCGGGACAGCGTGGGGGGCGTGCGCCCCCGGCGCAGGGCCCTGAGCTGCGAACTCACCCGTTCAGGGTGGGTCGCCACCCTCCGCGACGGCTCAGGACGGAGGCACGACGCGGGTGCCGCCGTCCAGGCACGATGGGGTCACGGCAGCCGCAGGCTCAGTGCGTCCCGGTGAGCTGCCCCGAGTGCCGCTCGTAGCGGGCCGCCGAGTGGGGGTCCAGCCCGGTGATCTCCACCGTCGTGCCGTGCGCGGCGTAGCGCTGGGTGAGCGCGTCGAGGGTGGCCACGGTGGAGGCGTCCCAGACCGAGGCGGCGGAGAGGTCGACGACGACGCGGTCGGGGTCGCCGGCCACGTCGAACTGGTCGAGCAGGTCGTTGCTGGAGGCGAAGAACAGCGCGCCCGAGACGCGGTACACCCGGGTGCCGTCGGGCGCGGTGTCCGGGGTGACCCGCACCAGGTGGGCCACCCGGCGGGCGAACAGCACGCACGCCACGAGCACCCCGGCGCCCACGCCGATGGCCAGGTTGGAGGTGGCGAGGACGACGGCCACGGTCGCGAGCATGACCGCGGTCTCGCTGCGCGGCATCCGCGGCAGCGTGCGCAGGCTGTGCCAGTCGAAGGTGGCCGCGGAGACGAAGACCATGACGGCGACGAGCGCGGCCATGGGGATCACCGCGACGACGTCGCCGAGGGCGACCACCAGCACGAGCAGCAGGGCCCCGGCAAGGAAGGTGGACAGCCGGGTGCGGGCGCCGGAGCGCACGTTGATCATCGTCTGGCCGATCATCGCGCAGCCGCCCATCCCGCCGAACAGGCCGGTGACGACGTTGGCCACGCCCTGGCCCCACGACTCGCGGGTCTTGTCCGAGCGGGTGTCGGTGAGGTCGTCGACCAGTCGCGCCGTCATCAGCGACTCCATGAGCCCGACGAAGGCGACGCCCAGCGCGTAGGGCGCCACGATCCGCAGCGTCTCCCAGGTCAGCGGCACGTCCGGCAGCGTGAACCCGGGCAGGCTGTCGGGCAGCGCGCCCTCGTCGCCGACGTCGGGCAGGTCCCAGCCGGCCAGCACGGTGACCGCGGTGAGCAGCACGATCGCCACCAGCGGCGCCGGGACGGCCGTGGTCAGCCGGGGCAGCAGCACGATGACCGCCAGGCCGGCGGCGACCAGCGGGTACACCAGCCACGGCACGCCGACCAGGTGCGGCACCTGCGCGGCGAAGATCAGGACAGCCAGCGCGTTGACGAAGCCGACCATCACGCTGCGCGGCACGAAGCGCATCAGCCGGGCCACGCCCGCCAGCGCGAGCAGCACCTGGAAGACCCCGCCCAGGACGACGGCGGCGAGCAGGTACTGCAGGCCGTGGTCGTGCACGAGCGGGGCGACGACGAGGGCGACCGCCCCGGTGGCCGCGCTGATCATCGCCGGCCGGCCGCCGGTGAACGCGATGACGACGGCCATGGTGAACGAGGCGAACAGGCCCACCTGCGGATCGACGCCGGCGAGCACCGAGAAGCTGATCGCCTCCGGGATGAGCGCCAGCGCGACGACGAGACCGGCCAGCACCTCGGTGCGGGCGACGCGGGCCGACGTCAGCCAGGCGGGACGGGACGGGCGCAGGGCAGGGGAGGACATCGGGTCCGTTCGGGTCGCGGGTGCTCGGGTGGGCACGCGCGCGCGTCGTCGGGCCGGTGCACTCGGCCGACCATCCTCCCCTCCCGGAGCAGCGCGGTCCGTGCGGCGCTCGTCACCCTCCGGAGGCGGAAGCGGTTGGCCGCCACAACGGTTGAGTCCTCAACGCGTCTGTCCCGTCGTCGTCCCGGAGGTCCCGGTGTCCCGTCCCGTCCTGCAGGTCATCGCCGCCAGCACCCGCCCCGGCCGCCGGGGCATCGCCGTCGCCCGCTGGGTGCAGCGCCTGGCGCAGGAGCACGGCGGTTTCGACGTCGAGCTGGTCGACCTCGCCGAGGTGGGCCTGCCGGTGTTCGACGAGCCGAACCACCCCCGGCTGCAGCAGTACGCCCACCAGCACACCAAGGACTGGAGCGCGACGGTGTCCCGCGCCGACGCGTTCGTCTTCGTGACCCCGGAGTACAACCACTCCTTCCCGGCGTCGCTCAAGAACGCGCTGGACTACCTGTCGGTCGAGTGGGCCGACAAGGCGGCCGGGCTGGTCACCTACGGCGGCGTCTCGGCCGGCCTGCGGGCGTCGTCGGCGGTCAAGCCGGTGCTCGGCGCGCTGCGGCTGCACACCGTCCCCGAGGCGATCTCCGTGCCCTTCTTCGCGCAGTTCCTCGACGACGAGGACGAGTTCGCGCCCAACCCCGAGCTCGAGGCCGGCGGCAAGGCGATGCTCGACGAGCTCGCCCGCGTCACCCCGGCCCTGCGCTCCCTCCGCGCCGCATGACGGGGCCCGCCTCTGCGCGCTGGTGGCCTCTCAGCAGGAGCAGGGCCCAGGCGGCGAGTGAGGGGCCGTCGGTGAACCGGCCGTCGCGGACCATCGCCCGCAGCTCGGCCTCGGGCACGAACGCCGCCACCATGTCGGCCTCGGTCACCTCGCGGGCGGTCGGGCCGGGCGTGAGGTCGGTGGCCAGCCAGACGTCGAACTCCTGGGTGGACAGCCCCGGCGCGAGGTCCGCGTGGCCGAGGTGCTCGAGCCGGCCGGCCCGCAGCCCGGTCTCCTCGGCCAGCTCGGCGCGGGCGAGCTCCTCGGGCGTCCCGCCCGTGCCCGCTGCCAGTGCCTCGGAGGACCAGGTCCCCTGAGGGAACTCCCAGGCCCGGCGGCCCAGCGGGTGGCGGAACTGCTCGACCAGCCAGAAGCCGTCCCGCTCGGCGGCGATGACGATGGCGAAGTCCGGCTTCTCGACGACGGAGTAGACGCCGGTGGAGCCGTCCACCCGCTCGACGGTGTCCTCGCGCACCCGGATCCACGGGTTGCGGTAGACCTCCCGGCTGCCCGTCGTCCGCATGCACGGCAGCCTGGCAGAGGCGGAGCATGGAGGCGGAGGTGGGAGGGTGACCCAGCGGAAGCCGCCCGGGGTGTCGTTCGAGACCTGGGTCGAGCGGCAGATCGGCCAGGCCCAGGACCGCGGCGACTTCACCGGGCTGCGCGGTGCCGGCAGGCCGCTGCCGGCGTTCGACCCCAACGAGACCGCCTACGACTGGGCGGTGGCCAAGGCCCGCCGGGAGGGCGTGGCACCCGCGGACATGCTGCCGCCGGGCCTGGCGCTGCGCCGGGAGCGCGACGAGCTGCCCGCGCGGGTCGCCGCGCTGCCGTCGGAGGACGCCGTCCGCGCCGTCGCCGAGGACTACAACGCCCGGGTCGAGGCCTTCTGGCGGCGGCCGGCGGAGAGCCGCTGGTCGCCGGTGCCGGGCCTGGCCGACGTCGACGCGCTCGTGGAGGGCTGGCGCCGCGACCGCCCGCCGCCCCCGCCCGAGCCGCCGGCCGCCGCGGCGCCGCCCACACCGCAGCGCCGCCGCTGGTGGCAGCGGCGGCGCTGACCCCTCCCGCGATCATGGCGCCGTGACCGTCGTCCGGGGGTCCCGGGTGGTCACGGCGCCATGATCGCGGGGTCCGTTCAGGCGGGCACCCGGTCGAGGAAGCCGAGCACGGTGCGGATGCGGCCGTCCCCGTCGGTGACGGCGACGTCGAACCCGGTGACCGGCGGCTCGGCGCCGTCCGGGCCGAGGTGCCACGTGAAACGCACCTGGCCGTGGTGGGCGTCGGCCGGGCCGGCGAGCCGGAAGACGAAGCCCGGGAACTGCGCCTGCACGGCGGCGATGGTCGCGTCCAGCCCGTCGCGGCCGGCGACGTCGGCCAGCGGGTCGGTGTAGGTGACGTCCTCGGTGAACAGCGCCTCGACCAGCGCCCGCCGGGCGGCGGGGTCGGTCTCGTTCCAGGCGGCGAGGTAGCGGTCGGCGAGGTCGGGCGTGGCGGTCATGGCGGTCTCTCCTGTTCGCAGGATCAGCGGGTGCGGAGGGCGGTGAGCTGCAGGGCGGCGAACCCGGCGACGACGGCGGCCTGGAGCAGCACCCAGACCGTCCCGGCGGCGGTGAGGTCGAAGCGGCCGGCGGCGACGGCGGCGACGCTGCCGGCGGCCCACAGCGCGTTGGCGCCGACGACGACCTCCGTGGCGCCCCGCGGGACACGGGGACGGGCGGCGACGAGCGCGACCCCGGCGGCGAAGACGGCGAGGAAGGTGCCCAGCCCGCGCAGCGCCCCGGCGGGGACGCCGAGCAGGTCGGACAGCAGCGGCGCGGCGGCCAGGTAGGCCAGACCGTTGGCGCCGGTGACGACGGCGTCCAGGCGCAGCGCCACGCGGAGCAGGTCGAGGGAGGGGCGGGGAGGAGCGGTGGCGGTGTTCGTCATGGCGCAGACGCTCCCGCCGGCGGGGAAGGGCGTCGATTACCTCGCGGGTAGGCGACTCGGGGCGCCGTCGTCGCTAGCGTCCGCGCCGTGACCACCGTGGTGCGCCCGGACGTCGGGGAGCTGCTGCGCGGCTGGCGGCAGCGCCGCCGGCTGTCCCAGCTGGACCTGGCCAACGACGCCGGGGTCTCCGCCCGGCACCTGAGCTTCCTGGAGACCGGCCGGTCGCGGCCGAGCCGGGAGATGGTGCTGCGGCTGGCCGAGCGGCTGGAGGTGCCGCTGCGCGAGCGCAACGACCTGCTGCTGGCCGCGGGCTTCGCCCCCGCCTACGGCCGCCGGGGACTGGACTCGCCCGACATGGCCGCCGTGTCCCGGGCGCTGGACCTGGTGCTCGCCGCCTACGAGCCCTTCCCGGCGCTGGTGGTCGACCGGTCGTGGGAGCTGGTCACGGCGAACGCGAGCGTGGCGCCGCTGCTCGACGGCGCCGCCGGGCACCTGCTCCAGCCGCCGGTCAACGTGCTCCGGCTGAGCCTGCACCCCGAGGGCCTGGCGCCGCGGATCGCCAACCTGCCGCAGTGGCGGGCGCACGTCCTGCACCGGCTGGGCCGCGAGGCGCACCTGACCGGCGATCCGCAGCTCGCCGCGCTGCACCGCGAGCTGGCCGCGCTCCCCGGCGGCACCGACCGCTCGACGCCGGACGGCATCGCCGTGCCGCTGCGGCTGCGGGCCGGCGACACGGTGCTGTCCTTCCTCAGCACGGTGACCACCTTCGGCACCGCCGTCGACCTCACCGCGGCCGAGCTGTCGGTCGAGGCGTTCCTGCCCGCCGACGAGGCCACCGCCGCGGCCCTGCGCGCCCCGTTCACCGGCGGCGAACCGGCGCCTGCCCGGGCGGCGGCGGGGTAGGGGACCGGCACGCGACGACGAGGGAGGACGACCATGACCGAGGTGCCGGGCACCGACCGCGAGCAGGCCGAGGAGCAGGTGCTGGAGGAGACGCCGATCCGGCCGGAGGGCGTCGAGGAGGACACCTCCACGCAGGGCGACGAGGGCCAGACCGGCGACAGCGCCAAGCCGGGGGCCGGCAGCACCGACCCCGTCACCTGAGACGGTCCCGTTCCCGCCTCCCGCGCGCGGGAGGCGGGAACGGGGCGTCAGAGGACGTCGAACTCGTTGGAGGCCGCGCCGCCGGAGAGCAGGGCGTAGCCCGGGCCGCGGTCGAAGAACGGCTCGTCGCCGGTGCGGGCGGCGCGCATCTCGTCGCGCAGCGCCTGGGTCGCGGCGTCATCGGCCGACCCGTCCCCGAGCACGACCACGCCGTAGTCCTCGCGGGCGCCGGCCACGCTCACCTTGCGCCAGGCGACGTCGCGGAGGACCTCCTCGACCGGCCGGTCCAGCGGGTCGCCCCACCCGCCGCCGCCGGTGGTGCGGATCCGCACCACCGTGCCGGCCGGCAGCGGCTCGGCGTCGGCCAGCGCGTCGACGTCGTGCTCGTCGGGGCCGCCGGGGTCGACGGTGACCTGGAACGGCCGGCCCGCGCGACCGCCGTTGACGCCCCAGCAGGACAGGATCGAGCGGTCGGCGATCGACATGAAGTGCGCGTCGCGCAGCACCCGGATGTGCTTCTCGTAGCCGCAGCCGCCGCGGTACCGGCCCGGGCCGCCGGAGTCCAGCGCCAGGCCCAGCCGCTCGACCCGCAGCGGGAACCGGGACTCGGTGAACTCGGTGGGCAGGTTCCGCGAGTCCGGGACGACGTGGATGGTGTCCTCGCCGTCGGCGTACCAGCGGCCGCCGGAGCCGCCGCCGAGCACCTCGCGCATGAGGTAGGGGTTGCCGTCGAGGTCGGTGCCGTAGACGCCGGTGTAGCGGATCGTCTCCTGGTCGGCGGGCATCCGGCCGCCGGTGGCCTTGGCCAGCACACCGGCCAGGACGCCGAGCAGCCGCAGGATGACGAACGTCCGCGCGTTGGTGGGCGCCGGGAAGACCGGCGTGAGCAGCGTGCCCTTCTCGGGGAAGCGCATCTCGATGAGCGGGACGACGCCCTCGTTGACGTCGAGCTCGGCCATCCGCTCGGGCGTCTCGGCGAGGTTGCGCAGGATCGGCGCCAGCCACTTCTTGAGGAAGTTGCCGTCGGCGTAGTCGCCGCAGTGGTTGATCGGGCCCTTGGCCTGCGGGCCGGTGCCGGCGAAGTCGATGACCAGCGGCGTCTCGCGGGTCGAGTCCATGGTCAGCGTGATCCGCTGGCGGTGGAGCTTGGGCTCCTCGACGCCGTCGTGCTCGGCGTAGTCCTCCCAGACGTAGGTGCCGTCGGGGATCTGCGAGAGGATCTCCCGCCGGTACACCTCGGTGGAGTTGGCCAGGATCGCCTCGAAGCAGGCCTCGACGGCGGCCACGCCGTAGCGGTCGAACAGCTCGCCCAGGCGCCGGGCGCCGGCCAGGCACGCGGAGCACTCGGCGTCGAGGTCGGCGGCCAGCGAGTCGGGCATCCGCGAGTTGCGGGTCATGATCTTCAGGGCCGACTCGTTCGGCACGCCGCGGTCCCACAGCTTGATCGGGGGGACCATCAGCCCCTCCTCGTACACGCTGGTCGCCGCCGACGGCATCGAGCCGGGCACCGCGCCGCCGATGTCGTCGTGGTGGCCGAACGCCTGGATGAAGGCGACCACCTCGGACTCCCCGGTCTCCGGCGACGCCGCGAACACCGGCACGGTCACGCACAGGTCGGGCAGGTGGCCGATCCCGCCCTCGGACAGGTAGACGTCGTTGTGGAAGAAGACGTCGCCGACGTTCATCGTCTCGATCGGGTAGTCGCGCACCACCGGGTGCACGAGCGCCGAGTACGAGCGGCCGGTGAGCTTGCGCAGTCGCCGGTCGTGGATGCCGGCGCGGAAGTCGTGCGCGTCGCGGATCATCGGCGACCGCGAGGTGCGACCGATGGAGGTCTCGACCTCCTTCTCGATGGCGGCCAGCGTGCCGGCGACGATCTCGACGAGGACCGGGTCGGCCTCGACCTTGCCGTTCTGGAGGGAGGTCACTGGCCGGACTCCTTGGTGAGCAGCAGGTTGCCGTGGGCGTCGACGGTCGCGGCGAAGCCGGGGTGCACCGGGACGGTGGAGCCGAACTCCTCGATGACCGCCGGGCCGCTGACCACGTCGCCGGCGCCCAGCCGGGTGCGGTCGTAGGTCGGGGTGTCCACCCAGTCGTCGAAGAAGACCCGGCGGGAGCCCGTGACGGCCCGGTCCGTCCCGCCGTCCCGCTCCGGCAGCCGGACGACGTCCGGACGGCGGATCGGGCCGATGCCGCTCACCCGCAGGTTGACCCACTCGACGGCCTGCCGCGGGTCGGTCGCGAAGTCGTAGCCGTAGAGCTGCCGGTGCGCGGCGTGGAACGCCTGCGCGACGTCCTCGGCGGCCGCCCGGTCGAGCTCGCCGTCGGCCACCGGCACCCGAACCTCGAACGCCTGGCCCACGTAGCGCAGGTCGGCGGTCCGCTGCATGCGCTGCTGGTCGCGGGCGAAGCCCTCGCCGTCCAGCGCCGTCCGTGCCTGCGCCTCCAGGTCGGCGTAGACCGACCGGACCCGCTCCAGGTCCAGGTCGAGGTGCCGGGAGACCACGGTCTGCACGTAGTCGTTGCGGACGTCGACGGTGAGCAGCCCGAAGGCGCTGACGTTGCCCGGGTTCGGCGGCACAAGCGTGCGGGGCAGGGAGAGGATGTCCATCAGCCGGCAGGCCAGCAGCGAGCCCGAGCCGCCGAACGTGGTGAGCGTGAAGTCCCGGACGTCCAGGCCCCTGGCCACGGTGACCTGGCGCAGCGCGTTCGCCTGGTTCCACGCGGAGATCTCGAGGATGCCGGTGGCGGTGCGCTCGAGGTCCATGTCGAGCTTCGCGCCGAGCTGCTGCAGCCCCTCGCGGGCGGCGTCGACCGACAGCGGGATCTCGCCGCCGAGCAGGTGCGGGGGGATCCGGCCCAGGACGACGTGCGCGTCGGTGACGGTGGGCTGGTCGCCGCCGTCGGGGTAGCAGATCGGCCCGGGGTCCGCGCCGGCCGACTTCGGCCCGACCTTGAGCGTGCCCTCGGGGGAGAGCCACGCGATCGAGCCGCCGCCCGCGCCGACCGTGACGACGTCGATCATCGGGATCTTCGACGGGTAGTCGCCGACCGAGCCCTCGGTGGTGAGCGCCGGCTCGCCGTCGATGACCACGGTGACGTCGGTCGAGGTGCCGCCGCCGTCGCAGGTGAGCACCCGGTCGAAGCCCGCGGCCCCGGCGATCAGCGCGGCGCCCAGGGCGCCGGCGGCCGGGCCGGACAGCATCGTGGTGATCGGCTGGTGCACGACCTCCTGCGCCGACAGGACGCCGCCGTTGCTCTTCATCACGTAGAACGGCACGCCCGGGGCGATCTCGTCCAGCCGGGTGCGGATGTTGGTGACGTAGGCGCCGACCTTCGGCTTCACCGCGGCGTCGACCAGCGTGGTCACCGAGCGCTCGTACTCGCGGTACTCGCGCAGCACCTGCGAGCTGATGCTGACGACGGCGTCCGGGTGCTCCTCGCGCAGCACCTCGAGCATCGCCCGCTCGTGCGCGTCGTCCGCGTAGGAGTGCAGGAAGCAGACGCCGATCGTGGTGATGCCGGCGTCGCGGAAGAAGCGGGCCGCGGCGACGGCGTCGTCGCGGTCGAACGGGCGGACCTCGGCGCCGGTGTGGTCCAGCCGCCCGCGGACGGTGCGCACCAGGTCGGCCGGCACGATCCGCGGCGGCTTGACCCAGAAGTAGCTGTTGCCGTAGCCGTCGGGCACCGACTGGCGGGCGATCTCCAGCACCGACTCGTAGCCCTCGGTGGTCACGAAGCCGATCCGGTCCAGCTTGCCCTCGAGCAGCTGGTTGGTGGCGACCGTGGTCCCGTGGCTGACCGCGGTGACCGCGGAGCCGTCCAGGTCCAGGAGGCCGAGCACCTTGCGGACGCCGGCGAGGAAGCCCTCGGCGGGGTCGGCCGGGGTGGACGGCGTCTTGGTGGTCGTCGTCCGCCCCGTCTCCTCGTCGACGGCGACGACGTCGGTGAACGTGCCCCCGGTGTCGATCCCGATCCGGACCCGGCGCGCCGCTGCCATGGGCAGATACCTTAGCGCTGAGGGATCTCGGCGGGAAGGGACGCGCCCCGAGTCGCGCCCCGAGCCCGGTGCGAGCCCGGTGCGAGCCCCGGTGGTGACGGTCCGGGGCGTGACCCGACCTCGCCTGCGCGCTGCTCCCCGGTCCGCCGGGTCGACCTGGCCACGGGGGAGGTGACCGACTCGGGCCCGCCCTGTCCCGGGGAGGCCGCCCTCGACCACCTGCGGCTCACCGCCGCCGTCGCCGTCGGCACGTGCGAGGGCCGCGCCGAGGGCCTGTGGGTGCTCCGGTGAGCCGGCGGGACCGGACGGTCCGGGACCGTACCGATCGACGGGTGTCGTCCGGGCGTGCTGTGATCGACTGCGCGGGGCGCCTCGTCCCGCCGGTGCGGGGAGGGAGGCGGCCCGGGGTGCACGGCAGCAGTGGGGACCGGCCCTCCGGGGTCCGGTAGCGCCCGGGTGGACGGCCGGCTGGCGCACGAGTTCGTGGAGGGCACCGACGCCCTCGTCTGCGTCGTGGACGGGGAGGGCCGCATCCTGCTGGCCAACCCGGCGCTGCAGCGGTTCACCGGACGCACGCTCGACGAGCTGGTGGGACGTTCCTTCGTGGACGTCTGGGTGGTCCCGGAGCACCGCGCCCTCGCGGTAGACGCCGTCGCCCGGGCCGTCGCCACCGGCCGGGCCTTCCCGCAGGAGGGCGACTGGCTGTCCGCCGACGGCACCCGCCGCCTGATCTCGATGCAGAACAACGTGCTCACCGGCGCCGACGGCCGCCCCTACGCGGTCGCGTGCGTGGGCATCGACGTGACCGACCAGCGGCGGCGGGAGGCGGTGCTGTCGGAGCGGGCGCGCACCGACCGGCTGACCGGGATCCTCAACCGGGGCGCGCTCTTCGAGGAGCTGACGCACTGCCTGGACCCGGCGGCCGGCCGCGAGTGCGGCGTCCTGTTCTGCGACCTCGACGGCTTCAAGGTGGTCAACGACGTGCACGGGCACGCCGTCGGCGACGCGGTGCTGGTCGAGGTCGCCGCCCGGCTGTCCGCGGAGGCCGGGCCCGACGGGGTCGTCGCCCGGTTCGGCGGGGACGAGTTCGTGGTCCTGTGCCCCGGCTGCGAGGAGACCGACCTCGCCGACCTCGCCGCCGGGGTGCGCGAGCGGGTCGGCGCGCCGGTGCCCACCGCGGCCGGCCCCGTGGTGGTCGGCGTCAGCGCCGGCTGGGCGGTGGGCCGGCCCGGAGCCGCGCCGGACGAGGTCATCGCCCGGGCCGACCGCGCGATGTACGGCACCAAGACCCGCCAGCGCCGCCGCTCGGAACGGTGAAGGACCCCGTCCCTCTCACCACTCGCAGGCTCGCGGCGAGCCTCCGGACGGGGCCGGACGGGCCCTACCTCCTGGGCCGGCCGATCCCGGTGGCGTAGAGGACGGCGAGGACCGCCCCGGACGGGGCGAACCAGATGAACCACGGGTAGGCCGGGTCGCCGCTGCCCAGGGAGACCAGCAGCCAGACGACGACGTTCACCGCGACCGCGGCGGCCCACACGGTGGTGAGCACCCGCATCGCCGCGCCGCCGCCGGTGTCGGAGAAGACCCGGTGCCGCGGCGCCGGGCGCGGCGGGGGTGGCGGCTCGGGCAGGTCGCGGGTGATCCGCTCCAGCTCGCCGCGGGTGCGGGCGGCCCAGGCCGCCGTGACCCGCTCGTCGAACTCGTGCAGGTCGAGCTGGCCGGCGCCGACCGCCCGGTGCAGCCGGTCCTGCACGGCCCGCCGCTCGACGTCGGAGACCCGCAGTTCCTCGGCCCGCACCGGCTCGCCCATGCGCCTGATCGTGGCACCGCCGGACGCCCCGCGGGGTCCGTCGAGCGGTGGACCGTTCAGTCCGCGACGGCGCGCAGCAAGCGGGCCAGCTCGGCCCGCTCGGCGGCGGACAGCCGGGCGAACAGCTCGCGGGTGTCGGCCCGGCGGGCGGCGTCCACCTCCGCCTGCACGCGCCGCCCCTCGGCGGTCGCCCGCAGCAGCACGGCGCGGCGGTCGGTCGGGTCCGGGGTGCGCTCCAGCAGGCCCCGCTCCTGCAGGGCGTCGGCCACCTCGGTCGCCGAGCGGGGCGCGATGTGCAGCGCCTCGGCCAGGTCGGACAGCCGCACGCCCTCCTGCAGCCCCACCACGCGCAGGGCCCGGGCCTGGTGGGGGGACAGCGCCCACGGCGCCAGGACGTCCCGCCAGCGCCGGCGCTGGGTGCGGGCGGCGCGCATCACCAGCTCGCCCAGCTCGGCGCCCTCGTCGTCCACGGGGGAATGCTACCGGCGATGGTGCGGTTACCGGAAGGTGAGGTAGCCTCAGCAACCACGGGAGGTGGTCACCATCGAGGAGATGGGGAGTGGTCGCGGGAGGGGCGGGTCCGGGCGGACCGTCGACCCCGCGGACCGGGCGCAGCTGGAGCGCGCGCCGGTCTCGCTGCGCCGGGTCGCGGCGCTGTTCCGCCCGTACCGCTGGCAGGTCGGGACCGTGGTGGCGCTCATCGTCGCCTCCTCGGTCGTCGCGCTGGCGACGCCGTTCCTCGTCCGGCTGGTCATCGACGAGGCCCTGCCCCGGCAGGACGTGCGGCTGCTGGTCTGGGCGGTCGCCGGCATGGTCGCCGTCACCGGCGTGACCGCCGTGCTCGGCGTGGTGCAGACCTGGCTGTCGACGACGGTCGGCCAGCGGGTCATGCACGGCCTGCGGACGGCGGTGTTCACGCACCTGCAGCGCCAGTCGCTCGGCTTCTTCACCCGCACCCGCGGCGGCGAGGTCCAGTCGCGGCTCACCCACGACATCGGCGGCATGCAGTCGGCGGTCACCTCGACGGCGACCTCGCTGGCCTCCAACGCGACGACCGTCGTCGGCACCGTGGTCGCGATGGTGGCGCTGTCCTGGCGGCTGTCGCTGCTGTCCCTGGTGGTCCTGCCGCCGGCCATCGCGCTGACCCGCAAGGTGGCGCGGATGCGCCGCGCGGTCACGGCGCAGCGGCAGCGGCACCTCGCCGACCTGCACGGCCAGGTCGAGGAGGGGCTGTCGGTGAGCGGCGTGCTGCTGGGCAAGACCCTCGGCGCGGGCCCGGCCGCCTCTCGCCGGTTCGCCGCGACGTCGGAGGACCTGGTCGGCCTCGAGGTCCGCTCGCAGCTGGCCGGGCGCTGGCGGATGGCCTCGATGAGCGTCGTGTTCGCCGGCATCCCCGCGCTGATCTACCTGTTCGCGGGGCTGCCGGCGACCTCGGGCGGCATGACCATCGGCACGCTGGTCGCCTTCACCGCGCTGCAGGGCACGCTGTTCCGCCCGCTCATGGGGCTGCTCGACGTCGGCGTCTCGGTCACCAGCTCGATGGCGCTGTTCAGCCGCGTCTTCGAGTACCTGGACCTGCCGGTGGAGATCGACGACCCGGCGTCCCCGGTCGAGCTGGACCCGGCGGCGGTGCGCGGCGAGGTCCGCTGGGAGGGCGTGGACTTCACCCACCCCGACGGCGCCCGCCCGGCGCTGCGCGGCGTCGACGTCGCCGTCCCCGCGGGTACCACGCTGGCGCTGGTGGGGGAGACCGGCTCCGGCAAGTCGACGATGGCCTCGCTGGTCGCCCGGCTGGCCGACCCGACCGCCGGCCGCGTGACGATCGACGGCGCCGACCTGCGCGAGCTGCGGCTGGCCACGCTCGCGCAGGTGGTCGGCGTCGTCTCGCAGGAGACCTACCTGCTGCACGCCACCGTCCGGGAGAACCTGCGGCACGCCCGCCCCGGCGCCACCGACGCCGAGATCGAGGCCGCCGCCCGCCGCGCCCAGGTGCACGACGTGATCGCCGCGCTGCCCGACGGCTACGACACCGTCGTCGGCGCCCGGGGGCACCGGTTCTCCGGCGGGGAGAAGCAGCGGCTGGCGATCGCCCGCACGCTGCTGCGCGACCCGCGGGTGCTGGTGCTCGACGAGGCCACCAGCGCGCTGGACACCGCCACCGAGCGGGCGGTGCAGGCGGCGCTGGACGAGGCCCGCCGCGGCCGGACGACGATCACCATCGCGCACCGGCTGTCCACCGTGCGGCACGCAGACCGGATCGTCGTCCTCGACGCCGGCCGGGTGGTGGAGTCCGGTACGCACGCGGAGCTCGTGGCCCGCGGCGGCCGCTACGCCGGGCTCGTGGCCGCCGGCGACGACGCGCAGGACCTGCTGGCCGCCTAGAGGAAGGGCCCTCCTGCCCCCCACCCCTCGCAGGCTCGCGGCGGGCCCCTGCAGGAGGGCCGACAGCGCGCGGAAGGCGGACTCAGACGATCTCGACCGCCTTCAGGCGGGCGCCGCGGAACGCGGCCAGCCGCTCGGCCTGCTCCCCCACGGCGGCCCGCAAGGCGGGGGAGAGCGGCGCCCACGGCTCGACGGCGACGGTCAGCGACGACCCGGCCTTGCGCGGCCGCCACAGCCCGGCGAGCGCGCCGTCGGCGAGCACCGCGCCCGGCCGGCCCAGCACCGGCCACGTCGCCTTGCGGCGGCCGGCGTCGGGCACCAGCGTCTCGCGGTCGCGGCCCTGCAGGAGGAGGTCGAACGGGCCGAGCAGGCGGACCCCCCGGGGTGCGCCGGCGCCCAGCCGGCCGGCGTCGTCGGCCAGCACCCACCGCCGCTGCCCGTCCACCTCCACCTCGACGGCGTCCTCGGGCCAGCGCGCCCTGACGTCCCTCACCGCCCCGTCGAGGTAGCCGGCGACGTGCTGCGGGGTGGCCGGGCCGAGCAGGTGGAGGTACGCGCGGACGACGTCGAGCCGGCGGGGGACGCTGCCGGCGGGCACGAACCCGGGCACCGGCTGCAGCACCGGCGGCGAGGTGCCCGGCTGCAGCTCCAGCCCGGCGCGCAGCGCGGCCAGGCGGAACGGCTGCTCGTAGAGGTGCACCGCGTCGCACGGGCGGCAGTAGCGGTTGTAGGGCTCCTCCATCGCGTCCGACAGCCGCCGCGACATCTCGCCCTTGACCGTCGGCACGGTGACGATCTCCCGCATCCGCCCGGCGATGGTGTCCAGCGCGGTGAGCACCGGGATGCCCGCGGCCCTGAGCGGCTTCGCGGCGTCGAAGACCCGCTTGGCGGCGTCGGCCTCGGAGAACGGCGCGGTGGCCGCGGCGACGGCGGGCAGGTCGGCGCGGCGGTACAGGTGCGGCGCGCCGCGCAGCGTCCACGCGGTGGCGAGCTCGCCGTCGTCCGGCACGACGCCGCGGATCGCCAGCGCCCACAGCCCGCCGTCGGGCCCGGTGTCCTGGACGCCGAGGTCGAGGACGGCGGTGTCGGCGGGCGTGCCGGCGTCGCGGTCGAGCTGCTGGGTGGTGACGCGGTACGCGAGGACGTCGTCGGCGGTCGCGGTCGGCACGCCGCGGACCCTAGGCCCGGCCGGGGACGGGCGGCCCGTCCCCGGCCGGGGGAGTCAGTCGCGCCGGCCGTGCGCGGCGACCGACAGCGGCTCCCACCGCCGCCACCCGGCCAGCCGCGACTCGGAGTGGCGGGTGGCGATCGCCAGCGGGCCGTCGCCGGGGAAGACGCGCAGCGGCGGCTCGTCAGCGCCGGCCGCGGCGGACGCTCTTCACGCCGTACATGGCCATGTCGGCGCGGTTCATGACGCTGTCCGGGTCGTCGCCGGGCCCGCCGGTCGCCGTCCCGGTGCTCACGCCCACCCGCACCTCGCCGCCGGCGACGTCGAACGGCTCCTGCACCGCGGCCTCGATCCGGCGCGCCCGGTCGGTGGCCGCGTCGGGGTCGACGCCGCGGGAGACGACGACGAACTCGTCGCCGCCGAGGCGCGCGACGACGTCGTCCGGGCCGGCCAGCGCGCGCAGCCGCCCGGCGACGGCGGCCAGCAGCCGGTCGCCGGCCGCGTGCCCGAAGCGGTCGTTGACCGCCTTGAAGCCGTCGAGGTCGCAGAAGACCAGGCTGCACCCGTCGCCGGTCTCGACGTCCAGGCGGGCGGCGAGGACGGCGAACAGGGCACTGCGGTTGGCCAGGCCGGTCAGCGGGTCGGTGACCGCCTGCCGCCGCACCTGCGCCTCCCGCTCGCGGTGCGCGGTGACGTCGATGCCGATGAAGGCGACGGCGTAGGGGGTGCCGTCGTCGCGGGTCAGCACGCTGGTCTGCAGCTCGACGCGGCGCTGCCGGCCGTCGCCGGTACGCCAGTCGACCTCGCCGGGGATCGCCGGCCGGCCGGACAGGACCATCGCCAGCGCGGCGCGGGCCAGCTCGACCTCCTCGGGGAGGGTCACCACCTGCCAGAAGGGGACGCCGACCAGCTCGGCGGCGCGGCGACCGGTGAAGCGCTCGAGGGCGGGGTTGGCGAGCAGGACCCGCCCGTCGCCGTCGCAGACGAGCACGAGGGCCGCCGTCGCCTGCACGGCCGCGCGTGCCAGGCCGTCGAGGGCGGTGGGCGTCACGGACACGGTGGCACCGGACCGGGCGCCACGGGGGCCGGCCGGCCGGTCGGGGGTCCCGGCCGCGGACGGCCGTCGGGGTGCGTGCACCGGAGCTCCTCGGGGTGGCTGCTGACCTCCTCTGCATCGGCGCGTCCGGGCCGGTCCTCGAGGGCACCTCCCCCCGTCGGGTGGGCTCGAGTGGCGCGTGCGGCCGGTCCAGGCGTAGAGGAACGGGACTGGCGTGGCCGGGTGCTCGACGGGCCGGTCACGTTCCGCCCGCTGACCCGCGCGGACCTGCCGCTGCTGGGCCGCTGGCTCGAGGAACCGCTGGTGGCCCGCTGGTGGGCGCACGAGACGACGCCCGAGGCGCTGGAGGCCGACTTCGGCCCGAGCATCGACGGCACCGACCCCGGCGAGGTGCTGCTGGCGCTGGCCGGCGGGCGGCCGTTCGGGCTCGTGCAGCGGCACCGGATCGCCGGCCTCCCCGAGTACGCCGACGAGCTCGCGCCGGTGGTCGACGGGCCGCCGCGGGCGCTGTCGATCGACCACCTGGTCGGCGAGCCCGACGTCCGCGGCGGGGGAGCGGGCACGGCGATGATCGCGTCGTCCACCTGCTGCGCCGGCCGGCGCGCGGGGGTCAGGCGGCGGGCAGCGCCACGGGCTGCGCCACGGGGGACAGCGCCTCCGGCGGGCCGGGGCGGCCGTAGTACCAGCCCTGGCCGAGGTCGACGCCCAGCTCGCGCAGCCGGGAGGCCTCCTCCGCCGTCTCGATGCCCTCGGCCACCAGCGTCACGCCGCAGCCGTGGCCGAAGGTCACCAGCGACCCGACCAGCGTCGACAGCACCGGGTCGGTGTCCAGGCCGCTGACGATGCTGCGGTCCATCTTGATGACGTCGGGGCCGGTCACCACGATGTGCCGGAGCGAGGAGAAGCCGGCGCCGACGTCGTCGATGGCCAGCCGCATGCCGGCCGCGCGGAAGGGCACCAGCGCCCTGGTGAGCGCGTCGTAGTCCTCGACCGGGTCGTGCTCGGAGAGCTCGAGCAGGACGCGGTCGAGCGGCAGCTCGCGCAGCAGCGCGGCGCACTCCGGGGTGAGCAGGGTCTGCGGGGACACGTTCATGGCCACGTAGCCGCCGACCCGGTCCAGGTGGGCGGCCGCGCCCCGGAGGGCGAGCAGCTCCACCTCGGAGCCGCGGCCGACGCTGTGCGCCTCCTCGAAGACGACGTCGGGGCCCTTGGCCCACTCGCGCGGGAAGCGGCTGAGCGCCTCGGCGCCGACGCGGACGCCGGTGACCAGGTCGACGATCGGCTGCAGGACCACGCTCGGGCCGCCCGCGGCGACCAGCGGGTCGAGCCGGCCGTCGATGTCGTCGCGGCGCTGCTGCTCGCGGATCTCGGGCTCGATGATCACCGACGCCGCTGACGCGAGGACCTGCATCAGCGCCTCGTCGCGGCGGGTGAGCTCCTTGTCCGAGGTGAAGCCGAAGGCGCAGAAGGTGCCGTAGAGGCTGCCGTCGGAGAGCGTGACCGGCGTCGAGACGTAGCTGCGGATGCGGGGGATGCGCGCCGAGGGCAGGGACATCGCCAGGGGGTGGCGCGTCACGTCGTCGATGACGGCGGGCAGCTTCCCGTCGAGGACCGCCTGGCAGAACGAGGTGTCCTGGGCGACCTTCGCCTTCTCCCGCACGAGCAGCGGCACCCGGGTGTCGACCACCTCCAGGTGCTGGGTGGTGCCGTCCAGGCGGCTGAGGAACGCCACGCTCATGTGCAGCGACGTGCGGGCCGTCCGCAGCAGGTCGGCGATCTGCTGCTCGGCGTCGGTGCGCTGTCGGGCCATCGGGTGCTCCTCGTCCGGAACGGGTGACGTCCTCCCATCGACATCGGTCGTGCACGACTGGAGTGGGCCCGACGGGCCTCACCCGGACCGATGAGTCCCGGCGCCGCCCGCCGTCTCCACCTGCGACCGCACCACCCCGGAGGAGAGACCGATGCGCCCGCTCACCGTCACCACGTTCCTGACCCTCGACGGCGTCGCCCAGGCCCCCGGCGGGCCGCAGGAGGACCCGTCCGGCGGCTTCCCCTACGGCGGCTGGCTGGTGCCGTTCGCCGACGAGGCGATGGGGGAGCAGATGGACGCCTGGTTCCGTCCGGCCGAGGACTTCCTGCTGGGCCGGACGACGTACGAGATCTTCGCCGCGCACTGGCCGCACGTGGACGCCACCGGCGACCCGGTGGCCCAGGCGCTGCAGACCAGGACCAAGCACGTCGCGTCGCGGACGCTGACCTCGCTGGAGTGGTCCACCGCCCGGCTGCTCGGCGCCGACGTGCCGGCCGCCGTCCGGGAGCTCAAGGCCGCCGACGGCGGCGAGCTGCAGGTGCACGGCTCGATCGGGCTGGTGCAGACGCTGCTGGCCGAGGACCTGGTCGACGAGCTGCGCACCATCGTCTTCCCGGTGGTCCTCGGCACGGGCAAGCGCCTGTTCGAGGGCGGCGCCGCGCCGCGCACCTGGGAGCTGGTCAGCTCGACGACCACCTCGACCGGCGCGGTGATGACCGCCCACCGGCGCACCGGCGAGGTGGCCACCGGCTCCTTCGCGCTGGAGGACGCCGACACCACGGTTTGACATCCGTACCGACGGGTGTACGGTCCTCCCGTCCCGGTTGGACAGTCCAACCGGGACGGGAGGAGGGGCCCGTGACCGCCATCGCCCTCGAGGCGTCGCCGCTCGTCTTCGACCCGTCCTGGCGGTCGTTCACGCACGTGCAGGGCGGCCTGGTGGCCGGGCACCTGATGGCCGCCGCCGCGGACCGCACCGGCGCCGCGCCGCGTGCGGTCACCGCCCACCTGCTCGCCGGCGTCCAGCCGGGCGTGGAGACGGCGGTCGACGCCGTTCCCGACCGCGCCGGGACCACCGGCAGCGTGCGGGCCACGATGAGCCAGCAGGGGCGGGTGCTCGCCGTCGCCCAGGTGCTCACGCTGGCCCGCCCCGCCTCCCCGGTCTCGGAGGGCGCGCCGCCGGCGCCCGGGCCGACCGTGCGCGAGGGGGTGCCGTTCCGGCTGCCGCGGGAGTTCGTCCCGATCGCCGACCACACGGAGATCCGCGCGCTGGGGGCGTCCCGGCCGCTGGCCGGCGGGCCCGAGCCGCGGCTGTCGGCGTGGGTCCGCATCGACGGCGACCTCGAGCCGCTGGTCCAGCTCGGCGTGCTGCTCGACGCGCTGCCGCCGGCGCTGTTCGCCGTCCGCACCACGCCGGCGGTGATGCCGACCGTCGAGCTCACCGCGCACCTGGCCGGCCCGCCGCCGGAGACCGGCGCGTGGGTGCGGATCGACCAGGTCACCGCCTGGGCCGATGCCGACGTCGCGGTCGACGACGCCGAGCTCCGCGCCGTCGACGGCTCGCTGGTCGCCCGGGCCCGCCAGACCCGGCGCCTGCTCTCCCGCTGAGCGGGGCCCGTCAGCCCTCGAGCAGGCCGGCCTCGTGGGCGAGGATCGCGGCCTGCGTGCGGTTGGCGAGGTCCAGCTTGGTGAGCAGCCGGGAGACGTAGGTCTTCACGGTGGCCTCGCTGACGAACAGCCGGCCGGCCAGCTCCGCGTTGGAGCCGCCGCTGCCGAGCAGGGTGAGCACCTCGCGCTCGCGGTCGGAGAGCGTGGCCACCCGCTGCAGCGCCTCGGCCCGGCGCGGGGTCGCCCGGCTGTCCACGTAGGAGGCGATGAGCGCGGCGGTGACGGCGGGGGAGAGCGTCGCCGTCCCGTCGGCCACCGCCCGGACGGCGGCGGCGATCTCGCGCGGCGGCGTGTCCTTGAGCAGAAACCCGGCCGCGCCCGCGGCCAGCGCCGCGTACACGTACTCGTCGACGTGGAAGGTGGTCAGGACGGCGACCTGCGGCGGGTCGGGCAGGGCGAGGATCGCGCGGGTGGCGGCCAGCCCGTCCATGCCGGGCATGCGGACGTCGGTGAGCACGACGTCGGGCCGCAGCTCCCGCGCGGCGGCCACCCCGGCCGCGCCGTCGCCGGCCTCGCCGACGACGTCCATGTCACCGGCCGCCTCCAGCACGGTGCGCAGGCCGAAGCGGACCAGCTCCTCGTCGTCGACGAGCAGCACCCGGATCCGGCGCCCGTCCCCGCTCACGTCGGCAGCACCGCCTCGACGCCGAAACCGCCGTCCAGCCGCGGTTCCGCGGTCAGCCGCCCGCCCAGCGTGCGCACCCGCTCGGCCACGCCGACGAGGCCGAAGCCGCCCCCGGGGACGGCGTCCGGGGTGCGGGCGGGCGGTCCGTTGACGACGTGCACGTGCAGCTCGCCGGGCCGCCGGTCCACGCTCACCCGGACCGGCGCGCCGGGGGCGTGCCTGCCCGCGTTGGTCAGGGCCTCCTGCACGATGCGGTACGCCGCCCGGCCGACGACGGGGTCGACCGGTGTGGTCCCCTCCGCCGGGCCGGTCCAGGCGACGGTCATCCCGGCCTCGCGGGCGGACCGCACCAGCCGCGGCAGGTCGGCCAGCTCCGGCTGGGGACCCAGCGGCGCGGCCTCGTCGAGCTCCCCGGCGCGCAGCACCCCGACCATCTGGCGCAGCTCCTCCAGTGCCTGCCGCCCGGCGGTCTGCACCTGACCGGCCAGCTGCTCCACCCGCTGAGGGTTCCCGGCGGCCACCTCGATGGCGCCGGCCTGCAGCACCATGAGGCTCACCCGGTGCCCGACGGCGTCGTGCATCTCCCGCGCGATCCGCGTCCGCTCGGTCACGACGGCGTCGTGTGCCAGCCGCTCCCGCTCGGTCTCGGCCCGCACCGCCCGCTCGCGCAGGGCCGCGAGCAGCTGGGCGCGGGTGCGCTGCCAGATCCCGAGCGCCGCGGGCAGCACGAGGGCGAGGGCCACGCCGCCGAGGGCGCCCACCGCCTCGTTCGCGGTGCCGATGGTCCAGGGCTGGGCGAGCGCGACCGCCCCGAGCGCGCCGGCGACGACGCGCACCGGCCACCGGCCGTCGTAGCGGCCCACCGCGTAGGCGGTGAGCAGCAGGCCGACCGACAGCGCCGGGACCAGCGCCGTGAGGGCGGCGCTGACGACGAAGGGCACCACGGGCGCCGAGCGCCGGAAGAGGAACAGGGTCAGCACCAGCAGCACGCCGCCGACGACGAGGACGGCGTCCGGCGCCAGGCGGGCCTCCGGGGTGACGACGCCGACCGTCACGGTGGCCGCGCTCGCCAGCGCGACCAGCGCCTCGAAGCCGACGCTGCGCGCGCGGAGGCCGGGCCAGACGCGCTCCCGGATCCCCACGGGCGGAGCGTATGTCCGGCCGGTGCGCCGGCGGGTCGTCCGTCCGGCGCGGACCGGATCACCTTTCGGATGACACGGCCGCGCCGTCCGTGGACCCCGATCGGCTGCCTCCGGCCGACGCGGGGAGCGGGCCCGGCCCGGCAGGTTCGTCGTCGACAGCAGCGACTCCCCGGAGGCAGCGATGATCGAGGTCAGCGGACTGACCAAGCAGTACGGCTCCCGGACCGTCGTCGACGACGTGTCCTTCACGCTCGAGCCCGGCACCGTGACCGGGTTCCTCGGGCCCAACGGGGCCGGCAAGAGCACGACCATGCGGATGATGACCGGCCTGGTCCCGGCCACCGCGGGGACCACCCGCATCGACGGCCGTCCCTACGCCGGCCTGCCGAACCCGGCCGCCGTCGTCGGGACGCTGCTCGACGCCTCCGCGGTCCACCCCGGGCGCACCGGGCGGACGCACCTGCGGCTCCTGGCCTCGGCGGTCGGCGTGCCGGCGGCGCGGGTCGACGAGGTGCTCGAGCTCGTCGGGCTCACCCCGGCCGCCCGGCGCCGGGTCGGTGGCTACTCCCTCGGGATGCGGCAGCGGCTCGGCATCGCCGGGGCGCTGCTGGCCGACCCGCCGGTGCTGGTCTTCGACGAGCCGGCGAACGGCCTGGACCCGGAGGGCATCCGCTGGATGCGCGACCTGCTGCGCGGCCACGCGGCCCGCGGCGGGACGGTGCTCCTGTCCTCGCACCTGCTCGGCGAGGTCGAGTCGACCGTCGACCGGCTGCTGGTCATCGGCGCCGGGCGGATCGTGGCCGACGGCCCGGTGGGAGACCTGCTCGGCAGCGAGGGGACCTCGGTGCGGGCCGCCGATCCCGCCGCGCTGACCCGGGCGCTCGAGGCCGCGGGGTTCCACGTGCAACACGGGCCCGACGGCGCGCTGGTCGTCCCCGGCGCCGAGCCCGGCGCGGTCGGCGCGGTCGCCGCGGCCGGCGGCCACGTCCTCACCGACCTGCGACCGGTCCGCCGCGGCATCGAGGACCTGTTCTTCCAGCTCACCACCGCCTCCTGACCCACCTCGCTCCTCCCTCTCTGGAGACCGCCATGGCCACCGTCCTGCCCCCCGTCGTCCCCGCCCGCGGAGCCACCCCCGCCGGCACCCGTCCGCCGGTCCGCACCGGGGCGCCCTCTCCCGCCGCGCTGGTCGGCATCGAGCTCCGCAAGTCCCTGTCCACCCGCTCGGGCCGCTCGCTGGCCGCGGCCTCGGTGCTGCTGGCCCCGGCCGCGACCGCGGTCGTCGCCGCGGCCAGCGAGGAGGGCCTGGCCTCGGTCACCGGCCCGATCGGCGTCATGGGGGTGCTCACCGGGCTGGTGCTGGTGGCGCTCGGTGCGCTGTCCACCGCGGGGGAGTGGAGCCACCGGACGGTGCAGACCACCTACCTGCTCGTCCCGCGCCGCGGCCGGGTGCTGGCCGCCAAGACGGTCGCCGTCGCCCTGCTCGGCGCGGCACTGGCCGCGCTGTCCGCGGCGCTGACCGCGGGCGTCCTGGCGGTCCTCGTCGACGGCGCGTCGTGGGGGGGCGCCGGGCGCGCGCTCGGGGTGGTCGTGGCCGCCGGAGCGGTGTTCGCGGTGACCGGCGCCGGCGTCGGGGCCGCGCTGGCCAACACCCCGGCGACGCTGACCTCGTTCTACCTCGTCGTCCTCGGGGTCCTGCCCCTGGTGCGGAACTTCGAGCCGGAGATCGGGTCGAGGCTGGACCCTGCCGACGCGGTGGTGGCACTGGCGATGGGTCAGGCGCAGACCCGGCCGGTGCTGGTGCTGACCGGGTGGGTCGTGGTGAGCGTGGTCGCCGGCGCCGTGGTCACCCGCCGCCGCGCGGTCGCCTGATCCCGGCGGAACCCGGCCCCATCCCGTCCCTGTCCCGTCCCCGGCGGTCCCGGCTCCGGCCGGGGCCGCCGGTCCGCGCCGGCGTCCCCGCGTCAGTCGCCGGACGCGCGGGCCGACAGGCGGGGCAGGCGCGCCGCGAACCAGGCGTCGTCGTCCTCGGGGAACGGCTCGCCACGGGGGTCGTCGGAGGAGCCGACGGCCAGGTCCTCGTCGAGGTCCTCGGTGTCGACGCCGGCCTCCTCGAGCACGTCGGCCGGCACGTAGGCCAGCGACTCGGCCTCGCTGAAGACCTCGCCGTCCTCGTCCCACTCCAGGTCGGCCAGGGCGTCGGGGTCGGCGAGCACCCGCTCGAACGCCTCCCTGCCCTGGGCGACCAGCCAGACGCGGAAGTCGAGGAAGGCGTCGTCGCTCATGCCGCCGGCGGCGACGTACCCGGCGGCCCACACCCGCCACTCGTTCGCCCGCTCGACCTGGTCGTGCAGGTGTCGCGCGAAGGCGACGACGTCCTCCGTCCCGCGCGCGGACAGCTCCTCGGTGAGCGCCTCCACCTGGTGGGCGACGGGGTCGTCGGACCCGGGCGCGGGCCGGCTGCGCTCGACGACGGTCCAGAAGGTGTCGAGGTCCATGCCGGGACCGTACGGCCGGGGCGCCCGCGGTCCCGGCAGGGACGCGGCCGGCGGGCGTCCCCGCGGGAACGCCTCCGGCTCAGTCGAGGCCGCCGCGGGCGACGAGCTGGCGGGCGATGACGTCGCGCTGGATCTCGTTGGTGCCCTCGCCGACGATCATCAGCGGCGCGTCGCGGAAGTAGCGCTCGACGTCGAACTCGGTGGAGTAGCCGTGCCCGCCGTGCACCCGGATGGCGTCCAGCGCGACCTTCATCGCCGTCTCGGAGGCGAACAGCTTGGCCATCCCGGCCTCCATGTCCGACCGCTGTCCCGACTCGTGCCGCTCCGCCGCGTACAGCACCAGCTGCCGGGCGGCGGTGAGCGAGGTGGCCATGTCGGCGAGCAGGTTGCCCACCGCCTGGTGCCGCCAGATCGGCTTGCCGAAGCTCTCCCGCTCCTGGGCGTAGCGCAGCGCGTCGTCGAAGGCGGCCTGCCCGACGCCGAGCGCCCGGGCCGCGAGCTGGATCCGGCCGGTCTCCAGCCCGGTCATCATCTGCGCGAACCCGCGGCCCTCCACCCCGCCGAGGACGGCGTCGGCCGGCGCCCGGTACCCGTCGAAGGACAGCTCGCAGCTCTCCACGCCCTTGTAGCCGAGCTTGGGCAGGTCCCGCGAGACGGTCAGCCCGGGCCCGTGCTCGACCAGCAGCACCGACACCCCGCGGTGCCGCGGCTGGGCCTGCGGGTCGGTCTTGCACAGCAGCGCCACCAGCTGCGACCGGCGCGCGTTGGTGATCCACGTCTTCGCGCCGTCGACGACCCAGCCCTCGTCGTCCCGCCGCGCGACGGTCCGCATCGCCTGCAGGTCCGACCCGCCGCCGGGCTCGGTGAGCGCCATCGTCGCCCGCACCTCGCCGGTGGCCATCCGCGGCAGCCAGCGGTCCTGCTGCTCGCGCGTCCCGAACGCCAGCAGCAGCTTGGCGACGACGGTGTGCCCGCCCATCGCCCCGGCCAGCGACATCCACCCGCGCGCGAGCTCCGCGGTGACCAGGGCGTAGCAGGGCATGGACACCGGCGCCTCGCCCCACGGCTCGGGGATCGCCAGGCCGAAGACGCCGAGCTGCTTCATCCGCTCGACCAGCGCCTCGGGATAGGTGTCCGCGTGCTCGAGCTCGCGGGCCACCGGCCGGACCTCGCGGTCGACGAAGGCGCGCACGGTGGCGACGACGTCGCGCTCCTCCGGGCTCAGCACGGGGCGGCCCCCGCGAGCACCGCGGTCCCCGTGACCGACGCCGGCTGCCCCACCGCCGCCGCGGTCAGCGCGAACCGGTCACCGTCCAGCCGGCCGGTCGCCCGCACCGGCGTGCCCGCGTACGCCGGCCGGGTCAGCCGGTGGCTGAAGGACGTGACGGACCGGTCCGGGGCGTGTCGGCGCGGGACCTCGAGCAGCAGCAGGGCGAGCAGCGGCCCGTGCACCACGAGGCCCGGGTGGCCCTCGACCTGCGTCACGTAGGGCTGGTCGTAGTGGATGCGGTGCGCGTTGTAGGTCAGCGCGCTGAACCGGAACAGCAGCGGCGGGTCGGGCAGCACCTCGACCACGTGGTCACCGACGTCGGCCGGGGACCCGGCTCCCGCCGGGGCCGGGGACGAGCCGGCCTCCTGGGAGCGGTAGACGACGTCCTGCTCCTCGGTGACCAGCAGCGCGCCGTCCGCCCGGTACTCGCTGCGCACGGTGACCAGCAGCATCTCCCCGCTGCGGCCGGCCTTCACCTCGCACCGGGCCAGCGACGACGTCCGCTCGACCACGGCGCCCACCCGCAGCGGCGCGGTCACCTCCATCCGCCCGCCGGCGATCATCCGGCGCCGGTGCGGCAGCGGCGGGAGGAAGTGCCCGGCGCGGGGGTGGCCGTCGTCGCCGAGGTCGGCGGTGGCCGGCCGGTCGAGGAAGGTGAACCAGTGCCAGCCCGGCGGCAGCGGGTCGCCGTCGGCCAGGGGCGGGGCGGGCCGGTCGAGGACGGCGGCGAACGCGGCCGCGGGCCCGGGCGCGACCAGCGCGGAGTCGGTCAGCGGCCCCGGGGACCAGCCCGCGACGGCGTCGGACAGGAGCGTCACCGGGTCATCGTGCCGCCTGTGACGCCGCCCGCATCCCGGAATGGCCCGGCGCCGGGTGGTGTCGGAATCCCCGTGGACCTGTTCTCTCCCGTGAAGCTCGGCGACCTCGAGCTCGCCAACCGCGTCGCCATGGCGCCGCTGACCCGCATGCGCTCCGGCAAGGCCGGCGTCCCCGGCGACCTCGTCGTCGAGCACTACGAGCAGCGCGCCGGCATCGGCCTCATCGTCACCGAGGGTACCTACCCGACCCACGAGGGCCAGGCGTTCGTCGGCCAGCCCGGCATCGTCACCGACGAGCAGGTGGCCGGCTGGCGCCGCGTCGCCGACGCCGTGCACGCCCGCGGCGGCCGGATCGTCGTGCAGGTGATGCACGGCGGCCGCGTGACCCACCCCGACGTCAACGGCGGCCGCCGCGTCGTCGCCCCCAGTGCCATCGCCATCGACGGCGCCGGCCACACCGAGAGGGGCAAGCAGCCCTACCCGGTGCCGCACGCGCTGACCACCGACGAGGTCCGCCAGGTCGTCCGCGACTTCGTCCGCGCCGCCGAGCGCGCCGTCGAGGCCGGCCTGGACGGCGTGGAGATCCACGGCGCCAACGGCTACCTGCTGCACGAGTTCCTGTCGCCGGCGTCCAACGTCCGCGACGACGAGTACGGGGGCTCCCCGGAGAACCGCGCCCGCCTGGTCGTCGAGGTCGTCACCGCGGTCGCCGAGGCGATCGGCGCCGGTCGCGTGGGGCTGCGCATCTCGCCGGAACACGACATCCAGGACGCCCTCGAGACCGACCGCGAGGACGTGCGCGCCACCTACGGCACGCTGGTCGACCAGCTGCGCCCGCTGGGCCTGGCCTACCTCTCCGTGCTGCACCGCGAGCCGGCCGGCGACCTGGTCCAGGAGCTGCGCAGCCGGTTCGGCGGCCACCTGATGGCCAACAGCGGCTTCGGCTCGGTCACCACCCGCGAGGAGGCGCTCGCGCTCATCGAGGCCGCGCACGCCGACGTCGTCGCCGTGGGCCGGGCGGTCATCGCCAACCCCGACCTGGTCGAGCGCTGGGCCGGCGAGCACCCGGAGAACGAGATCCGGTCGCACCTGTTCTACGCGTCCGGCGCCGAGGGCTACACCGACTACCCGACGCTGCGCGCCGGCTGAGACGCCGCGCGGCGTCCCCGGGAGCCCCTCCGGTCACCCGGAGGAGGCTCCCGGCTGGCCGCGGTCGTCCCGGCCGGCTCAGTCCCCGGGCCGCCAGTCCGGAGCCGTCCAGCGGTGGAACACACGGGCCACCGAGTCGCGTGGGCTCTGCCACGTCTCCGGTCGGTACGGGCTCACGTACGGAGCGAGGTCGCCCATCACCTCGGCGAAGGCCGGCCGCACGGACTCGTGGTCCCGCCGCACGGCCGCGGCCCGGACCGGGTCCTGTTCCAGGAGGTGCACGAACACGTCCTCCATCGAGTACAGCCAGCGGCCGGTGACCCCCGTCTCGATCGGCAGCGGGCCGGCGTCGGACTCGGCGAACACGCGGGCCACGTCCTCCTCGCTGCCCGGCCGCATCCGCTGGACCACGACGGTCAGTTGCCGCTCGGCGGGGACCGCCCCCTCGGGCAGCCAGGTGTAGAAGTGCTTCGCCACGGAGTGCGACGGGTTCTCCCAGTAGCTGGGATAGGGCGTCACGTAGGGAGCGATGGCCTCGGCGATCGCCTGGAACGCCGGCAGGCCGCGGCGCTGCCCGGAGATCGCCGGGTCCTCCTTGCGCTCCAGGACGTGCAGGTAGAGGTCGTGGTGGGACAGCATGATCCGCCCGACGACGCCGAGGTCCTGCGGCCGGGTGATCCGGTCGTAGTGGGCGAACACCGAGCCGACCTCGTTCTCGCTGCCCGGGACGAGGCGGCAGACGATCACGTTGCGGAACGGGCGCCACGTGGCCGAGGCCCACGTGGCGGGGATGGTCGCGAACGGCGCGGCCGGCGTCGACGGCTCGGCCGTGGGGGTCGTCGAGGCGTCGGCCGGGGGGTCGGCCGACGACAGCTGGGAGGGGGTCGCCTGGTCCATCGCGTGCCTCCAGACACGGCTTGCAGGGTGGGGAGGAGGGCAGGGCGCGCAGTCCCCGGAGGCCGGGATGGCCCGCAGCCACCCGGCCCGTCGACGGGGCGTCGAGCCGCAGGTCGCGGAGGCGGGCGAGGACCCGGAGCGTCGCCGTCGTCACCCGCGGACGTCCGAGGGCGGATCCCGGGCGGTCGGTCGCTGGAGCGGGGGGCCCACTCCCGTCGTCCGTGCCTGCACGACGGGCCGCTCAGCCGGCTACCGGGCGCTGACGGGTCCGACCCCGTCCCCGGCCTGCACGTCGGCGCGCCGGGGACGGGGTCGGTCGGGTGGAGCGGTCCTGCTGCCGCGCCCGGGTCTGGGTCACGGGTTCCCCCTGCGTGGTGGTGCGATGTCGTGCCGCCGGGTCTCAGAGCGCGTAGACGCCGGCGAGGTGCTCCCGCAGCACCTCCTCGGACACCGGCCGGGTGCGGAAGCCGACGTGCCCGTCGGGCCGGACCAGGTAGGCGGCCGTGCCCGGGCCCGTGATCCCGTAGGCGGTGCGGAAGCCGTCGCCGGGGTCGGTGAGCACCGGCAGCTCCACCAGCGGCGGGACGGGGGTGCCCGGCGCGAGCAGCAGGTACGGGTGCACCTGCCCGCGGGTCGCCGTCCGGACGCCCACCGCCAGCTCCTCGAGCGCCGCCGGGTCGGCCGTCGCGTCGGCCGACAGCAGCAGCGTCGCGTGGGTGCCGCGGGTGAGGTCGAACAGCCGGACGTCGTGCGCGACGCCGAACCGGCGCAGGCCCGTCACGTCCGGCGCCCGGTGGCCCGGCTCCGGGCCGCCCGCGAAGCCGCCGTCGACCTGCCCCACCAGCGGGCTCCCGGCGTAGTTCATGGTCATCTGCATCTCGAGCAGGAACTGCGCCTTCTCGTCCTCCATGTCCATCTCGTCGGTGAACGCGATGGCCACGGCCCGGTCGACGATCGCCTTGCCCGCCGGGCGCCGCTCGGCCTCGTAGCTGTCGAGCAGTCCGGGGGAGCCCTGCCCGCGGACGGCGAGGGCGAGCTTCCAGGACAGGTTCCACGCGTCCTGGATGCCGGTGTTCATGCCCTGGCCGCCGGCCGGCGGGTGCAGGTGCGCGGCGTCCCCGGCGACGAAGACGCGTCCCACCCGGTACCGGTCGACGATGCCGTGCTTGATCCGGAACACCGACGACCAGCGCAGGTTGCTCGCCGTCGTCCCGGGCGGGCCGAGGTCGTCGATGGCGGCCTGGATGTCGGCCAGCCCCGGCGGGTCGTACTCCTTCCAGAACCCGGCGGGGACGACGCCGCTGCCGATCGTCTCCTGCAGCCGCTTCGGCGCCAGCGTGGCCACCCGGAACCGGTTGCGGCCCCGCAGCGGGACGCAGACGAGCATGCCGGTGAAGTCGCCGTCGTCCTCGATCCGCACCCACCGCAGCAGGTGGCCCGGCGGCATCTCCCAGTCCACGTCGACGTCGCCGAGCATGAACAGCTGCGGGAACATCGACAGCCCGCCGTCGAACCGCAGCCCCAGCTGCGCGCGCACCGCGCTGGAGGCGCCGTCGGCCCCGACCAGGTAGGCCGCCCGCGCCGCCTCGACCTCCCCGGAGGCGTGCGCCAGCTGCGCGGTCACGCCCTCGTCGTCCTGGGTGAAGCCGGTGAGCTCGACGCCGCGCTCCACCTCGACGCCGAGGGACCGCAGCCGGTCGCCGAGGATCCGCTCGGTCTCGTACTGCGGCAGGCCGAGGTGGGCGTAGGGCAGCTCCTCCAGGCCCGACCAGTCGACCTGGTGCGTGAGCTTCCCGTTGACGAAGACGGTCTGGCCGTAGAGCCAGCTGCCGGCGTCCATCGCCTCGGTGACGATGCCCTGGTCCTCCCAGATCTCCATCGTCCGGCAGTGGATGCCGATCGCCTTGTCCGCCTGCGTCGAGGCCTCCGGCCGCTTGTCGACGACGCGGACGGCGATCCCGCGGCGGGCCAGCTCGATCCCGGCGGTCAGCCCCGCCGGCCCGGCGCCGATCACGAGCACCTCGGCGTCCGGCCGGGTCCGCCGGGCGGCGGGGGCCGCCGGCACGGGGAGGGGGGAGGGCAGCGAGCCGAGGTCGATCGGCGCGGTGACCGGCTCGGCCAGCGCCGGCCGGGGCGCCGGCACCTCGGCGGGGGCCTCGACCGGGGCGGGGGCCGGCGGTGCCGCCGCCCGCACGCCCCGCACGCCGGCCTCCTGCGGGCGGAACCGGATCTCGTAGAGCTTGCGCTGGAAGAACACCGACAGCCAGCGGATGAGCGGGCCGCTCTGGTCGGCGTGCGAGGGGTCCTCCACCCAGTTGCGGAAGTCCTCGTCGGACTCCCACTCGGCGAAGATGTGGTACAGGTCCGAGTCCGGCTCCCGGAGCAGCTCCTCGCGGATCAGCCCCTTGGTGCCGCGCAGCCGGTCGGTGACGATCGCGTAGGCCCGCTCGAACGCCTCCTCCTCGCCCGGCGCCACCTTCGTGCTGATGTCCACGCGCACGTGCGAGGCCTGCTCGCCGCCGGTGATCCCGTACAGCACCTCGTAGGTGCTGCGGTCGGCGTCCTCGCGCAGGTCCCGCAGCGCCGCGGTCAGCGTCTCCCGGGCGGTCGAGCGGCCGAAGCCGTCGACCGCGGCCCGGTCCACCCAGTCGGCGACGACGAGGAACGTCCGCGGGTCGGCCGCGTCCCGCATCAGCTCCTGCCGGAGGTTGCCCGGCACCGAGGCGATCTGCGCCGCGGCCTCGCGCCAGGCGTCCTCGAACGCCTGCTCGCAGCCCTCCCGCACCCGCATGCGCAGCAGCGTGCGCACCGCGCCGTCGTGCGTCGTCGGCCGCTCCTCCAGGGTGGTCATGAACGAGTTCCTCCAGCGTGTCGGCGCAGCACGAGGCTGCTGTTGAAGCCACCGGCGCCGCGGGCGAGGACGACCACGGTGGCCAGGTCCTGCACGCGGCCGGCGCGGACGAGGTCGACGCCCGGCGGCGTGTCGACCGGGTCGTCCAGGAAGGCGGTGCCGGGCACGATGCCGTCCCGCATCGCCAGCAGCGCCGTCGCCACGTTCAGCGCCGACCCGCCGGCCATGAGCCGGCCGGTCCACGACGACGGCGCGGTCACCGGCACCGGGGCCGGCCGCCCGCCGAACACCGCGCCGATCGCCTCCAGCTCCAGCCGGTCCAGCGCCGGGACGCCGGCGCCGTCGGCGATCACCAGGTCGACCTCGTCCGGGGAGACGCCGGCGTCGGCCAGCGACAGCCGGATCGCGCGGGCGTACTGCGTCGCGTCGGGCGCCGGGTCCTCGTGGTGGTGGGCGTCGTGGGTGGCGCCGTAGCCGGCGACCTCGCCCCACACCTTCGGCGCGCCGCGGGCCGCGGCCGCGCCGGGCTCCTCCAGCAGCAGGATCGCCCCGCCCTCGCCGACGACGTGCCCGTTGGCCCGCCGGTCGAAGGGCTTGTAGGCGTCCTCCGGGCGGTCGGCGCCCGACAGCCGGCCGCCGGTGGCCTGGCACAGCACCGCGTACGGGCACAGCCCGGCCTCGGTGCCGCCGACCAGCACGGCCGGGGTGCCGCGGCGGACCACCCGCCGCGCCCAGCCGATGCTGTCCAGCCCGCCCGCGCCCTCGGTGACGACGACGCCCGAGGGGCCCTTGAAGTCGTCGCGGATGGACACCTGGCCGGTGGAGGCCGCGTAGAACCAGGCGATCGACTGGTAGGCGCCCACCGACCGGGGCCCCTTGGCCCACAGCCCCTGGATCTCGTGCTGGCTGAACTCGTTGCCGCCCGAGCCCGAGGCCAGGAACACCGAGGTGGCGTAGACGTCGTCCTCGGGGGCGGTGTAGTCCGCGTCCTGCGCTGCGAGGGTGGCCGCCGCCAGCGACATCCACGTCCACCGGTCGGTCTGCACCATCAGCTGCGGCGAGACGTGGTCGGCGGGCACGAAGTCGCGCACCTGCCCGGCCAGCGGGACCCCGTAGCGGTCGGCGTCGAAGCCCTCGAGCGGCCGGATGGCCGGCTCCCCGCGGACCAGCGAGGCCCAGTGCTCCTCGACGCCGACGCCGGTCGGGGCGACGACGCCGATGCCGGTGACCAGCAGCCCGCTCACGACTCCCTCCGCGTGGGGCTGGCCAGCACGATCGCCGACTGGAACCCGCCGAAGCCGCTGCCCACCGAGATGGCGACGTCGACCTTCTGCTCCCGCGCCACCTTCGGCACGTAGTCCAGGTCGCACTCGGGGTCGGGCACCTCGTAGTTGGCCGTGGGCGGCAGCACGCCCCGCTGCACGGCCAGCGCGGTCGCGGCGATCTCGATCGACCCGATGGCGCCCAGCGAGTGCCCGACCATGGACTTGATCGAGCTCATCGCCACGCTGCCGGCGGCGGGGCCGAGGCTCTTCTTGACCGCCGCCGTCTCGTGCCGGTCGTTCTGCTTGGTGCCCGAGCCGTGCGCGTTGACGTAGCCCACCTCGTCCGGCGCGATGCGGCCCTGGTCCAGCGCCCGGGTGATCGCCTCGGCCATCTCGGTGCCGTCGGGCTTGAGCCCGGTCATGTGGAAGGCGTTGCAGCGGTTGGCGTAGCCGGTGACCTCGCAGTACACCTCCGCGCCGCGGCGGCGGGCGTGGCCGAGCTCCTCGAGCACGAGCACCGCCGCGCCCTCGCCCATGACGAACCCGTTGCGGCGGGCGTCGAAGGGCTTGGAGGCGTGCTCGGGGTCGTCGTTGCTGTCGGTGGTCGCCCGGATGGTGTCGAAGCAGGCCATCGAGATCGGCGAGATCGGGGCGTCGCTGGCCCCCGCGATGACGACGTCGGCGTCGCCGTCCTCGACCAGCTGCGCGCCGTAGCCGACCGCGTCGATGCCGGAGGTGCAGCCGGTGGAGACGACGGTGGCCGGGCCGTGCGCGCCGAACCGGACGGCGAGCTCGGCGGCGCCGCAGCTCGGCACCAGCGCGGAGGCGAGGAACCGCGACGCGTACCGCGGGTCGACCTCCCACAGCCGGCCCGAGTCGCTGACCTGGACGTACTCCTGCTCCAGGCGCATCGTCGCGCCGACGGCGCTGCCCAGGGTGACGCCGACGCGGTCGCCGTCCGGGCCGTCGTCGGCGCCGAACCGCAGCCCGCTGTCGGCGACCGCCTCGTCCGCGGCGACCATCGCCATCTGGACGAACCGGTCGTTGCGGAACACCTCGTGGGCGGTCAGGCCGAGCTTGCGGCCGTCGAAGTCCACCTCGGCGGCGACCTGGGAGCGGAACCGGGCCGGGTCGAAGAAGGTGATCCGGCGGGTCGCCGTCCGGCCCTCGGTGAGCATGTCCCAGAAGCCCTCGCGGCCCATCGAGCCGGGGGCGACCACCCCGATGCCGGTGACGACGACCCGGCGCCGGTCGGTGCTCACCGCACGCCCGGGGGCAGCTCGGTGTCCACGTGGCCCAGCTCGGGCCGCGGCGCCAGCGGACCGCACAGGAAGACGAACGTCGCCGTCGTGCCCGTGTCGTTGACGATCCGGTGCCGCACCCCGATCGGGATGTGGACGGCGGACTCGGCGACCAGGCGGCGTTCCTCGCCGTCGAGGGTGACCAGGACGTCGCCCTCCTGGCAGTAGAGGAACTCCTCCGAGTACGGGTGCCAGTGCTCGGTCACGACCTCGCCGGGCTCGAGGGTGAGCGTGCCCATGAAGCCGGCGGTCGAGCCCACGCTGGCCGGGGACAGCAGCACCCGGATGTCCCCGCCGCGGCGGCGGTTGGGCGCGGTGTCGGCGCGGTGGACGGTGGGGCCGCAGCGCGTCGGGGTGGCCGGCGCGTGCTGGATCGTCGTCATGTCTCTCCTCGGGAGCGGGTCAGGTGGGGAGCGAGCCCGCGAGCGCGGGACCCGGGACGTCGGCGGGGACGGGGGCGGGCGCCCCGGTGGCCAGGGAGACGGGCAGGTCCGGCTGCACCTGGGCGACCAGCGGCCCCAGCACCGGGACGGCGCCGATCTCGACGACCGACGTCGCGCCGGCGCCGGCCAGCGCCCGGGAGGTGGCCTCCCAGAGCACCGGCGCGGTGAGGTGGCGGCGCAGCGCCGAGCGCAGCCGCCCGGGGTCGCGGGTCGGCTCGCCGTCGGCGTTGGGGACGACGGGCACCAGGGGGACCGACCAGTCCAGGTCGGCCAGCGCGGTCGCCAGGTGCGCGGCGACCGGCGCCATCAGCGGCCCGTGGCACGGCGCCCGGCCGGGCAGCCGCACCAGCTCCAGGCCCGCCGCGCGCACGACCTCGGCCGCGCGGGCGAGCTCGGTGCGGCCGCCGGACAGCACCGCGCGCTGCGGGGCGTCGAGAGCGGCGACGCACAGCGGGCCGTCGTCGCCGACCGCCGCGACGGCGGCGCGGGCGACCTGCTCCGCGCCGGGGCCGAGGACGGCGGCCAGGCCCGCGCAGGAGGGCCGCGGCGCCAGGCACAGCAGCTCGGCGCGCCAGTGCACCAGCTCGACGACCTGGTCGAGCTCGAGGGCACCGGCGGCGACGAGCGCGGCGAACTCGCCCACGCCGTGCCCGGCGACGACCGCCGGGAACAGCCCGCGGGCGGTCAGGCTGCGGTAGCCGGCCACCCCGGTCACGACGACCTCGAGGTGCGTGGCGACGGGGTCGGGTGCGGTCGCGGGGTCCCGCCACCAGGCGGCGACGTCGCGGCCGACGACGGCGTCGACCTCGGACACGGTGGCCGCGGCCACCGGGTCGGCCAGCCACGGGTCGACCATGCCCGGGCGGGAGCCCTCCTCCCCGGGCAGGACGACCGCGGGACCCCGCGCCGCGGTCACCCCACCGCTCCCCGGGTCGCGGCCGCCTCGACCTTGTCGCGAATGATCCCCATCTGGACCTTGCTGTTCGCGTCGATCCGCCGGGTCATCGTCTCGGTGTCGACCGGGGCCTCCGGCCGCATCCGGAAGTCCTGCACCCAGCGCATCCGGGTGCCGCCGTCCTCGGCCGTGTAGCTCCAGTGGATCTCCATGAACTCGAACGGCCCGGGCTCCACGCGGCGCGCGCGCACCTCGTGGGTGGCCGGGTCGAGGGTCCGCTCGGACACCCAGCTCCACACCCGGCCGGACTCGTCGGGGTGCATGGTCAGCCGGAACCGGAACCAGGTGTCGGTGGACTCGAGGACCTCCACGCTGCGGTACTCGGTGAACAGGTCCGGCCAGGACCGCAGGTCGTTGGTCATCGTCCAGACGTGCTCGAGGTCGGCGTCGATGAGGATCGAGTTGTCGGTGTGGCCGACGGTCAGGGCGCGGGGGTCGGTGCTGGTCATGTCGGGGTGCTCCCTCGGGACGGGGTGGGCTACGCGGGCTGCGCCTGGGCCGCGCACACGGCCTCGACGATCTCGCCGAACGTGTAGTTGTCGGGGCTGTCGTCGGGCATCGCGGTGCCGAAGCGGTCCTGCAGCTCGGTCTGCATGGACAGGAAGGCGAGCGAGTCCAGGCCGACGTCGGCGAAGCGGGCGTCGGGGTCGTCGGTGTGCGCCTCGGCCGGCAGGCCCGCCTTCTCGGTGAGCAGCTGCATGAGGTCGGCCTGGGTGAACGGGGCAGCGGACATGGGTGGGTCCTCCTCGGGACGGGAGTGGGGGACGGACGCCGGACCGGCGGGGGCGCCGGCCGGGACGAGGTGCAGCGCGCCGCGCGAGGCGGGCAGGGCCGGCTCCCGGGACGCGGCGATGGCCGCGGCGCGGGCCACCAGGTCGGGCAGCCGGCGGTCGAGGAACTGGACGTCGTGCCGGTCGGCGCGCACGTCGGGGTCGCGCAGCAGCGCGCGGTGCAGGGCGGTGGTGGTGTGCACGCCGGGGCCCTCGACGCGCAGCTCGGCCAGCGCCCGGTCCATCCGGCGCACGGCCTGCTCGCGGTCGGGCGCCCAGACGACGAGCTTGCCCAGCAGCGAGTCGTAGTGCGGGCTGACCTCGTCGCCCTGGCGGTAGCCGGTGTCGAAGCGGGTCCACGGGCCGTCGGGGACGCACAGCACGTCGAGCCGGCCGGGTGCGGGGGCGAACCCGCGGGCGGGGTCCTCGGCGTTGATCCGGCACTCGATCGCCGCGCCGCGCACCACGACGTCCTCCTGGCGCAGCCGCAGCCGCTCGCCGCCGGCCACCAGCAGCTGCTCGCGGACCAGGTCCACGCCGGTCAGCAGCTCGGTGACCGGGTGCTCGACCTGGATGCGGGCGTTCATCTCCATGAAGTACGCGCGCCCGGCGTCGTCGACGAGGAACTCCACGGTCCCGGCGCCGGTGTAGCCGACCGACAGCGCGCCGCGGACCGCCAGCTCGCCGAGCCCGGCCCGCTGCTCGGGCGTGAGGTGCCCGGCCGGGCCCTCCTCCAGCAGCTTCTGGTGCCGCCGCTGCAGCGAGCAGTCCCGCTCGCCGAGGTACACGCCCGCGCCGTGGGCGTCGCAGAGCACCTGGACCTCGACGTGCCGGGCGCCGGACAGGTAGCGCTCGACGTAGACGGTGGGGTCGCGGAACACCGCCCGGGCGACGGTGCGGGTGGTGGCGAACGCCTCGGCGAAGTCGGCGGGGTCGTGCACCACCGTCATGCCCCGGCCGCCGCCGCCGGCCGCGGCCTTGATGATCACCGGGTAGCCGATCTCCGCGGCGATCGCCAGGCCCTCCTCGGCGGTGCGCACCGGGTCCACCACGCCGGGCAGCAGCGGCAGGCCGGCCGCGGCCATCAGCCGCCGCGCGGTGGCCTTGTTGCCCATCTGCTGCATGACCTCCGGCGGCGGGCCGACGAAGGTCAGCCCCTCGGCCTCGCAGATCTCGGCGAAGTCGGGGTCCTCGGAGAGGAAGCCGTAGCCGGGGTGCACCGCGTCGGCGCCGCTGCGCAGCGCCGCCTCGACGACGTTGGGCACGTGCAGGTAGCTCGCCCGGGGCGCCGGTGGGCCGATGTGCACCGCCTCGTCGGCCATCTCGACGACGGCGGAGCGCCGGTCGGCGGTGGAGTAGACGGCGACGACCTCGATGCCGAGTTCCCGGCAGGCGCGGGCGACCCGGACGGCGATCTCGCCGCGGTTGGCGACGAGCAGCCGGCCGATCACCGCGGCCCCCCGGACGGGCGCAGCAGCACCAGGACCTGGTCGTACTCGACCGACTCCGCGTCGCCGACCCGGATCTCGGTCACCGCGCCCGCGGAGTCGGCCACGATCGGGTTCATCAGCTTCATCGCCTCGACGATCCCGAGCGTCTGGCCGGCCTCGACCTCGTCGCCGACCCGTACGAACGGCTCGGCACCGGGGGAGGGCGCGGCGTAGAACGTGCCCACCAGCGGCGCCCGGACGGCGATCGTGCCCTCGGGGACCTCGGGCTCCTCGCCCGCCGGCTCCGGGACCGCGGCCGGGCCGGGCGGCGCGGCCACGGCCTGCAGGCCGCCGGACACCGGCGCCGGCGGGGCGGCCGCGGGAACGGCGTCGGCCGCCCACTCCACCTCGATGGCGCGGTCGCCGCTGCGGACGGTCAGCCGGCGCAGCGGCCCGGGCAGGGCGCGGGCGAGCTCGACGACCTCGTCGCGCAGGCTGCGGCCCTCGTCCCCGGCCACGGGTTCATCCCCCGCCTGTCCCGGCCGCGCCGGCAGTTCAGCGGGCCGCATCCCCACCACCCCCCTCGGGTGCGGGGGAGACGACGCGCAGCGGCCGGTCGCCGTCGCCGCCGATGCGGGCCAGCCGGGCGGCCCGGGTGCCGAGCAGGGTGCCGACGTCGAGCCGGGCGAGCTCGTCGAGCTCGCGCACCAGTGCGGCGCGGACCAGGCCGGCGGCCGCGAGCGGGTCGGCGTCCGCGCCGCCGGGCGGCTCGGGCACCACCGAGGTGGCGATGCCGCTGGCCCGCAGGTGCGGCGCGCCCAGGCGCATGGCCCGTGCGGCGGTGGGCGCGGCGGTCGCCGTCCGCCAGAGGATCGCGGCGCAGCCCTCCGGGCTGATCACCGACAGGTAGGCGTTCTCCAGGACCAGCAGCCTGTCGGAGGTGCACAGCGCCAGCGCCCCGCCGCTGCCGCCCTCGCCGGTCAGCACCGCGACGACGGGCACCCGCAGCCGGCTGCTGCGCATGATGGTCTCGGCGATCGCGTGCGCCTGACCGCGTTCCTCGGCCGCCGGCCCGGGGTGCGCCCCGGGGGTGTCGACCAGCGTGACCACCGGCAGGCCGAAGGTCTCGGCGTGGCTCATCAGCCGCATCGCCTTGCGGTAGCCCTCGGGGTGCGGCATGCCGAAGTTGCGGGCCACCCGCTCGCGGACCGAGTGGCCCTTCTCGTGGCCGATCACCACGACCGGGCGCCCGTCGAGGACGGCGACCCCGCCGACGACGGCCGGGTCGTCGGCGAACGCGCGGTCGCCGTGCAGCTCGACGAAGTCGTCGAAGACGGTGTGCAGGTAGTCCAGCGTCGTGGGCCGGCCCGCGACCCGGGCCCGCTGGACGACGTCCCAGGCGTCCGCGTCCGGCGCGTCGTCCGCCGGGGTCCCGTCCCGGGGCACCTCCGGCGCCGGCGCCGGGGCGGTGACCGGGGGAGGAGCCGGCCGGCGGCCGTGCAGCTCGAGCAGCCGCACCAGCAGCGGGCGCAGCTCCGCGCGGCTCTCGACCCGGTCGACCAGGCCGTGGGCCAGCAGGAACTCCGCCGTCTGGAAGTCGCTGGGCAGCTCGGCCCGGATGGTCTCCTGCACCACCCGCGGGCCGGCGAAGCCGACGTGCGCGCCGCGCTCGCCGACCAGGACGGCCGCCAGGGTGGCGAACGACGCCGACACCCCGCCGTAGGTGGGGTCGGTGAGCACGCACACCGACAGCAGGCCGGACTCGTGCAGCTGGGCGAAGGCGTGGCTGACCCGCGCCATCTGGAACAGCGAGAACACGCCCTCCTGCATGCGGGCGCCGCCGCTGGCGCAGACGGTCACCAGGGGCAGGCCGCGCTGCAGGGCGAGGTCCGCGGCCGCGCTGACGCGGCGGCCCACCTCGATGCCCATGCTGCCGCCGAGGAAGCCGAAGTCCATCGCGGCGAGGACCACCGGGGTGCCGCCGATGCGGGCGGTGCCGAGGACGACGGCCTCGCTCTCGCCGGAGCGGGCGGCGGCCTCGTGCAGCCGGTCGCGGTAGTCGCGCAGGTCGGTGAAGGCCAGCGGGTCGGCGGGCCCGGGCGGGCAGGCGTGCTCGTCGAAGCTGCCGTCGTCGGCCAGCAGCGCGATCCGGGCGCGGGCGCCCAGTCGCAGGTGGTGGTCGCACTCGGGGCAGACCGACAGGTTGCGGTCCAGGCGCTTGCGGTAGAGCAGCCAGCCGCAGCTGGGGCAGCTCACCCAGTCGACCGTCCCGGGCGCCGTGGCGTGCGGCCGGGCCGGCGTCGTCGCGGTCACGACCGCTCCGCCGACCACTCGTAGAACCGGCGCGCCATGGCGTCCCGCGGCGACCGCCAGTTCGGGTCGTAGGCGACGATGTAGGGCCGCAGCTCCTCGCTGACCGCCCGGAACGCCGGCAGCGACTGGGCGACCGCCATGGCCTCCTGCTCGGGGCGGTCGAACTCGATGAGGTGCACGTAGAGGTCGTGGAAGGTGAACAGCGACCGGTGCCGCACCCCGATCTCGTACGGCATCGACGTCGCGTCGGAGCGGGCGAAGACGTCGGCGACCTTGTCCGCGTCGGCGGGGGTCATCCTCGCGATGATCATCGTCTGGTGCACGGGCACTCCAGCGTCGCTGTGGGCCGGCTGGGGGCCGGCGGACCGGTGCGGCCGGCGGGCCGGGGACGGATGCCCGGCGACGCTAGGGCGGCGGCGCGGCCGTCCGACAGCGCCACGGGTCGGATCCGTCGCGCCCGCCCGGGGGAGGGTCCGGCCGGTCGCCGGGGCGGGCACCGGCCGGAGGGGGTGGCGCGTCCCCCGGCCCAGCGCCCGCGGGCGGGGGCGAGGCCGTCCTTCTGGCCGGGGGACCACGACCCGGGTATGAAATCCGGCGGCTCATCGCGCTCACCGCGTCGCAGACCGGTGGCGTCAGGTCACCGTCCGTCGCTAGCTTCCGGGTCCTGGGAGAGCGGCACGGGGCCGGACCTGAGCGGAGCGGACGCATGGGCGGCGAGCCAGGGGAGGGCGCTCCCCCACCGCGGGAGACACCACCGGCAGCAGGCAATCCGGCGCAGGTGCTGATCTGTGACGACCACGAGGTCCTGCGGCACGGCCTCCGTGCGGTGCTGCGCTGGGCACCCGACCTCGTCGTCGTCGCGGAGGCATCCGATGCGACGCGGGCGCTGGAGCTGGCCACCGAGCTGCACCCCGACGTCACGCTGCTCGGCCTGGGCACCCAGGGGCCGGCGATGACCGACCTGGTGCGGGACCTGACCGCGGCCGGTACCCGGGTCGTCCTGCTCGGCGAGGCCGGCAGCGGCGGCGACCTGGTCGAGGCCCTGCGCGCCGGCGCGCGCGGCTACGTCTACACGACCGTCAGCTCCGAGCGGCTGGTCGAGGGGGTGCGGGCCGTGGTGCGCGGCGAGACGCTGCTCGACGCCGCCGTCACCGGGGAGCTGCTGCACCACCTCGACGGCGCACGGAGCTCGGCCGGGACCGACGAGCCGGGTGGGCGCAACCCGCTCACCGCCCGGCAGCAGGCGGTGTCCGAGCTGGTGGCCGAGGGCCTGACCAACGCGGAGATCGCCACCCGGCTGCAGGTGAGCCGGGCGACCGTGAAGGGCCACATCACCGTCGCCCTGCGCCGGCTGGGACTGCGCGACCGGACGCAGCTGGCCATCCACGTCAACCGCACCGCCCGGCCCGGGACCGGGTGGGAGGCCGGGCCCGTCGGCAGCTGACCTCCGTGCCCGGCCCGACACTCTCCGTACAGGCCCGGCGCACACGCCGGGAGGACTCCCGCGCCCCACGCACACGAAGCTGGACGCCACCTGTGAACGCCGTGCAGATTGCCTGGCAGCACCGGACGGTTGCGCGCTACCGTTCGGCACGTCCGAATGAGACGGACGGGTTCCACCCGGCCGGAGACCCCGGTCCAGGGCCCGTCAGCCACCCGGACAGGGGGAACGCATGAGCTCCGACGACGTCCTGCGGGGTCCAGGCCCCGCCGCGCCGAGACCACGGCGCCCCGTCGGCCCGGCACCCGGCGTGCCGGTCACGGGACGGGGGGCCCCGCCCCGCCCGCGCCCGGTCCCACACCCGGTGCGCCCGCTCGCCATCCGGCCGCCGTCCAGCCTGGTCCGCGTGCTGCTGTGCGAGGACCGGGAGGTCTTCCGGCTGGGGCTGCGGGAGGTCCTCGAGGCCGAGCCGGACATGGCCGTCGTCGCCGAGACCCACCACCTGCCCGGGGCGCTCGCCGCCGTCGACGACGTGCCCACCCAGGTCGTCGTCGCCCGCCAGGGTCTGGTCGAGGGCGCCACGCTGCCGCTGCTGCGCGACCTCTGCCGCCGGGGCACCGCGGTCCTCGTGCTGGCCGAGCCGCGCGAGGCCGGGCCCGAGCTGGTGCACGTGCTGCGGGCCGGGGTGCGGGGCTACCTGCCGCGCTGCTCGGCCGCCGCCCGGCTGGTCGAGGCCGTGCGCGCGCTGGCCCGGCACGAGCCGGCCATCGACTCCTCGGCCACCAGGCAGCTGGTGCGCTACCTGACCGACCCCACGCCGCCGGCCGAGGCGCCCGACCGCGCGCTGGACCGGCTCACCGACCGGCAGCGGGAGGTCGCCGAGCTGGTGGCGCAGGGGCTGAGCAACGAGGAGATCGCGCGCCGGCTGTTCCTGAGCCTCGCGACGGTGAAGAGCCACCTCACCGCCTCGATGCGGCGGCTGGGCCTGCGCAGCCGGACCCAGCTGGCCATCCTCGTCAACCGGGACCACTCGCCCGCGGCCTGAGTCGGCCTCCCGGCGGGGAGGCCGACTCAGCTGAGGTCGCGGCGGGCCAGCAGCAGGGCGGTGAGGGCGACGGCTCCGGCGAGGAAGGCGCTCAGCACCCAGGCCGCCTGGCCGCCGTCGACCACCGCGACGACGCCCGGCGTGCGCACCGGGTCCCCGGCCAGCGCGGCCACCAGCGACCCGGCGTTGACCCCCGGCAGCGCCCGCTGCACGGTGTCGAAGACCTCGAGCAGCGGCGCGGCCACGTTGACCACCAGGCTCTCGACGGCGAGCACCCACACCAGGCCCAGCCCGATGGCCAGCGCGGTGCCGCGCAGCGCCGTCCCGAGCAGCATGCCGAGCACGCCCCACGTGGCGGCCACGAGCAGGCCACCGCCGAAGCCGCGGGCGACCTCCCCGATCCCGGGCCAGTCGGCGGGCGCGGACTCGACGCCGGCGATCAGCGCGCTGACCCCCGCGGTGAGCGCCAGGCTGAACGCGACGGTGCCGGCAAGGACGGTGAGCAGGGCCAGCACCTGGCCCGCGAGGACGGTGGTCCGCCGCGGCCCCTGGGCGAGCAGCGTCTTGAGCGTCCCCCAGCCGTACTCGCTGCCGGCCAGCAGCGCGCCGAGGGTCAGCAGCAGCGCGCCGCCGAACAGCGGCAGGCCCGACAGCGCGTTGCCGACCAGCCGGTCGGGCAGCGTGTCGGCCAGCAGCGCCTCCGGCGGGCTGCCCTCGTAGGAGGAGCCGCGCCGGTAGCTGGTGTAGGGGATGACCAGGCTGAACACCAGCTGCAGGGCGGGCCACAGGCCGAGCAGCACCCAGGTGGCCGGGCGGCGGCGCAGCTTGAGCAGCTCGGCGCCGACGATCGTCGGCAGCGACCCGGCGGAGCGGGGGACCGGCCCCGCGACGGCGGCCGCCGCGCTCACCGGGCACCCCGGCGCGTCCGGCGCGTGGGTGCCGGCTCCGGAGGCGGGTCCCCGTCGGCCGCCCGGTCGTCGGTGAGCTGCAGGAAGACCTCCTCCAGCGTGCGCGCCTCCTGCCGCAGCCCGGTGACGTCGACGTCGGCGCGGACCAGCGCCCGGTTGACCGCCGCCGTCTCGTCGGGCGCGGCCTGCAGGTGCAGCGCGCCGTCGACGACCGACACCCGGTCGGGCCCGAGGAGCCCCGATACGACCGCCACGGCGGCGTCCAGCGGCTGCGCATCGACGACGAGCCGGCCCAGGCCCCGCAGCTCCTCGACGGTGCTCTCCACGACCAGCCGGCCCGACGCCACCACCGCGACCCGGTCGCACAGGTGCTCGACCTCGCCGAGCAGGTGGCTGGACAGGACGACGGTGCGGCCCTCCGCGGCCAGCCGGCGGAGCAGGCCGCGCACCTCGCTGATGCCCGCCGGGTCCAGCCCGTTGGTGGGCTCGTCGAGGACGACCAGCTCCGGGTCCTTGAGCAGCGCCGCGGCGATGCCCAGCCGCTGCTTCATGCCGAGGGAGTAGGTGCCGAAGCGATCGCCGGCGCGGTCGGTGAGGTCGACGGTGCCGAGCACCGCGTCGATGCGCGCCGTCCCCACGCCGGCGTACCGGGCGAGGACCCGCAGGTTGTCCCGGCCGGAGAGGAAGGGGTAGAGCCCGGGGCCCTCCACCAGTGCCCCGACCCCGGCCACCGACGTGCCCGCCGGGCGGCCCAGCACGGTGGCCGACCCGCTGGTCGGGCGCACCAGACCCAGCAGCATGCGCAGCGTCGTCGTCTTGCCGGCGCCGTTGGGCCCGAGGAAGCCGAAGACCTCGCCGCGGCGCACCTGCAGCGACAGCGCGTCGACGACGGTCCGGGAGCCGTAGCGCTTGGTGAGCCGGTCGGTGGTGACCACCGCGTCGGCGAGGGACGGACCGGGCGGCGCCGGGAGTGGTGCGGGGCGCCGGCCGACGGTCTCCGGGACGGTCGTCATGCGGGGACTCTGCCCGCGCGCGTCTCGCGCTGTCGACGCTGCGAGGGTCCTTCGTCCCGAATCCGACCGGGGGCGTGCGACCTGGGGCGGAGGCGCCCTCCCGGGGTCGGTCGCCGTCCTCACCCGGCGGTGGAACGGGCACCTCCCCGGGCCGGTCGTACGACCTGGGGCGGGCCCAGGTTCACACCCCTGACCCGTGGACGCTCCTGTTCCGCCCGTGGATGGTGTGCCGCGTTGCCAGGTTCCTCACAGGTTCCCCGAGCGTCCCTCGCAGGTCGCCGAGGGCCTGTCCCCGCCCCCGGGCTGCTGCCCCGGAGCGGCCGCAGACAGAGAGGCCACGCCATGGACCCATCCACGACGACGGGGACGAGGACCCGCGCCAGAGCCGCACGCGTCACGGCGGCCGCGGGCGCGGGGGTCCTGTTCTTCGCCGCCCTACCCGCCGGGATCGCCTCGGCGAACGGCGGCCACCGGACCTGGGACGTCAAGCCAGGTGAGTCGATCCAGGCCGTCGTCGACCAGGCCGCCTCGGGCGACACGATCCGGATCGCGCCCGGCACCTACACCGAGGCCGTGTGCGTCGTGGACAAGGGCCTGACGATCCAGGGCGCCGGCCGGAGCCAGACCACCATCCGGTGGAAGGGCGGGGAGCCCACGTCGACCCCGTGCTGGGAGGCGGTCAACGCCACCGACCCCGAGGACGACGACGCCACCCTCGCCGACAACGTCTCCGGGCTGTTCTTCCTCAACCCGGACAGCCCCGTCGTGGTCAAGGACCTGCGCACGAAGAACCACACGGCGAACGGCATCGCCGCCTGGGGCGCCGACGGCTTCACGGTCACCAACACCAAGGGCATCGGGCACGACCGGTACGGCATCCTCGCGGCCGACTCGCGGCACATCAACATCGTCGGGAACATCGAGCAGGGCGTGGACCGGGCCGGTCCGGGCGAGGCGCCGGACTCCGGCACCGCCGGCATCTCCGTCGGTGACTCGGCGAACTCCGAGTCGCTCATCGCCCACAACCAGGTGGACGGCTACAACCTCGGCATCTTCCTCCGCGAGTCCAGCGGCGGGAAGGTCGACGCCAACACCGTGACCGGCAACTGCATCGGCATCCTGACGTTCGACGACTCCGGCACGGAGATCCCCGACCGCAGGGGCAACGTCGAGGGCGGCGACTGGCGGATCACCGGCAACACGTCGGCCGCCAACAACCGGTGGTGCCTGCAGGGCAGCCAGGGCGACCAGCGGATCTCCGGCGTCGGCATGGCCGTGGTGAACGCGTCGAACGTCCAGGTCAGCGGCAACGTCATCCGGGACCACGTCCCGACCATCCCGCCGGCCCAGTTCATCCCGCAGGGCGCGCCGCCGCTGACCTTCCCGACCGGTGGACTGGTGCTGCTCACCTTCCTGCCTCCGCCTCCGCCGGCGCCGCAGGGCGTCGCGAACCCGGGACAGGTGTCCCACGTCGCGGTCGTGGCCAACACCTTCGGTGACAACCGCGGCTTCGTGTTCGACCCGGCGACGGGTAGTTCGCAGCTCGGAAGGGTCGACATCCACGTCGTGCCGCCGATCCCGCCCTTCATCGGGGCGCCCGGTCCGGGCCTCTCGTTCCGCGACAACGCCTGCGACGGCAGCATCCCGGGCGACATCTGCGGGCCCCCGCTGCCGCTCTGAACAGCACCACCCCGCCCGAGGGCGGTCCCGGCACCCGCCGGGGCCGCCCTCGGCGCGCGTCTAGCGACGGCGGCCGAGCAGCCAGCCGACGAGGACGCCGAGCAGGGTGAGCCCCGCCCCGCCGAGCGCGCCGACGGCGAGGGTCTGCAGCTCCGACGACGGCGCCGCCGCCGGGGCCTTCGCGCCGCGGAAGACCTGCGGCTCGGGCGCGGCCGGCGCCCCCGCGGGAGCGGCCGCGGGCGCCTCGGTGGAGCTCGCCGCGGCCGAGGTCGCGCGGGCGGCGGCCGGCGCGACGGCCACGGGGGCGCCCTCGGTGAGCTCGCGGTCGATCGCGGCGAAGAACTGCCCGGCCATCCGCTTGGCGACGCCGGAGATCATCCGCTGCCCCACCCCGGCCACCGGCCCGCCGACGACGGCGTCGGCCGAGTAGGAGAGCGTCGTCCCCTCCTCGTGCGGCTCCAGGGCGATGTCCACCTTCGCCCGCACGTTGCCCGGGGCGCCGGCGCCGGAGGCGTGCATGACGTAGGACGAGTGCGGCTGCTGGTCGGTCAGCCGGACCTCGCCGGCGTAGGTGCCGCGGATGGCGCCCACGCCGACCGAGACGTCCATCCGGTACTCGTCCTCGCCGGTGCGCTGCAGCGACTCGCAGCCGGGGATGGTCCGCGCGAGCACGGCCGGGTCGGTGACGACCCTCCAGACCTCCTCGGGCGTGCCGTGCAGCACCGCCGAGCCGTCGAGGTTCACGCGGGCACTCCCGTCTGGAGGGACGCCTGCGTCCGCTCCGCCGTCTCGTCTCTCATCAGGTCGTACAGCTCGGTCGGCGAGATCGGCATCGACGCGATCCGCCGTCCGGTGGCGTCCTCGATCGCCGAGGCGATCGCCGCCGTCCCCGGGATGACCCCCGCCTCGCCGGCGCCCTTGATCCCCAGCGGGTTGAGCGGCGACGGCGTCTCCTGGTGGTCGATGACCACGTCGGGCACCTCGGAGGCATAGGGCATGAGGAAGTCCATGAACGACGCGTTCTGCAGCTGCCCGTCGGCGTCGTAGGCCATCCGCTCGTACAGCGCCCCGCCCACGCCCTGGGCGACGCCGCCGTGCACCTGGCCCTCGACGATCATCGGGTTCACCACGTTGCCGCAGTCGTGCACGACCGCGTACCGGACGACGTCGATCTCCCACGTCCGCGGGTCGATCTCCACCACGGCGGCGTGCGCGCCGGAGGCGAACGTCGAGCGGATCGGCGAGTAGTAGTCGCGGTGCTCCAGGCCCGGCGCGTCCCCGGGCGCGACCGGCGGCTTGCTGTCGTCGTGCGTGGCGAACTGGGTGGCCTGCTTGGCCGCCTCGTCGAACGCGTAGCGCAGCGGGTTGGACAGGACGGCGACCGTGCGCAGCGGGATCGACGCCCCCGGCGTCCCCTTGACCTGCACCAGACCCTCGTCGATCTCCAGGTCCTCGGGGTTGGCCTCGAGCACCTCGGCGGCGATCCGCAGCGCCTTCTCCCGCACCCCGCGGGCGGCCAGCGCGACGGCGTTGCCGCTCATCACCGCGGCCCGGGAGGCGAACGTGCCGACGGCGTACCCGAAGCGCCGGGTGTCGCCGGTGTGCACCTCGACGTCCTCGATCGGCACCCCCAGCTCGGAGGCGACGATCTGCGCGAACACCGTCTCGTGCCCCTGGCCCTGTGAGGTGAGCCCGGTGGAGACCAGCACCTTGCCGCTGCCGAGCACCTGCACGTGCCCGCCCTCGTAGGGCCCGGGCCCGGTGCCCTCCACGTAGAGCGCCATGCCGACGCCGAGCAGCTTCCCGCGCGCCTGCGCGTCCGCGCGCAGCGCGGCGGCCTCGTCCCAGCCGACCAGCGCGACGAGCTTGTCCAGCAGCCCGGGGTAGTCGCCGGAGTCGTAGATCACCGGCCGGCCGTCCTGGAACGTCAGGCGGTGGTCGTAGGGGAACTGGTCGGGCGTGATCAGGTTCCGCCGGCGCACCTCGGCGCGGTCGAGGCCGAGCGCGTCGGCGATGCGGTCCATCGTCCGCTCCATCGCGTAGCAGCCCTGCGGCCGCCCGGCCCCGCGGTAGGGCGTGACGATGACGGTGTTGGTGTAGACGCTCTCGACGACCACCCGGTACACGGGGATCACGTACGGGCCGACCAGCTGGGTCGCCGTCACGATCGGGACGATGATCCCGTAGGGCGTGTAGGCGCCGTTGTCGTGCCAGACGTGCACGTCGAGCGCGGTGATCCGGCCGTCGTCGTCGTACCCGACGGTGATCTCCTGCCGCTGCTGGCGCTCGTGGGCGCTGGAGACGAAGTGCTCGCGCCGGTCCTCGGCCCACTTGACCTCGCGGCCCAGCCGGATCGCCGCCATCGGCACCAGCAGCTCCTCGGGCCACGGGTGCACGATCTTGACGCCGAAGCCGCCGCCGACGTCGGGCGCGATCACCTCGACGCGGTCCAGCGACAGCTCGAGCTTGGCGGCGATCGCCGCGCGCACCGACGTCGAGGCTTGGGTGCTGGAGTGCACGCGCAGGCTGCCGTCGTCGGCGTCCCAGCGGGCGTGCACGCCCTTGCCCTCCAGCGGCGTGCAGGCGCTGCGCTCGATGTACTGGGTGAACGACAGCGTGTGCGGGGCGGCGGCCAGTGCCGGCTCGACGTCGCCGGTCTCCTGGTGGTGCCGGGCGGCGACGTTGTCGGGGATCTCCTCGTGGACGGCGTGCTCGGCCGCCCGGGCGGCGTCCACCCCGACGACGACCGGCAGCTCCTCGTAGGTGACGACGATCCGCTCGGCGGCGTCCTCGGCCACGTACCGGTCGGTGGCCACGACCATGACGACCGGCTCGCCGACGTGGTTGACCTCGCCGTTGGCCAGCGGGTACCCGGTGCGCGGCGCGTGCAGCTGGGGGTGGGGGATGAGCACGGGCAGCGGCTCGGCCATCGGGCCGGTGAGGTCCTCGTAGGTGTAGATCGCGACCAGGCCCTCGACGTCCAGCGCCGCCTCGACGTCGACGTCGACGACGCGGGCGTGCGCGTGCGGGCTGCGCACGAAGGCCGCGGCCAGCGCGCCGGCGCCGATGTCGTCGAGGTACCGGCCGCGGCCGGTGATGAGGCGGGCGTCCTCGCGCCGGCGGACCGGCTCCCCGAACAGCTTGGTGGTCACCGTGCCTCCTCCCGCATCGCGGCGGCGGCGTGCCGGACGGCCTTCTTGATGTTGGCGTAGCCGGTGCACCGGCAGAGGTTGCCGCCGACGAGCTCGTCGACCTCCTCCTCGGTGATCTCCGCGCCCGCGTCCCGCGCCTCGAGGCCCGCGGCGATGGTCACCAGGAAGCCCGGCGTGCAGAACCCGCACTGCAGGGCGTGGCACTCGCGGAAGGCCTCCTGCACCGGGTGGAGCACCTGCCCGCCCTGGTGGTCCTCGCGGGCCAGGCCCTCGACGGTGGTCACTTCCGCGCCGTCGACCTGTACGGCGAGCACCAGGCAGGAGCGCACCGGGTCGCCGTCGACGAGCACCGTGCACGAGCCGCAGACGCCGTGCGCGCAGCCGACGTGCGTGCCGGTCAGCCCGAGGTCGTCGCGCAGCGCGTCGGCGAGCACCCGGCGCACCGGGACGGTCACCTCCCGCGGGACGCCGTTCACCGTCACGCGGACGGTCCGCTCCGTGTCGACGGAGGTCATGCAGCGGTCCTCTCGATCGCCTCGGCGGCCGCGTCGGCGAGTGTCCGTTCGGTGAGCACGCCGACCAGCAGCCGGCGGTAGTCGGCGCTGGCGTGGATGTCGGTGTCGGGGTCGACCAGCGTGCGGGCCAGCGCGCCGGCCGCGGCCCAGTCGGCGCTGTCCACGGGCTTGCCGGCGACGGCCTCGGTGAGGTCGTGCACCTCGGGCACCAGCCCGACCGACAGGTAGGACGCGCGGACGGCGGCCACCCGGCGCTCCGCGTCGAGGGTCACGACGACGCCGGCCCCGCAGACGGCGTAGTCCCCCTTGCGCCGGGCGATCTCGGCGAAGGCGGTGCCCGAGCGCTCGGGCAGGGCGGGGAAGAAGGCGTCGACGACGACCGCGCCGCCGGGCAGCGAGGTCTCCAGCGGCCCGACGAACAGGTCCTGCCAGCCGACGGTCTCCCGGCCGGCCGGCGTGGCCACGGTCACCGAGCCGCCGGTGAGGGCGAGCACCGAGGTCATCTCCCCGGAGGGGTCGGCGTGCGCGATCGACCCGACCGTCGTCCCGCGGTTGCGGATGGCCGGGTGGGCGACGTTCGCCGTCGCCCGGGCCAGCAGCGGCTGGACCCGGGCGGCGGCCTTCGCGTCAGGGCTGTCGCGGAGCAGCTGCGCGTGCCGGACGAGGGCGCCCACCCGCACGCCGTCCCCGGTCGCCTCGACGGCGTCGAGGCCGGGCACCCGGTTGACGTCGACCAGCGTGGCCGGCGCCGCCAGGCGCATCGCCAGCAGCGGCAGCAGCGACTGCCCGCCGGCGAGCACCTTGGCGCCGGGCTCGGCGGCCAGGACGTCGAGCGCCTCGTCGAGGGACCGGGGGTCGGCGTAGCGGAAGGGTGCGGGCTTCACCTGTCGAGCGTCCCCTTGCGGGTGTCGACACCGGGCCGGCCCACCTCGTCCACCGACGACGGGTCGGCGCTGTACTCGCGTCCGCGGGGGCCGTACTCGTGCGCCCCGGCGTGGCCGAGCGCGGGACCCGTGCCACCGGCGTACTCCCGCTCGGCCAGGAGCGCGGCCTTCATCTCCGCCGGCGCGAGGGCGCGGGCGACGTGCCAGCCGAGCACCGCCACGATCGTGCCCAGGGCGATGCCGCCCAGCGAGAAGGTGTCGGTGATCTGCAGGTTCACGTTGCCGATGGCGATGATGATGCCCGCGGCGAGCGGCACCAGGTTGATCGGGTTGGCGAAGTCGACCCGGTTCTCTTTCCAGATCTTCGCGCCGAGCAGGCCGATCATCCCGTAGAGGACGACGGTGATCCCGCCCAGCACGCCGCCCGGGATGATGTTGATCAGGGCGCCGAACTTCGGGCAGAGGCCGAGCAGGATCGCCACGAGCGCCGCCACGTAGTAGGCCGCCGTCGAGTAGACGCGGGTGGCGGCCATGACGCCGATGTTCTCGGCGTAGGTGGTGGTCGGGGAGCCGCCGACCGAGGAGGCCACGACGGTGGCGACACCGTCGGCGGCGATCGCCCGGCCCATGTACGGGTCCAGGTCGCGCTTGGTCATCTCGGCGACGGCCTTCACGTGGCCGGCGTTCTCCGCGACCAGCGCGATGACGGCGGGCAGCACCAGGAGGCTGAAGTTGAGGGAGAAGCTGGGCGCGGTGAAGTCGGGGAGGCCGAACCAGTCGGCCTGGGCGACGGAGTCGAAGTTGATCCGGTCGCGGGTGACGACCTCGCCGGTGCCGTCGGGCGAGGTGATCTGGCCGGCGGTCGCGTCGAGCAGGATCGACAGCAGGTAGCCGAAGACGAGGCCGAGCAGGATCGAGATGCGGGCCCAGAAGCCGCGCAGCAGCAGCGAGGCGACGATGACGAAGGACATCGTGGCCAGCGCCACCCACTGGTCCTGGGGCCAGTAGATGCCGGCGACCACCGGGGCCAGGTTGAAGCCGATCAGGAGGACGACCGCGCCGGTCACCGCCGGCGGCAGGATCGCGTGCAGGAACCGGACCCCGGCGAAGTGGATGAGCACGCCGACCAGCGCCAGCACGACGCCGGAGACCAGGATCGCGCCGACGACGTCGCCGGAGTCGCCCCCCTGCGCCCGGACGGCGACGACGCCACCGACGAACGAGGCGCTCGTGCCCAGGTAGCTCGGCACCTTCCCGTTCACGATGAGCAGGAAGATGATCGTCGCGATCCCGCTCATCATGATCGCCAGGTTCGGGTCCAGGCCCATGACGATCGGGAAGACGAAGGTCGCGCCGAACATGGCGACGACGTGCTGGGCGCCGATGCCGATGGTGCGGGGCCACGACAGTCGTTCGTCGGGCGCGACGGCCTCGCCCAGCGGCGGCGTCTTGCCGTCGCCGTAGAGCTTCCAACCGAACGCCATGGGGTCCTCCTCGCGAGGCACAGCCGATGCGGGCCGGGAGGTGCCGCCACCCCCGGGAGGCCGTCACAGTGTCACGCGACACGCCGGTGCGAAAGTGCCTCAGCGCTAAATGTTCGGCCGGAAACAAGATCGTTGCGCCGTCGATATCTCACCGCTGAGGGATCTCCCGGTACGGTCGGCGGGGTGAGCGATCCAGGCCCCGGAGAGGGCGTCCGGCACGTCTCCCTGCGCAGCGGCGTCTACGCCGACTCGGTGCGGTTGATGCAGGTCAGCCGCGACGTCGGCGCCCGCGAGGGCGTCACCGCCGTCCTCGTCGCCATGGCCACGCCGCTCAACGTCGAGCTCGCCGCGGGCATGGGGCTGGCGCCCGAGGGGACCCCCGCGCCCGACCAGCTGCTGATCGCCGTCCGGGCCGTGGACGACGACGCGCTGGCCGCCGCGGTGGCCGCCGTCGACGCCGCCCTGGCCGAGCGCGAGCGCTCCCGCGCCACCGCCGACGCCCAGCCGGCCCGCACCATCGGCGCCGGCCTCGACGACCTCGAGCCGGGCGCCCCGGCGCTGGCGATCGTCAGCGTCCCCGGGCAGTACGCCGCGCTCGAGGCCGCCGACGCGATCGCCGCCGGCCGCAGCGTGCTGGTCTTCTCCGACGGCGTCCCGGTGGAGCAGGAGGTCGCGCTCAAGCGCGCCGCGCACGCCGCCGGGGTGCTGGTCATGGGCCCCGACTGCGGCACCGCGATCGTCTCCGGCGTCGCGCTCGGCTTCGCCAACGTGGTGCGCCCCGGCCCGGTCGGCGTCGTCGCGGCGTCGGGGACCGGCGCGCAGCAGGTGTCCTGCCTGCTCGACGCGGCCGGCGTCGGCGTCTCGCACGTGATCGGCGTCGGCGGGCGCGACCTGTCCGAGGCCGTCGGCGGGCTGGCCACCCTCGACGCGCTGGCGGCGCTGGACGCCGACCCGGCCACCGAGCGGGTGCTCGTCGTCTCCAAGCCGCCGGCGCCGTCGGTGGCCGAGGCGGTGGAGCGGGCCGCCGCGGGGCTGGCCACGCCGGTCCGGTCGGCCGCGCTGTCGCCGGAGACGCCCGACCTCACCGCTGCGGTCGAGGCGCTGCTGGCCGACATGGGGCTCGACGTCCCGGTCTGGCCGTCGCGGCCCGGGCCGGCGGAGGCCGCGCTGCCCGGCGCGGTCCTCAAGGGCCTCTATTCCGGCGGCACGCTGGCCGACGAGGCGATGCTCCTCGCCGCCCCGGTGCTCGGCGACGTCCGCTCCAACACCCCGCTGCGGCCGGACCTGGACCTCGGGACGGACCTGTCCGCCCGCGGGCACGTGGTGATCGACTTCGGCGACGACGCCCTGACCGTCGGCCGCGCCCACCCGATGATCGACCCGACGCTGCGGCTGGAGGCGATCGCCCGGCTGGCCGACTCCGGCGAGCCCGCCGTGCTGCTGCTCGACGTCGTCCTCGGCCACGGCGCCGACGCCGACCCGGCGGCGGCCCTCGCCCCGGCGCTGACCGCCGCGCGCGAGCGCGCGCAGCTGCCGGTGGTCGTCGCGCTGGTCGGCACCGAGGCCGACCCCCAGGGCTGGAGCCGCCAGGCCGACGCCCTCGCCGCGGCCGGCGCCGCGGTCTTCGCCTCCAACGCCGCGGCCACGCGGTACGCCCTCGACCTGCTGGGAGCGCAGCGATGAGCCTGGGTGGTCTGCTGGACGGCCCGCCGGCGGTGGTGGCCGCGGGCGTCGACGTCTTCTCCGGCGCGCTGCGCGCCCAGGGCGCCTCGGTGGCCGACGTGGACTGGCGGCCGCCCGGCTTCGGCGACGCCGCCGACCTCGCCGCGCTGGCGCTGGACCCGCGCCGCGCGGCGGCCAACCGGACGGCGGTCGAGCGGGTGCTGGCCGCGGGCTCGGTGCTGGTCGACGTCCGCCCGGCCCGCGAGGTGCTCGGCCTCGAGGGGCGCACGCTGCTGCACTCCGGCCCGCCGCTGACCTGGGAGGCGGCGTCGGGCCCGATGCGCGGGGCGCTCGTCGGCGCCTGCCTGTTCGAGGGCTGGGCGTCGACGGTGGAGGAGGCGGAGGCGCTGCTCGCCTCGGGCGGCGTGGAGCTCGAGCCGTGCCACCACCGCTCCGCCGTCGGCCCGATGGCCGGGGTGACCTCGCCGTCGATGTGGGCGTGGTGCCTGGAGGACCCGGTCAACGGCGGCCGGGCCTACTGCAACCTCAACGAGGGCCTCGGCAAGGTGCTGCGGATGGGCGCCTTCAACGAGGAGGTGCTCACCCGGCTGGCCTGGATGCGCGACGTCCTCGGCCCGCTGCTGGCCCGCGCGGTGCGCTCGATGGCCGAGCCGCTGGACGTCAAGGCCGTGCTCGCGCAGATGCTGCAGATGGGCGACGAGGGGCACAACCGCAACCGCGCCGGGTCGCTGATGACGCTGCGCGAGCTGTCCCCGGCGCTGGCCGCGCTCGACGCACCGTCCGACGACGTCGCCGCCGCGCTGCGCTTCATCGGCGGCAACGAGCACTTCTTCCTCAACCTCGGCATGCCGACGGCGAAGCTGGCGATGGACGCCGCCCGCGACGTCCCCGGCTCGACGCTGGTCACCGTGATGGCGCGCAACGGCACCGAGTTCGGCGTGCAGACCGCCGGCACCGGCGACCGCTGGTTCACCGGCCCCGCGCAGACGCCCGTCGGCCTGTTCCTCGGCGACTACGGCCCCGAGGACGCCAACCCCGACATCGGCGACTCCGCGATCATGGAGACCTACGGCGTCGGCGGGTTCTCGATGGCCGCGGCGCCGGCGATCGTGCGCTTCGTCGGCGGCACCGTGCCCGACGCGCTGGCCACCACCGAGCGGATGTACCAGCTCACCCTGGCCGAGAACCCGGCGATGGCGATCCCGATCCTCGGCTTCCGCGGCGCCCCGACCGGCATCGACGTCCTCGCCGTGGCCCGGACCGGCTGGCTGCCGCAGATCAACACCGGCATGGCCGGGCGGGTCGCCGGCACCGGTCAGGTCGGCGCGGGCCTCGTGCAGCCGCCGCGGGAGTGCTTCGAGCAGGCGCTGGCCGCGCTCGCCGAGGAGGCCCGCGCCGCCGCCTGACCCGCACCCGGTCACCTTGCCGAGGCCCGGGCGGTCGCACCAGGCTCGCTGCATGTGGACCAGCGCCTGGCCGGACGGCGAACCGGACGACGACGACCTGCGGCGGATGGGCGCGCCACAGAACGAGCTGCCGGTGGCCCTGCCGCAGAACGTGCTGCTCGCCCGCACCGACGACGCCGTGGTGGCCCTGGTGGGGATGCAGGTCCACTCGACGGGCCTGGCGTTCGACCTCGCCGTCCGCGTCCGTCCTGGGACGCTGTCCGGGACCGAGCTCCACGAGGTGCTCTGGCAGCCCAGCCCCGGGGCGCCACCGCTGCTCCTCGGACTCGAGCTGGCCGACGGCACCCGGGTGGACAACACCGGCGAGGCGGAGTGGGGCGGCGACGTCGTCTTCACCCAGGGGAGCGGCTCGGGCAGCGAGTACTCCGTGGACCACTCCTGGTGGCTGTCCCCGTTGCCGCCGGCCGGGCCGCTGACGGTCGTCGTGTGGTGCCCGGAGCTCGGCCTGCCGGAGACCAGCACGGTGATCGACGGGACAGCGATCCGCGCGGCCGCCGAGGGCGTGGTCGAGCTGTGGCCGTGGGAGCCGCCCCGACGGCGCGGCCCGGATCGACCGCGGCCCGCGCTGGAGATCCCGGAGGGCAGCTGGTTCGCCCGGCGATGACCGCTACGCCGGACCGCAGGTGAGCAGGGTGTCCAGCGCGGCGGCCAGGCCCTCCCCGCCGGTCAGCGGCGCCCGGAACGGCACGCGCAGGTCGTGGCAGGAGCGCCGCGCCTCGACGCGGAACCGCACGCCGTGCCGGTCCAGCCCGAGCAGGCGGACGTCGTCGCGCGGGCCGGCCCAGGCCCGCACCCGGGCGAGCAGGGTGTCCAGCGCACCGGCGTGCGCGGCGGCGAGGCCGGACTCCGCGGCGCTCACCGGGTCCGGCCGCGCGTCCGCGAAGTCCTCGGGCTCCACCTCCGCCGACGTCCCGGCGTCGGTGAGCAGCACCTCGGCGAGGTCCAGGCGCAGCAGCACCGCGCCCAGGCCGACGTCGAGCAGCGCGTCCGAGGGGCGGACGTCGGCGAGGTCCAGCAGCGCCGCCTGCACGCCGGCCGGGTGCACGGGGGTCAGCCAGCCGGACAGCTCCACCTGCCCGCGCACCGGGTGCTGCACCGGGAAGGGCGTGCTCGGTGACGGTCAGCCGCGCCGGCAGGTCGCCCAGCGGCGAGGTCCGCAGCGCCGCCGCCAGGCGCCCGTCCGCGGGGACGACGACGAGCACCTGCCCGGCCGCCGTCGTCCCGGTGACCGTGACCTCGACCGCGCCGACGCCGACCGCGTGCAGCGCCGCCGAGGCCCGGGCGGCCACCGTGCGGGCGCGCTCGGCGGGGGAGGGCTGCGGGATGCCGGTGGTGCCCGAACCGGCGCGGGGGGAGGGGCCGGCGGTCATCGATCACCTCGGGTGTCGGGATGCGGGTAAGGTGAACCTAACCTAAGTTCACTACGGAGGTCCGGTTGAACACCCCGCGTCCCCAGGTCCGGCTCAGCCGCCGGCTCGGCCTGCCGCTCACCCCGAAGGCCGTGAGCTACTTCGAGCGCCGCCCCTACCCGCCGGGCGAGCACGGCCGCAAGCGCAAGCAGCAGAGCGACTACTCGACCCGGCTGCTGGAGAAGCAGCGGTTGCGGGCGCAGTACGACGTCAGCGAGACCCAGCTGCGCCGGGCGTTCGACCGGGCCCGACGGACGGGTGGCAAGACCGGCGAGGCGCTGATCCAGGACCTCGAGTCGCGGCTGGACGCCACGGTGCTGCGCGCCGGGTTCGCGCGGACCATCTACCAGGCCCGCCAGTTCGTCACCCACCGGCACGTGCTGGTCAACGGCCGCCGGGTGGACCGCCCGTCCTACCGGCTGCGCCCGGGCGACTGGATCTCGATCGCCGAGCGGTCGCGGACCCGGGAGCCGTTCCAGGTCGCCGCGGCCGGCGCGCACGCCACCGCCCCGGCCTACCTCGAGGTGCGGCTGGCCGACCTCACCGCCCGGGTGGAGCGCGTGCCCGCCCGCGAGGAGGTCCCGGTGGTGTGCGAGGAGCAGCTGGTCGTGGAGTACTACTCCCGCTGACCCGGCAGGAGCACCCCGACGTCGTCGGCGAAGGACAGCCGGGCGGCCGTGGCGCCCTGCAGGTCGTCGCGGCTGAGCCCGGCCACCATCTCGCGCACCAGGAACCCCTCGGCGGTGACGTCGAGGACGGCGAGGTCGGTGTAGACGCGGTCGACCACGCCCGCGGCGGTGAGCGGGTAGGTGCAGCGCGGCACGAGCTTGGGCTCACCGGACTTGGTCGTGTGCGTCGTCATGACCAGCACCCGCTTCGCGCCGACGGCGAGGTCCATCGCGCCGCCGACCGCCGGCGGGTGCGTGACGTCGTCGGTCGCCCAGTTGGCGAGGTCGCCGTGCTCGGAGACCTGGAAGGCGCCGAGCACGGTCACGTCGACGTGGCCGCCGCGCATCATGAGGAACGCGTCGGTGTGGTGGAAGAACGCCCCGCCGGGCAGGAGGGTCACCGGCTGCTTGCCGGCGTTGATCAGCTCGGGGTCCTCCTCGCCCGGCGCCGGGGCGGGGCCCATCCCGAGGATGCCGTTCTCCGAGTGGTAGACGACCTCCTTGTCGTCCCCGACGCAGTCGGCGACCAGCGTGGGCAGGCCGATGCCGAGGTTGACGTAGGCGCCGTCGGGGATGTCCCGGGCGATCCGCCGTGCGACGTCCCGCGTGTCCAGCCTCACGCCCTGCCCACCTCCACGACACGGTCCACGAAGATCCCCGGCGTCACGATCGCCTCCGGGTCCAGCGCGCCCAGCTCCACGAACTCGTCCACCTGGACGACGGTCAGCGCGGCGGCCGCGGCCATCGTCGGACCGAAGTTCCGCGCCGCGGTGCGGTAGACGAGGTTGCCCCAGCGGTCGGCGCGCGCGGCCCGGACCAGGGCGACGTCGCCGGGCAGGGGCTCCTCGAAGACGTGCCGCCGGCCGTCGATCACCCGCACCTCCTTGCCCTCGGCGAGGCGGGTGTCGGCGCCGGTCGGAGTGAAGAACCCGCCGAGGCCGGCGGCCGCGGCGCGCATCCGCTCGCTGAGCGTGCCCTGGGGGACCAGCTCGAGCTCCACCTCGCCGGCGCGCCAGCGCTCCTCGAACCAGATCGAGCCGGTCGAGCGCGGGTACGAGCAGACGATCTTGCGCACCCGCCGCTCGCGCAGCAGCGCCGCGACGTCGGTCTCGCCCGAGCCGGCGTTGTTGGTGACGACGGTGAGGTCGGTGGTCCCCTGGTCGAGCAGCGCGTGCACCAGCTCCACCGGGACACCGGAGGCGCCGAACCCGCCGATCAACACGGTCGCGCCGTCCTCGATGCCCGCGACGGCGTCGGCCAGTGACCCCACCCGCTTGTCGATCATCCGCACCCTCTCCGGCTCCGTCGGCGTGCCCCGACGCTAACGGGCCGGCGCCGTCCGGCCTCCCCCGGTCCCGCGCGGCCGCCCGGCCGCCCGGCCGCACAGACGCCACCGGCCGGCGCCGGGGTGCCCCGAGGGGCCCCGACGCCGGCCGGCGACGGTCGTTCAGGAGGACAGGCGGACCAGCCGCTGGATCAGCGACCGGCTGGGGAACCGGTCCTGGCGGATCTTGGCCAGCAGGATCTCCGCGTACTCCTGCTTGCGCCACGGCGTGAGGAGCGCCTCGACGTCGTCCATCATCGTCGCCGACGGGTAGTGGTCGGTCTCGATCTTCTCCAGGAGGACGTCGAGGACCTCCTCCCGGACGCTGAGCGAGATCGCCGCCTCACGCAGCGACGCCGGGACCTCGCCGTTCTCGGTCTGGGACATCGTCTCCTCCTCTCAGCGGGTGCCGGCGGGTGCCGGCCGCCGCGCCCGTCGCCGCTGGGGCGCCCCGCCCCCGTCGCCGGAGGGCTGCTCCTCGGGAGCCGGCTCCTCCTCGGGGGCCTCCTCCGGGGCCTCCTCGGGAGCCTCCTCGGGCTCCTCTTCCTCAGCGCCCTCCTCCTCGCCGGGCTCCTCCTCGCCGGCTTCCTCCTCCTCGTACCCGGCTTCCTCGTCGTAGCCGGTCTCGTCCTGGTCCTCGGCCTCTTCCGGGGCCTCGGCGCCGGTCTCGTCCGGCTCCGGCTCGTCGGGGCCGCGGACGACCTCGCCGTCCCGGATCTCCCCGCGCCAGCTGCCGGTCGCCTCGCCGCGCATCATGATGAAGCGCCGGAAGTGCTTGAGGTCCAGCCGGGCGCGGCGGCCCTGGGCCCGCCAGATGTTGCCGGTCTTCTCGAACAGGCCCTGCGGGTAGTACTCCATGACCAGCAGGACCTGCGTGAGGTCGTCGGCCAGCGGGTGGAACGTGATGACGCCCTTGGTCGTGCCCTTGGCGCCCTCGGTGGTCCAGACGATCCGCCGGTCCGGGATCTGCTCGGTGACGGTCGCCTTCCAGTTCCGGCGGGACTTGAACACCTTCACCCGCCAGTTGCTGGACACCTCGTCGGCCTGGTCGACCGAGTCGACGCCCTTCATGAAGCTGGCGAACTCCTGGTACTGCGTCCACTGGTCGTAGGCGACGTTCACCGGGACGCCGACGTAGACGTCCTCGACGATGTTGACGAACTTCTTGTTGCCGCCGGCGCCGCCGCCCTTGCGGAACAGGCCCTTGACCTTCTCCTTGACGCCCGTGCCCACGCCGCCGAGCACGGCCTTGACCGGGCTGTCGCCCTGGGCCACCCGGGAGATCGCGCCCATCGCGGCGGGGGCGACGAAGCCGCCGCCGTCGGCCTTCTCCTTGAGGTTGTCGGTGACGCCGCCGACCTTGCTGCCGAGCGACTTCACCGCGTCGGTGGCGCGGGCCTTGGCGTAGTCCTTCGCCGCGTCACCGAGGCGGCCGATCACCGGGTTGTGGGCGAGCCCGCCGAGCAGGCCCCCGCCACCTCCGCCGCCGCCGGTCTCCTGGTTCTCCTGGTTCTCGGTGCTGGTCATGCGCGGGTTCCTTCCGTGCGCGGACGACGGGGTGTGCGGCCCTGCGGCCGGGCGCGGCGTGCCGGCTCGGCCTCGGTCTGGCGGCCCTCGTCACGGCCGGCGGCCTCCTGGCCGCTGCCGGACGCGGCGTCGCCGGTCGGCCGGGGCCGCCGGCGGGGAGCCTCCGAGGACTGCGCCCGGTCGCCCTGCGCCCGGTCCCCTCGGCCCTGACGGCTCTGCGGACGACGGGCCGCACGCCGCGGCGGCAGCGGGGTCTCCTGCTGCTCCTCGTCGTCGCCCTCGTCGTCGCCCCCGAGGTCCTGCGAGGCGTTGCCCCCGCCGGCGGTCCCCCCGGCGGCGCTGTCGGTGTCGCCGCCGTCCGTGTCGTCACCGGGCGAGCCGCCGGCCTGGCCGGGGTCGACGTCGACGTCGGCGTGACCCGGGTCGGGGGTGCGGTCGCCGCCCTCGTCGGACGTCTCGTCCTCGGACTCGTCCTCACCGGACGTGTCCTCGGCCGAGGTGTCGTCCTCGGCGGTCGCGCCCTCCTCGCCTTCGTCGGTGTCCTCGTCGGTGTCCTCGTCGGTGTCCTCGTCGGACTCCTCGTCCTCCTCCGAGGTCTCGTCCTCGGCGGTGAGGTCGTCGTCGCCCTCGTCGCCCTCGTCGGACTCGGTGTCCTCCTCGGCGTCGTAGGAGTCCTCGTCCTCGTACTCGTCCTCGTCGGTGTCCTCGTCGGTGTCCTCGTCGGTGTCCTCGTCGGTGTCCTCGTCGGTGTCCTCGTCGGACTCCTCGTCGGACTCCTCGTCCTCCTCCGAGGTCTCGTCCTCGGCGGTGAGGTCCTCGTCGCCCTCGTCCTCGCCGGACTCCGCCTCGTCCTCGGCCGCGCCGGTGTCCTCCTCGGCCCGGTCGTCGGGGACGCCCTCGTCCTCGGACCCCGCGTCCTCGGATCCCGCGTCCCCGGCGCCCTGGTCCTCGTCGGTGCCGGTGTCCTCGGTGTCCTGGTCCTCGGCGGTGCCGGTGTCCTGGTCCTCGGCGGTGCCGGTGTCCTGGTCCTCGGCGGTGCCGGTGTCCTGGTCCTCGGCGGTGCCGGTGTCCTGGTCCTCGGCGGTGCCGGTGTCCTGGCCCTCGGCGGTGTCCTCCTCCGCCTCCGCGGCCTTGCCGGTGTCCTCCTGCTCCTCGTCCTCCTTGCCCTTGCCCTTGCCGGTGATCGCCCGGAGGCCACGGCGGAGGACGCCGGTGCCGGACTCGGCAGCGCCGCCCGCGGCGCCACCGGCCGCGCCGGCCGCCTTGCCGGCGGTGTCGGTGGCCGTGGAGGCGGCCTCGCCCGCGGTGTCGGTGGCCTTGAGCGCCGCCTCGCCCACGGTGTCGACGGCCTTCCCGGCCTTCTCGTTCAGCGCGGCCGTGCGCTGCTCGAGCGCCTTGGTCAGCGCCGCGAGCTGGGTGTCGAAGGTGGCCGTCGCCGCGCTCCTGCCGGCCTGCAGCAGGGGCCCGCGCAGCTGGGTCAGCAGCTCCTTGGCCTCGTTGCTGCTGGCGACGGACAGGAGGGCCTCACGCAGGAGGCGCTTGGGGTCCAGGGCGGACTGCGAGCCGGCGACCCACATGGCGAAACTGAGTGCGGCCCGGCCCTTCTTCATGCGGCCCAGCAGGTAGCCACCGAGCGTGGCGGCTCCCAGCTTGAGCACGGACGGCGTGGGACTCTCGGTCACAGTGATCCTCTTCTCCGCCCGGGGACCCGGTCCCCGGTGCAACTGCTCGATCGACTGCCGCCGGCCCCCGTACCGACGGTGTGCTGCTTTCCCTCACCACCCCCATCGCGAACGGGGTGCGGGCTGCGAACCCACGACCACGTCGTCCAGGAAGCTGTAGACGGGCATCGGGCCCACGTACTCGACGCTGGCGCTGCCGGCGGCGGCCTCGCGCAGCCGGGCGACCGCGGCGTCGGCGTCGTCGAGCCGGCCACGCCGGACGAGGTACGCCGTCCGCGACACCTGCTCGTCGACGTGCAGCTCACGCGACTGCTCGGCCACCCCCGACAGCTCCTGCGTCCAGGTGGCGGCGAGCTCTGCCTGCCGGTCGGCGACGCGCGCCGCCACCGCCTCGCCCACCGCCATCCGGTCGGCCAGCGAGGCCCCCGGCACCCGGGCGCGCGCGGCGAGCCGCGCGATGTCCGGGTCGTCGCGGCTCACCGCGGCGACCGAGGCGTCGGTGTCGAAGTCGAGGTCCAGCCGCAGCTCGACCAGGTCGGCCACGGCGTCCAGGCGCTGGGCCAGCTCGTCCGCCGACGGCTCGAGCACCTCGGCCCGGACGGCGTCCTCGTCGGGCGCGACGGTCCCGAACGGCAGCGGCAGCACCGGGACGGTCACGACCAGGGTCACCAGCAGGTCGAGGTGCGCGACGGCGTCGTCGCCCACCAGCTCGCCGTCCGGCGCGTCGGACACCACCGCCGCCAGCGGACCCGCGACGACGGCGCGCGGCTGCTGCAGCCGGCCGGGCGGCACCCGGCCGACGGCGGCGGCGTCGGCCTCCCGGACGACGCCGTGCACGAGCAGCACCGTCAGCTCCGGTTCTGCGGCCGCCGCGACGCCGGGGCGCCGCGCTCGCCGCCGCCGCGCGAGCCGCCGTCGCCCTCCTCCTCGCGGTTCCGGTCGCGGCCGGTGAGGGAGCCGATGACGTCCTGCGCGGTCTCCCGGGCGCCGCTCAGGGCTCCTTTGGTCGCGGACTTCGGCCCGCCCTGGGTGACCTCGCGGATGAGCCCCGGCAGCCCGGCGACCTGGTCCTGCGGCTGCAGGTCCAGCCGGTTGACCGCCTCGGCGAAGCGCAGGTAGGTGTCGACGCTGGCGATCACGATCCGCGCGTCGATGGTGAGCAACTCGATGCCCACCAGCGCCACCCGCACGTACGCGTCGATGACGATGCCCTTGTCGAGGACGACGTCGAGGACGTCCGCGAGGCCGCTGGGCCGGGGGGCGCGGTTGACGGAGGACGTGGACATGGTCATGGCGATCTCCTGCTCGGGTCGGGGTCAGGGGGCCGTGCTCGGGTGCCCGTGGTGCCACCGCGCGCCAGCGCGGTGAGGTCGAGGGGCAGGTACAGGTCCTCGGGGACGACGCCGAACGCGTCGATCAGCTCGTCGAAGGTGGCCTCCAGGTCGATCAGCGCCCGGCCGAGCTGCTCGACCTGGGCGTCGGTGAGGTCGCCGACGTCCACCCGCCGCAGCGCCTGGCGCTCGACGACCTGGCGGACGACCTCCAGCAGGGACACGACCAGCCGCCCCAGCGAGCGGCCGACCTCCTCGCCGCTGCCCTCGAGGCGGCGGGCGGCGCCGGACGGTGCCCTCCGCTGCGGGAGCGGGGGCTCGGGGCCCGTCACCGGAGGGCCTCCGTGCCGGCCGGCTGCGGCTCCCGGGGCTGGACGGCGGTGAGCAGCAGGCGCAGGTCCAGCCGGACCAGGTCGATGCCGGCCAGGGTGATGACGACGTCCCCGCCGACGTAGGCGCCGCGCTGCAGCACCCGGTCGAGCAGCTCGACCAGGCTCGTGCCCCTGGTGTCCCCGCCGAGGATCCCGGTCCGCTCAGCCACCGTGACCCTCCGCGGTCAGCGCGGCGAAGGAGTACGGCGGCCAGGGGCCACTCACCTCCAGCGCGAGTCCGTCGTCCTCCAGCTCGGCCCGGAGCTCCCCGACCGCGGCGAGGAACGCCTCCTCCGCGTCCGGTACCACCAGGCAGGCGAGGTCGAGCAGCAGCCCGGACGCCGGCGCGGCGCCGCGGTGCAGGCACTCCCGGACGTGCGGGTCCAGCACCTGCTCGAGCCGGTCGGCCGCCCGGGCGGCGTCGCGGGCGGCCTCGTCCCGCTCGCGCAGCGCCTGCCGGCGCTGGGCCAGGTACGCCGTGCCGGTCAGCTCCTCGCGGTCGGGGCGGGGGCCGCCGTCGCCGGCCTCCTCGCCGTCGGCCGGGCGGACCAGCCGGACGCCCCACTCGCGGGCGTCGCCGATGCGGGCCAGCTGCTCGCGGGCGACGGCGGCGTGCTCGGCCAGGAGGCGGCGGGCGGCCGTCGCGTCGGGGACGGCGGTGCCCAGCCGCAGCGGCAGCACCGGGCCGGCGGCGACGGCGGCCCGGACGACGGCGTCGTGGCCGCGGGCCAGCAGCGCCAGGCGCCCGCCCTCGGACAGGTCGTCGGGGTCGATCTCCAGGTCGGCCCGCGGCACGCGGCGCACGAGCAGACCGAGGTCGCCGTCGGTGACCAGCTCGAGGGGGCGCCCGCCGTCGGGGGCGCCGGGCGGGTCCGCGGGCACCGGGAGGTCGGCGCGGGCCAGCGCGAAGGCGTACAGCACCTCGTCCGGCAGCGGAGCCGCGTCGGTCCGCGGCGGAGGCACGGGAGGCGGTGCCGACCCGGGTGGCGGCGCGGGCTCGGGCGGCACAGGGGTTTCGGGCGGCACAGAGGTTGCGGGCGGCACAGGGGGTGCGGGCGGCGCAGGGGGTGCGGGCGGCGCAGCGGGCTCCGGGCGGGCGGCCGCGGCCGGCGCGGGGGCCGCACCCGCGGCCCGGCCGGCGAGGACCTCCGCCACCAGGGCGTCGGCGAGCAGGCCGGCCAGCCGCTCGACCGCCAGCTGGCGGCCCCGGACGACCGCGTCCGCCAGCACCTCGGGGCCCAGCTCGCGGGCGACCCGGGTGAGGCGGTCGGGGACGTCGGGACCGGTCACGGCTGCTCGGCCTCCCGCCGCTCCGTCGTCTGGTCCGTCGCCGCCGGGCCGGCCTCGAGGCCCTGCCGGCGGACCAGGTCCTCCAGCTCAGCGACGCGCGCCCGCAACGCGGCGACCTCGCCGTCGTCGCGCTCGCCGTCCTCGACGGCCGGCGCGGGCCGGCCGGAGAAGAACGGGTCGTGGCTCCACCAGTCCAGGCCCATCTCGCGGGCGGTCTCCGCGGAGGAGACGAACAGGCGCAGCTTGAGGGTCAGGAGCTCGATGTCGAGGATGTTCACGACGATGTCGCCGGCGATGACGATGCCCTTGTCGAGCACGCGCTCGAGCACGTCCGCCAGCGAGTCGGGCTGCCGGCCGAGCGCTCCGCTGCCGACGCCGACCTGACGGCGGGCGACGGGTCCGCTCATGCCTGGTCCACCTGGCCGCGGCTGAAGCGGCGCAGCCTCTCGAACCCGGTCAGGGTGCCGGAGCCGTCCATGTCGACCCGGTAGGTCGCCATGACGCTCGTCGTGGAGGGGATGCGCTCCAGTTCGACGACGTCGACCAGCACGGACCACCCGTCGCCGTCCCGGCGCACGCCGGTGGTGGCGACGGGCTCGAGGCCCGTCAGAGCCATGAACTGCTCCAACGCGCCGCGTACAGCGCCCACGAGTCCCCCGTGACCCTCGCGATGATCGGTGTCCATGAGCGGCCCACTTCACGTCGTCGAATGATCAGGATCCGCCCCTACCCGACCCCCATCCAGGGGAAACGGGATGATCACGGACGGGTGACGGTGTACCGGAGCGGGCCCGGGCGCGCCACCGCGGGGCCGGATCGCCGCGTGCGCCGGGACGATCGAGGACGGCGCGGTGGTCGACCATCCCGGGAACACGACCGCGTCCGTCGGGAGCAGTTCGACCCGCGCCCACCTGCCCGGGATGTGCGGGCGCGGCTGGGGCCGGGTCCAGTACACCGCCGGCGACTCCGCGGTCGCCATCCCGGCCGAGGCGGTCCACCACGGCGTCACCGAGACGGCGCTGCTCGCGGTCTCCCGCGGCAACGTCTGCGGAGGCGGCCGGGTCCGCGGTCTCGGTGGACCCGGTGATCGCCGGACCCACCCACACCGGCGGCGTCGAGGAGTTCGTCCACCCGCTCGTGGGCCGCGACCTGCCGTGGGACGAGGTGCAGCGGCGGTTCGTGCGCGGGCACCGCCCGGCCCCGCTGCTGCAGCGGCGCGCTGCGCGTCGACGGGGGTACGTGGACGCGATCCTGCCGTGAGCGGGACCCGCAGGGGAGCGCCCGGCGGGTCCCGCTCGGGCCTCAGGCCTTGACGATCGCGGCGACCGGGCCGCCGCCGGAGGGGCCCTGGTGCACCGCGGCCACCGACACGAACACCGCAGGGTCGCCGGTCACCGACGCCGCGACGCCGCCGACCGTGGCCTTGATCTGCCGGTGCCAGAAGACGTCGGAGTCGTCGAGCATCGCGTTGCGCCGGCCGCGGACGTAGCCGGTCGGGTCGGCCTCGCACTTGAGGAAGACGTTGACCAGCCGGTCGCCGAGGTCGCTGACGTGCGGCCGCTCGGGCAGGTCCAGCCCGGCCTGGCGGATGGCGTCCCAGATGCCGTCCTGGTCCAGGGCGTCCTTCATCACCGAGTGGCCGATGCGGTAGTTCCCGCCGTGCCCGCGGGCGTTGCCGACGACGACGATCTGCGCCCGGTCCAGCTCCACGCCCGACGAGCAGGAGGCGACGGCGCTGTACAGGGACAGGTCGCGCATGACCTGCTCCTGCTTCGGCATCTCGATCTCGCCGAGCGCCACCGCGATGCCGAGCGCCGTCGTGCCGTTGGACAGGTCCATCGACCCGTGCGGCTCGTCGTAGTACGTGTCCTTGCCGCGGTTCTTCGCGTCGCGGATGGTCTCGATGGTCAGCAGCGGCGTCTTGGTCTGCACGTAGTGGACGTCGGCCGGGTCGGTGATGCCGGCCGCCTCCATCGCGCGGCGCACGCCCTCGGCGACCTTCTCCACCATCGAGATGCGGCCGATGTCCTCGGGCAGCAGGACGTCGCTCATCGCGTAGCCCACGGTCAGCCGCGGCTCGTCGGTCTTCTCGACGGCGTCCTCGGGCAGCGTCGCGAAGATCGTGGCGTGCGGGCTGATGACGCCGTCGGTGCCGCCGGACCACACGATCGGGATCTGCGCGACCTCCTCCTTCGACCGGCTGCCCTTCTCCAGCAGCACCTCGCGGAAGGCGCGGTCGGCGATGATCCGGGTGTAGTCGTTGACGCCGCCGTTGCCCTCGGTCTTGCCGATGACGGCGACGACCCGGTCGGCCTCCATGACGCCGTCGTCGATGAGCTTGGCCAGCTCGCTGGCGTCGCTCACGTTGTGCAGCGGGACCTTGCGGACCTCGATCGGTGCGGGCACCTGTTCCTCTTCTCTATGCGACGGTGAGCACGGTGCCGACGGCGTCACCGGTGACGGCGTCGGCGATGTTCTCGAGCGAGGTGACGACGGCGCGCTCGCCGCCCGCCTCGACGAAGCGGAGGACGGCCTCCACCTTGGGGCCCATGGAGCCCCGGGCGAACTGGCCGTCGGCGGCGTGCGCGCGGAGCTCGGCCACCGTGACCCGGCCGAGCGGGCGCTGCGCCGGCGTGCCGAAGTCGACCATCACGTTCGGGACGTCGGTGGCGATCACCAGGGTGTCGGCGTCCAGGTCGCGGGCCAGGACGGCGGCGGTGAGGTCCTTGTCGATGACGGCCTCGACGCCGCGCAGCGCGGCGCCGTCCCCGCCGTCGTCGGTCACCGGGATGCCCCCGCCCCCGGCGCAGACGACGACGAAGCCGGCCGCGGCGAGGGCGTGGATCGCGGGGGAGTCGACGACCGACCGCGGCTCGGGGGAGGCGACCACCCGCCGCCAGCCCCGCGGGCCGCGGTCCTCCCAGACCTGGCCGAGGGCGAGGAAGCGCTCGGCCTCCTCGCGCGGCAGGAACCGGCCGACCGGCTTCGACGGCTCGGCGAAGTGCGGGTCGGCGGCGTCGACCAGGGTGCGGGTGACCAGCCCGGCGGTGCGCTGCGGGAGGCCCCGGGCGGCGAGCGCCGCGTCCAGCTCGTCGGCGACGGTGAAGGCGATGGTCGCCTGGGTCTGCGCGACGTTCCAGTCCAGCGGCACCGGCGGCACGACGTGCGCCGCGAGCTCGTTCTTGACCAGCAGGTTGCCCACCTGCGGGCCGTTGCCGTGGGTGAGCACCACCTCGACCCCGGCGGCCACCACCTCGGCGACGTGGCCGGCCGCCTCGCGGATCGCGGTCCGCTGCGCCTCCGGCGTGGCCGAGCCGTCGGGTCCGGTCATGGCGTTGCCCCCGAGGGCGATCACCACGCGGCGGCACGTCACCCCGGCGACCCTAGCGGCGTTTCTCTTAGCGGTGAAGTAGTTGCCGGGGACGACGTCCCACCCGTCAGCCGCCTGGGCAGGGGACGATCCGCGGCAGCGGGGCCACCCGGAGGGAGACGGCGATGCGCGTGCGCTTCGGCTTCGACACCCGCGCCACCCCGGTCCAGGTCCGCGAGGCGTTCACCGACGTCACCGACCGGCGGCTCGAGGTGTGGTCGAAGACCCTCGACCCGGCGAAGTACGAGGTCCGTGAGCAGGGTGAGGGGTGGGCCGTCGTCCGCGAGGGCAGCGCCGGCGTCCCGTTCTGGGTGCTGCTGCGCTACGAGTGGACCGACCCCGACCGCGTCACCTGGACGCTGCTCGACAGCGACCACTGCGACCGCGGCACCGGCGACATCCGGATCACCCCGCGCGACGGCGGCGGCAGCCACGTCGACGTCGTCATGCACCACACCGGCGGCCGGGGGCTGCGCGGCCGGGCCGTGCTGCTGGCCCAGCGCCTGATCGCCCCGCCCGGCCTGCGGCGCACGTGGCGCGACGCCCTCGACCGGGCGGCCGGCTGAGCTCAGCGGCGCCAGAAGTCGAAGCGGTCCCGCCCGGGCCGGAACCCGGCCGCCTCGACGACGTCGACGGCGAGGTTGAAGCGCTGCCCCACCGCGCCGGGCTGGTGGGCGTCGCTGCCGAAGCTGACCGCCTCGCCGCCCTCCTCGCGGAACCAGCGCACCTGGTCCACCGAGGCCAGCGGGCTGCTGGTGTTGACCTCCAGCGCCCGGCCGGTGCCGGCCAGCGCGCGGAACACCGCCCGGTACTCCTCCTCGTAGTCCTTCTCCACGTACCGGTGCGAGCCGCCGGGCCAGTACCGCCGCGGGAAGTCCACGTGCGCGAGCACCTGGAAGACGTCGCTGCTCTCCACCATGTCGACGACCTCGGCCAGGTAGCGGCGCATGGTGCCGTCGGCGTCCTGGTAGAGCAGCTGCCCGACGCCGTAGAGCCGGCCCTCGTGGTGCAGCGAGTGCAGCGACCCCAGGACGCGGTCGACGGGCGCGCCGGCCAGGTGGGCGGCGACGCTGGACTCGAACAGGTGCGGCTCGCCGGCCTCGACGCCGGACCAGATGCGCAGCTCGGGGAACCGCTCGCGGACCTCGGTGAGCTCGGCCCAGTAGCCCTCGGTGTCGATCGGCTCGTGCCGGGAGGCGTGCCGGTCGACCAGGCCGAGGGTGGTGGCCCGGTCGTCGGGGCCCCAGACGGTGAAGTCGAGGTGCTCGGTGAAGGCGATCGCGGGCAGTCCCTGGGCGACCGCCCGCTCGCACGCGCGGGCCATCGTGACCGAGCTCGGGGTGTCCCACGACCACCCGGTGTGCACGTGGTTGTCCGGCGGTCGCATCGTCCCCATCCTGCCCGTCGTCCCCAGGTCCTGCTCACACGGTCCCGCTGTCGGGGGACGCACCTACTGTCGGGTGCCATGAGCACCGCCGCGCCGTCCGCCGACCTCGCCACCGAGGCCCTCGACGTCCTCCGGGAACTGACCGGCCGGCCCGACGCGGTGTTCCGCGAGGGGCAGGACGCCGCCGTCGCCGCGCTGGTCGAGCGGTCCGAGCGGGCGCTGGTCGTCCAGCGCACCGGCTGGGGCAAGTCGGCGGTGTACTTCGTCTCCACCGCGCTGCTGCGCCGCCGCGGCGCCGGCCCCACCCTGCTGGTCAGCCCGCTGCTCGCGCTGATGCGCGACCAGGTGGCCGCCGCGGCCCGCGCCGGCATCCGCGCGGTGGAGATCTCCAGCGCCAACGCCACCGAGTGGGACGACGTCGCCGCGGCCCTGGCGGCCGACGACGTCGACGTCCTGCTCGTCTCCCCGGAGCGGCTGACCAACCCGCGCTTCCGGGAGGAGCAGCTGCCCGGCCTGGTCGCCCGCTGCGGCCTGCTGGTCGTCGACGAGGCGCACTGCGTCTCCGACTGGGGCCACGACTTCCGTCCCGACTACCGCCGCATCCGCGACCTGCTCGGCACACTGCCGGCCGGCACGCCGGTCCTCGCGACCACCGCCACGGCCAACGAGCGCGTCGTCGCCGACGTCGCCGAGCAGCTGGGCGCCGGCGGCGTCGGGGTGACGACGGTCCGCGGCCCGCTGGCCCGCGACTCGCTGCGCCTCGGGGTCCTGCGGCTGCCCACCGACCGCGCCCGGCTGGCGTGGCTCGCCGCTCACCTCGGCGACCTCCCGGGCAGCGGCATCGTCTACACGCTCACCGTCGCCGCGGCCGAGGAGACGGCGGGGCTGCTGCGCGACGCCGGGCACGACGTGCGCGCCTACACCGGCCGCCTCGACGACGCCGACCGCAAGGAGGCCGAGGAGGCGCTGCGGGAGAACCGGGTGAAGGCGCTGGTCGCCACCTCGGCGCTGGGCATGGGCTTCGACAAGCCCGACCTGGGCTTCGTCGTCCACCTCGGGGCGCCGTCGTCGCCGGTCAGCTACTACCAGCAGGTGGGCCGCGCCGGCCGCGCCGTCGAGCACGCCGACGTCCTGCTGCTGCCCGGCCCGGAGGACCTCGCCATCTGGCAGTGGTTCGCCACCTCCTCCATGCCGCGCGAGGACCACGCCGCCGCCGTCCTGTCCGCGATGGCCGACGGGAAGGCGTGGTCGGTGGCGCGGCTGGAGACCGTGGCCGACGTCCGCCGCTCCCGGCTCGAGCTGCTGCTGAAGGTGCTCGCCGTCGACGGCGCGGTGGAGCGGGTGCAGGGCGGCTGGCGGTCCACCGGCCGCCCGTGGGTCTACGACGCCGACCGTTACGCCCGCGTCGCCCGCACCCGGGAGGCCGAGCAGCGGGCGATGATCGCCTACGCGAAGCCCGTCGACGAGGCGCGCTGCCGCATGGCCTTCCTCCAGGAGGCGCTCGACGACCCGACCGCTGCCCCGTGCGGCCGCTGCGACGTCTGCGCCGGCCCCTGGTACCCGACCGACGTCCCCGCCGGCGCCGCCGAGGCGGCCTCCGCCGCGCTCGACCGCCCGGGCGTCGAGCTCGCTCCGCGGGCGCAGTGGCCCACCGGCGCCGACCGGCTCGGCGTCGAGGTGAAGGGGAAGATCGCGGCGGGCGCGCAGGTGGACCCGGGCCGGGCTGTCGCCCGGCTCACCGACCTGGGCTGGGGCCAGCGGCTGCGCACCCTGCTCGGCGACGACGGCGTGGGCGGCACGGTGACCCTCGACCTCGAGGCGCCCGGCATCGAGGAGGACCCGGACGCCGCCTTCGACGTCCCGGTGCAGCGCTCGGTGTCCGACGTCCCGCCGGACGAGGACCTGCTGCGCGCCTGCGCCCGCGTGCTCGGCGCCTGGGACTGGGCCGAGCGGCCGGCGGCGGTGGTCGCGGTCCCGTCGCGCCGCCGCCCGCGGCTGGTGACCGGGGTGGCGCAGGGCCTGGCCCGGGTGGGGCGGCTGCCGTACCTGGGCGAGCTCTCCCTGGCGCACGGCGGGCCGACCGGCGGCCCGGGCGGGAACAGCGCCTTCCGGCTGGCGGGGGTGTGGCAGCGGATCGTCGTCGGGCCGGAGCTGCGGTCGCGGCTCGCCGAGCTGGGGCCGGTGCCCGTGCTGCTCGTCGACGACCTCGCCGACTCGCGCTGGACCATGACCGTCGCCGGACGGGAGCTGCGGCTGGCCGGCGCCTCCCGCGTGCTGCCCTTCGCGCTCGCGCTCACCGCGTAGCGAGGGCTCGTACACACGTTCGATCGCGCGTAGCCTGCCGCCATGTCGCTCGCGCACCAGCCGTCGATGTTCGACGTCGCCGAGGAAGCCGCACTCACCCCGCTCCGGGGCCGGGTGCGGCGGCACGTGCTCAGCAGGGGCGCGTGGGTCGACCACCTGCCGGGCTGGGTCACCGGGTCCGACGAGGTGCTCGAGGTGCTGCTCGGTGACATCGGCTGGCGGGCCGACCGGCGGCAGATGTACGACCGCGAGGTCGCCGTCCCGCGGCTGCTCCGCTGGTACGGGCGCGGCGAGACGCTGCCGCACCCGCTCCTGACCGAGGCCCGCGCCGCCCTCGACGCGCACTACGCGCCCGAGCTCGGCGAGCCGTTCGTCACCGCCGGCATGTGTCTGTACCGGGACGGCCGGGACAGCGTGGCCTGGCACGGCGACCGCCTGGGCCGGAGCCGCACCGAGGACACGATGGTGGCGATCGTCTCCTTCGGGTCGCCGCGGCCGCTCCTCCTGCGCCCGGCCGGCGGTGGCGGCGAGACGCTGCGCTTCCCGCTGGGGCACGGGGACCTCGTGGTGATGGGCGGCTCCTGCCAGCGCACCTGGGAGCACTGCATCCCGAAGACCAGCAGGCCAGTCGGGCCGCGCGTGAGCGTCCAGTTCCGCCCGGCCGGCGTGGCCTGAGCCGGCGACGACCGGCGGGAATGGCGCCACCTACCCAACCGTTTCCACTGGTGTCCACCGCGGTTCACGACGGCGCGAGGGACGCCGGGGACCCCCCGTGCAGAGCTTCTTCGGGGGCGTGTATGGTTCTTCCTGCACCGAGCGAGAACGGACCGGGCCGGAAGGCGCGGGAAACCGCCGGGCCGGACTGTTGCGGAGCCGGTGCTAGAGTGGGGTCACCGCCTCGAACGAGGGCCTGCGAGGGCCGGAGTACGAGCGCGTCCGCTCCTTGAGAACTCAACAGCGTGCCGAAAGTCAGTGCCAAGTAACAAACCCCCGGCGCTGCACCGTGTGGTGGAGCGCAGGGATTCCTTTGGTTGATGGATATCGCGATCTGTCAGGTCG